>NZ_JAMZGH010000017.1:0-106359 GCF_024158805.1 Chromobacterium sp. S0633 | reverse complement strand
CTGCTGCGCGTCGGCGATACGGCGTTGAAAACGGCTTCGAAATGCTCATGTACCACGTGTACATTCCGCTTTCTCAGTGGTTTTCGCCTTGTCTCGCTCTAGCTCGCTAGACTTTGAACAGGCTCTTAGCATTTGAGCAAAGTCTGCTGCGCGTCGGCGATACGGCGTTGAAAACGGCTTCGAAATGCTCATGTACCACGTGTACATTCCGCTTTCTCAGCCGTTTTCGCCTTGTCTCGCGCTAGCTCGCGAGACTTTGAATAAGTTCTTATACTTATGTCCGCAGCCCCGGCGTCGTCGGGGCTGCGTCGCATTCGATGGAGTTCTCATGTTCGACAAATTAGTGATGGCCAGCAACAACGCCGGCAAGTTGAAGGAATTCGCCGCGCTGATGGCGCCGCTGGGCATACAAGTGATTCCGCAGGTGGAACTGCAAGTGCCGGAATGCCCGGAACCGCACCACACCTTCCTGGAAAACGCGCTGGAAAAAGCGCGTCACGCCAGCCGCGTGAGCGGCTTGCCGGCGCTGGCCGACGACTCCGGCATCTGCGTCGAGGCGCTGTCCGGCGCGCCGGGCGTGTACTCGGCTCGCTACGCCGGCGAACCCAAGTCCGACGCCGCCAACAACGCCAAGCTGGTGGCGGCGCTGCAGGGCGAGGCCAATCGCCGCGCCTGGTATTACTGCGTGCTGGTCTTGGTGCGCCACGCCGACGATCCGCAGCCGCTGGTGGCGGACGGCATGTGGTTCGGCGAAGTGCGCGACGAGGCGGCCGGCGCCGGCGGCTTCGGCTACGACCCGCATTTCTGGCTGCCGCAGCACGGCTGTAGCGTGGCGGAGATGGACGCGGCGGAGAAAAACCGCGTCAGCCACCGCGGCCAGGCGCTGCAAGCGCTGCTGGCCAAGCTGCGCGCGCTGGCATGAAGCGGGTCCCTTCGTTCAGCGCCCGGCCGGCGCGGCTGGAGCCGCAAGGAGCCGCGACGTGCAGGTGAGCAAGATTTCGCTGTCCGCGCTTGGGCTGGGCGGTCAAGTCGGCTTGAAAGAGCTGCCGCCGCTGTCGCTCTACATCCACTTCCCGTGGTGCGTGCGCAAATGCCCGTATTGCGATTTCAACTCGCACGAGCCCAAGAGCGGCTTCGACGAGATGGCCTATGTCGACGCCTTGCTGCGCGATCTGGAATTCAGCCTGCCCGAGGTCTGGGGCCGTCCGCTGAGCAGCATCTTCATGGGCGGCGGTACCCCCAGCCTGTTCTCGCCTCAGGCGATGGACGCGCTGCTGGCCGGCGTGCGCGCGCGCATGCGGCTGCAGCCGGACGCGGAAATCACCATGGAGGCCAATCCCGGCACCTTCGAGGCCGAGCGTTTCCGCGGCTACCGCGAGGCCGGCATCAACCGGCTGTCCATCGGCATCCAGAGTTTCAAGCCGGCGCATTTGCAGGCGCTGGGCCGCATTCACGACGGCGAGGAAGCGCGTCGCGCTATCGACATCGCGCTGAGCCACTTCGACAACGTCAATCTGGACCTGATGTACGCGCTGCCGGGGCAGACCCTGGACGAAGCGCTGGCCGATCTGGACACCGCGCTGTCCTACGGCATCACCCATCTGTCCGCCTACCATCTGACGATAGAACCCAACACCCTGTTCGCCGTGGAGACGCCGCGCAATCTGCCGGACGACGAAGTCTCCGCCGACATGCAGGAGGCGATAGAAGCCCGGCTCGCCGCCGCCGGCTTCGAACATTACGAGACCTCGGCCTTCGCGCGGCCGGGCCGCCGCGCGCGCCACAATCTCAACTACTGGCAGTTCGGCGACTATATCGGCATCGGCGCCGGCGCCCACGGCAAGATCAGCAGCCATGCCGGCATCGTGCGCCAGATGCGCTACAAGCAGCCGGCCGCCTACCTTCAGGCGGTGGCCGAGGGCAAGCCCCTGCAAAACAGCCGCAAGGTGGGGCGGAGCGAACTGCCCTTCGAATTCATGATGAATCTGCTGCGGCTGACCGAAGGCTTCGAATTGCGCCTGTTCCAGGAGCGCACCGGCCTGCCGCTGTCCGTCATACAATCCGCCTTGACGCAAGCCGAGGCGCAAGGCCTGATCGCGCGCGACGCCGTGATGTTGCGGCCCACGCTCAAGGGCCAGCGTTTCCTCAATGATTTATTAACCCTGTTCCTGAAAGAAGGAGATGAATAATGGCTAAGGAAATCATCCACACCGACAAGGCTCCGGCCGCCATCGGCGCTTACTCGCAAGCCGTGAAAGCCGGCAACACCGTTTACCTGTCCGGCCAGATCCCGCTGGACCCGGCCACCATGAACGTGGTGGAAGGCGGTTTCGCCGCTGAAACCCATCAAGTGTTCAAGAACATGAAGGCCGTGTGCGAAGCCGCCGGCGGCAGCCTGGACCAGATCGTCAAGCTCAACGCCTATCTGACCGACCTGTCCAATTTCGCCACCTTCAACGAAATCATGGGCCAGTACTTCAGCCAGCCCTTCCCGGCGCGCGCCGCCGTCGGCGTGGCCAGCCTGCCCAAGGGCGTGTTGGTGGAAGCGGAAGCGGTTCTGGTGCTCTAAACCTGCTTACGATCTGCTGCGCTTCGTGAGACGTGGCACGGTGAGTACGTCTTCAAAATGCTCATGTACCGTGTGTACATTCCGCTTTTTCAGCCGTTTTCGCCTTGTCTCGCCTTGGCTCGCGAGATCGTAAACAGGTTCTGAGCGGCCCAACTGCTCCAAATGTCAGACCACAAGGCGGCCCAGGCCGCCTTTTTTCATGTTAACTATCCGTGTCCCTCATCTTCGCCGCGGAGGTCGCATGAGAGTCCGGATCGCGCTATTGCTATTGCTGCCGGGCCTGGCCTGGGCCCAGGTTTACAAATGTCGGAGCGCGGACGGCCGGCTGGCCTACAGCGATCGGGCTTGCGCCGACGGCGGCGCGGCGGAAACCTTCCAGCCGCCGCCGCTGAATGTGGTGGAGCAAGACGAGCGCCAGCGCCGCGAGGCGGCCAAGTACCAGGACCAAGGCCGGCGCTGGGCCGCCGACGAGGCGCGCGAGGCCAGGCGGCGCCAGGCGCAGCAACGCCGCGACGAGCGCGCGCAGGCGCGGGAACTGGACAAAGCGCGCCGCCGCTGTCATGGTCTGGAGCTTCAGCAACGGCGCTTGCGGCAGTCCGCGGCGGCGGCGCCGGCCAGGAAATCCCTGGCCGAGCGCTTGGCCGGCGTGGAAGAGAAACTGGCCGCGGCGGCGTGTCATCGATTCCAGGAGGGGGCATGAGCGGGTATTCGTTCGAATTGGTCAATGTGTTCGCCGAGGAGCGCTTCGGCGGCAATCCGCTGGCGGTGTTCACCGACGCCAGCGGGCTGGACGAGCGCGAGATGCAGCTCCTGGCCAGACAGATGAATCTGTCGGAAACCGTATTCCTGTTTCCGGACGGCGAAGCGGTGGCGCGCTTGCGCATCTTCACGCCCAGCCAGGAGCTGCCCTTCGCCGGCCATCCCACCCTGGGCGCGGCGGCGGTGCTGCACTGGCGCGGCGAACTGGATTCCCGCTTTCAGTTGCGCACCAACGCCGGCCTGATCCCCATCCTCCACAGCGACGGCGTTTACACCTTGCGGGCGAATCCGCCAAGCGCGCGCGACGCCGGCCTCAGCCGCGGCCAGGCCGCGGCGATGCTGGGGCTGGACGAGGAGGACATCGCGCTGGAGCCGACATGGGTGGACACCGGCAGCGAACAATTGCTGATCCGCGCCGCCAGCGCCGGCGCGGTGCTGCGCGCCCGCCCGGTGCACGCCTTGCTGTTGCGCGACGCCACCTTGCGGCCGGGGCGCAGCGTCGCCTATCTGTGGCATGAGGACGGCGGCGTCGCCACCGTGCGGCTGTTTTTCGAACAGCAGGGCGCGGTGCTGGAAGATCCCGGCACCGGTTCGGCCTGCGCCAATCTGGGCGGCTGGTGCGCGCTCAACGGCCTGGGGCCCTTGCAGTGGCGGGTGGAGCAGGGCGCGGCGCTGGCGCGGCCCAATGTACTGCACCTGCAAGTGGACGCCGCGGGCGAGATTCTGGTGGGCGGGCGGGTGTTGCGGATAGGCCGCGGCGAGATCTCCCTGTGAGTTGCATCGTCCTTCGTTTCCATTCTTGACGTCGGCATTGGCTGTTGGCATCCTAGAGCCGCTGCTCCAAACCAACGTTTCTTTTCGGCGTGCCGGCGGTTCCGGGGCGGCGTTCAGATAATTAAAAGGCCGCTGCGGCCGCCCGTTCGCGGCGCGGCCTCGCGGTCCGATTCGCGAGGAAATCAAGATGAGCAAATTCGCCAAAGCCGCCTGCCTGGCGTCCGCGCTGGGCCTGTTCAGCCATATGGCGCTGGCCGACAGCGCCGCCGGCGTCTGGAAGACGATAGACGACGAAACCAAGCAGGCCAAGGCCCTGGTGCAGATCACCGAAAGCGCCGGCGGCGAGCTGAACGGCAAGATCATCAAGCTGTTCGCCAATCCGGAAGCGGTGTGCGACAAGTGCGAAGGGGACCGCAAAGGCAAGCCGGTCAACGGCATGCAAATCCTGTGGGGTCTGAAGAAGGACGGCGCCGAGTGGGGCAATGGCAAGATCCTGGACCCCAAGTCCGGCAAGATCTACACCTCCGGCGCCAAGCTGATCGAAGACGGCAAGAAGCTGCGCGTGCGCGGCTACATCGGCCCCTTCTTCCGTTCCCAGGTGTGGGAGCGCCAGTAAGCGCAAGGGCCGCGACGCGGCGCGCGTGAGCAAGGCGGAAGCGCGAACAGCTTCCGCCTTTTTCTTTATTGGGTACAATCGCTGCTGATGAGCTCCCTAATCGACCCCGCCAATCAGCCGCCGGCCGTGGCGCCGGCGCTGGCCAAGAAGCTGGAAAAGCTGGGCATACGCCGCCGTTTCGATCTGGTCCTGCATCTGCCGCTGCGCTATGAGGACGAGACCCATCTGTACGCCATCGCCGACGCGCCTTACGGCCAGGCGGTGCTGGTGGAGGGCGAGGTGATCGCCCATGAGATCCAGTTCCGACCGCGCCGCCAACTGGTGGCGCGCATCGAGGACGCCAGCGGCAGCCTGGTGCTGCGCTTCATTCATTTCTACCCCAACCAGGTCAAGCAATTCACCACCGGCAACCGGGTGCGCGCGCTGGGCGAGATCCGCCGCGGCTTCGCCGGCGACGAGATGGTGCATCCCAAGATCCGCGAAGTGGGCAACGGCGCGCCGCTGGCGGACAGCCTGACGCCCATCTATCCCACGGTCAACGGCCTGACCCAGCCGGCGCTGCGCAAGCTGATCCACGCCGAGCTGGACAGCCAGCCGCTGGGCGAGACGCTGCCGGAGGAGCTGGCCGCGCCGCTGCGGCTGACGCCGTTCGCCGAGGCGATCCGCCTGCTGCACCTGCCGACGCCGGACTACAGCGCCGGCCAGCTGGCCGATCCGGCCCTGCCGGCCTGGCAGCGGCTCAAGTTCGACGAATTGCTGGCGCAGCAGCTGTCGATGCGGCTAGCCTATCGCGCGCGCAGGCTGGGCCGCGCGCCGCCCTTGCGCGGCGACGGCAAGCTGAGCCGGGCCTTGGCCGAGCGCCTGCCGTTCACGCTGACCGGCGCGCAGCAACGCGCCTTGGCGGAAGTCCGCGCCGACCTGACCCAGCCGCACCCGATGCACCGGCTGCTGCAGGGCGATGTGGGCAGCGGCAAGACCATCGTCGCGGCCCTGGCGGCGCTGACCGCGATCGAATCCGGCTACCAGGTGGCCTTGATGGCGCCGACCGAAATCCTGGCCGAGCAGCATTTCCTCAAGCTGTCCGCCTGGCTGGAGCCGCTGGGCGTCCCGGTGCGCTGGCTGGCCGGCAGCCTGCGCAAGAAGCAGAAACAGGAGGCGATGGCGGCCATCGCCAGCGGCGAAACGCGGCTGGCGGTGGGCACTCACGCGCTGTTCCAGGACGAGGTGGCTTTTGAGCGCCTGGGCCTGGTCATTGTCGATGAACAGCATCGCTTCGGCGTGGGCCAGCGGCTGGCGCTGAAAGAGAAGGGCGGCGAGCCGCATCAGCTGATGATGTCGGCGACGCCGATTCCACGCACGCTGGCGATGAGTTTCTACGCCGACCTGGACGTGTCGGTGATAGACGAATTGCCGCCGGGGCGCACGCCCATCGTCACCAAGCTGATCAATAGCGCGCGCCGCGAGGAGATCGTCGCCCACGTGGCCAAAACCTGCGCCGACGGGCAGCAGGCCTATTGGGTGTGCCCGCTGATCGAAGAATCGGAAACCCTGCAATTGCAGACCGCGGTGGACACCCACCAGCAACTGACCGCCGATCTGCCGCATTTGGGCGTGGGCCTGGTGCACGGCCGGATGAAGGCGGACGAAAAGGCGGCGGTGATGGCGGCCTTCGCCCGCAACGAGCTGCAAGTGCTGGTGGCCACCACGGTGATCGAGGTGGGCGTGGACGTGCCCAACGCCAGCCTGATGGTGATCGAGCACGCCGAACGCATGGGCCTGGCCCAGTTGCATCAATTGCGCGGCCGGGTGGGGCGCGGCAGCGCGCGCAGCGTCTGCGTGCTGATGTTCGACAACCCCTTGTCGGACTTGGCCAAGGCGCGCTTGAAAGTGATTTACGAGAATGTTGACGGTTTCGAGATCGCGCGCCAGGATTTGCTGATCCGCGGCCCCGGCGAACTGCTGGGCGCGCGTCAGAGCGGCCTGCCCATGCTGCGTTTCGCCAACCTGGAAGAAGACCTGGAACTGCTGGAAGCGGCGCGCGAGCTGGCGCCCTTGCTGCTGGAGCGCCATCCGCAGGCGGTGGACGCTCATCTGGACCGTTGGCTGGCGGGGCGCGAGCAGTTTCTCAAGGCTTGAGTGTGCCATGAATCGGGCAAAAAAAAAGCGCCTCGGCTGGGGGGCTGAGGCGCAAAGGGATTGCTGCAAACAACAAAGGAGAAACCATGATGAAGCGAGCAAATATTAGCAATTTATAAAATATTGGCACAAGCAATCCGGGCTTAAAGCTTGACCCAGGTCAATCGAAAATTTTCCGGGCGGAAATGCCAAAAGAAAAAGCCACCGCGATGCGGTGGCTTTGTTTTTTTCCGGCAGCCTTAAACAGAGGCTGAAAGACCGTGACCGGACTTGATTACAGCCAGAGCGAGGCCACGTAGTACAGCCCGCCCGCCAGCAGCATGGACACCGGCAGGGTGAACAGCCAGGCCAGCGCGATGGAGCGGATGGTGGACATCTGCAGGCCGGCCTTGTCCGCCACCATGGTGCCGGCCACGGCGCTGGACAGCACCTGGGTGGTGGACACCGGGAAGCCGAACTGGCTGGCGAGGCCGATGGAGATGGCGGCGGTCATCTGCGCCGACACGCCCTGGGCGTAAGTCATGTCTTTCTTGCCTATGCCTTCGCCCACGGTCTTCACCACGCGGCGCCAGCCCACCATGGTGCCGATGCCCAGCGACAGAGCCACGGCGACGATCACCCAGGTGGGCGCATATTCGGTGGTGGTGGTCAGATCCTTGCGCAGGTTCTGCAGCATCTGCTTGTCGTCGGCGGACAGCTTGGGCAGCGCGGAAGCCTTCTTGGCGGCGTCGTCCAGGCACAGCAGCTCGGTGCGCACGTTCCAACGCTGTTCCGAGCTCAGCGCGTGGTAGTCGCCGCCGTCGCCCATGGTGCTCAGCAGGCGCTTGACGGTGTCGCCGGTTTCCAGCGGATGGCACTCGTACTGGCTGCTGCCCTTGGACGGCACGATGATCTTGCTCAGTTCGACCTGATGGCGCTCATAGAACTTCTGCAGGTGAATGGCGGCGTCGCGGGTGCGGTCCAGCTGGTAAGGCGTGCTGTCCAGATCCAGCACGAATTTGGCCGGCACGATGCCGATCAGCACCAGCATGATCAGGCCCACGCCTTTTTGGCCGTCGTTGGAGCCGTGGGCGAAGCTGACGCCCATGGATGACACGATCAGCATGAAGCGGGTCCAGAACGGCGGATGCTTGCGGCCTTCCACCTGCTGGCGTTGGTAGGGGGTTTTGTGCACATTGCTGTGCGGCCGGTAGCGCCGCAGCAGAATGACGATCAGCGCGGCGAGCAGGGCGCCCACCACGGGCGAGGCCAGCAGCGAGGCGCCGACGTCGATGGCCTTGCTCCAGTTGATGCCGTGGGACAGCGAGGTGCCGTGGATCAGGCTGTTGGCCACGCCCACGCCCAAAATGGCGCCGATCAGCGTGTGGCTGCTGGACGCGGGCAGACCGAAATACCAGGTACCCAGGTTCCAGGCGATGGCGGCGGTCAACAGCGCGAACACCATGGCCATGCCGCGGGTGGTGTTGATCGAGATCAGCAGGTCCACCGGCAGCAGGTGCACGATGGCGTAGGCGACGGCGAGGCCGCCGGTGATTACGCCGAGGAAGTTGAAAATGCCGGAATAGAACACCGCGAGACGCGGTTTCATCGATTGGGTATAGATAACGGTTGCCACCGCGTTGGCGGTGTCATGGAAGCCGTTGATGAACTCAAAGGCGAGCACGAAGCCCAGGGAAAGCACCAAGGTGATGGCGACGTGGGTCTCAAGCCCGGAAAACAGGTCCAACATGGTGAAATGTGCACGCAGTATCGTAAAGGCGGGATTGTTGTGTCCAAGGCCAATGCCGTCAAGTACTTATAAAAAAAAAATAAATGGTGTCGCATTTGCCGGAAAAGCATGCGGAATCGCCTTGACAGACCGGGCGGGGAGAACGGCGGATTTAGGCCGTTTTTTGCCGCCGTCATGCGCTTTTGCCCGCGTGGAAACGCCAACGGCCGTCATGCCGGAAACGGTCATGACGGCGGTCTGAGAGCCGGGGCGGAATCAGCCGAACTTGCCGGTGATGTAGTCCTCGGTGGCCTTCTTCTGCGGGGTGGTGAAGATGGAGTCGGTGTCGCCGAACTCGATCAATTCGCCCAGATACATATAGGCGGTGTAGTCCGACACCCGCGCCGCCTGCTGCATATTGTGGGTGACGATGGCGATGGTGTAGTCCTCTTTGAGCTCATGGATCAGCTCTTCGATGTGGGCGGTGGAAATCGGGTCCAGCGCCGAAGTGGGCTCGTCCAGCAGCAGCACTTCCGGCTTGGACGCCACCGCGCGCGCGATGCACAGCCGCTGCTGCTGGCCGCCGGACAGCGAGTTGCCGGACTGCTTGAGCTTGTCCTTGACCTCGTCCCACAGCGCGGCCTTGCGCAGCGCCCATTCCACCCGGTCCTCCATCTCGCCCTTGGACAGTTTTTCGTAGAGCTTCACGCCGAAGGTGATGTTGTCGTAGATGGACATCGGGAACGGGGTGGGCTTCTGGAACACCATGCCCACCTTGGCGCGCAGCAGGTTGACGTCCACGTCGCGGCCCAGGACGTTGTGGCCGTCCAGCAGGATGTCGCCCTCGGCGCGCAGGCCGGGGTAGAGCTCGTACATGCGGTTGAAGGTGCGCAGCAGCGTGGACTTGCCGCAGCCGGACGGGCCGATGAAGGCGGTGACCTTGCGCGAGGCGATTTCCAGCTGGATGTTCTTCAGCGCGTGGAAATTGCCGTAAAAGAAGTTCAGATTCTTGACCTGAAGCTTGGAGTGGATTTCAGCCATGGTCTGCAAGCCTTAATGCGATTGGTTTTTCTGGCTGCCCATCCAGCGGGCAACGATATTCAGCGTCAGCACGCTGAAGGTGATCAACAGGGAGCCGGCCCAGGCCAGCTTGTGCCAGTCCTCGTACGGGCTCATCGCGAACTGGAAGATCACGATGGGCAGGTTGGCCATCGGCTGGTTCATATTGCTGTTGAAGAACTGGTTGTTCAGCGCGGTGAACAACAGCGGCGCGGTTTCGCCGGAAATGCGCGCCACCGCCAGCAGGATGCCGGTCAGCACGCCGGCCTTGGCCGAGCGCAGGGTGACGTGCAAAGTGACCTTCCACTGCGGCGCGCCCAGCGCGGACGCGGCTTCGCGCAGGCTGCCCGGCACCAGGCGCAGCATGTTCTCGGTGGTGCGCACCACCACCGGAATCACCAGGATGGCCAGCGCGAAGGAGCCGGCCCAGCCTGAAAAGTGGCCGACCGACACCACGTAGACTTCGTAGATGAACAGGCCGATGACGATGGACGGCGCGGACAGCAGGATGTCGTTGATGAAGCGGGTGGCCGGCGCCAGCCAGCCGCGCTGGCCGAACTCGGCCAGATAGATGCCGGCCAGAATGCCGATCGGCGTGCCGAACAAGGTGCCGAAGCCGGTCATCATCAGGCTGCCGTAAATGGCGTTGGCCAGGCCGCCGGTGCTGCCCGGCGGCGGGGTGCTGGAGGTGAACACCTCCCAGTTCAGCCCGGACAGGCCGTGCTGCAACAGGGTGGTCAGAATCCAGAACAGCCAGAACAGCCCGAAGGCCATGGTGAACATCGAGGCGCCCATATTGACGCGGTTCACCAGCCGGCGGCGGCGATAGACGCTGCTGTCGGCTTTGGCGGCGATGGCGGACTGGGGCGGGCGCAGGGCGGAAGTCATAACGGTTTGGCTCATGCGGTTAGCGTCTCTCATGCTCAGGAAGGACGACCTTCCTGTTTCTTCAGGCGCAGCAACAGCAGTTTAGAACACGCCAGCACCACGAAGGTGATGAAGAACAGAATCAGGCCCAGTTGAATCAGGGAGGAGAGATACAGCTCGCCGTTGGCCTCGGCGAACTCATTGGCCAGCGAGGAGGCGATGGAATTGCCCGGCTCGAACAGGCCGGCGGCGAAACGGGTGGAGTTGCCGATGACGAAGGTCACCGCCATGGTCTCGCCCAGCGCGCGGCCCAGGCCCAGCATGATGCCGCCGACCACGCCGGTCTTGGTATAGGGCAGCACCACGTAGCGCACCACTTCCCAGGTGGTGGAGCCCAGGCCGTAGGCGGACTCCTTCAGCATCACCGGCACCACTTCGAACACGTCGCGCATCACCGAGGCGATGAAGGGAATGATCATGATGGCCAGGATCAGGCCGGCGGTGAAAATGCCTATGCCCATCGGCGCGCCCTGGAACAGCACGCCCAGCAGCGGCACCTCGCCCAGGGTGTCGATCAGCAGCGGCTGCACGTGGTCGGCGAAGATGGGCGCGAACACGAACAGGCCCCACATGCCGTAGATGATGGACGGGATGCCGGCCAGCAGTTCCACCGCGATGCCCAGCGGCCGCTTCAGCCAGGTGGGGCACAGCTCGGTCAGGAACAGGGCGATGCCGAAGCTGACCGGCACGCCGATCAGCAAGGCGATGAAAGAGGTGGCCAGGGTGCCGAAGATGGGCACCAGCGCGCCGAACCGCTCATTGACCGGGTCCCAGTCGCTGGTGACCAGAAACCTGAAGCCGAAGGCGTGGATGCTCGGCAGCGCGCCGATCAACAGCGAAATCAGGATGCCCACCAGCAAGGCCAGCACCAGGAAGGCGAAAAAACGGGTGACCCAGCGGAACAGATTGTCCAGCAATAACTGGGTTTTGATTTGCTGCGGATTGCTCAACTTTTGCATATGCATGCTCATTTATCAGACAAAAAGCCGGGGAGCGCGTCCCCGGCCGCTTGCGTGCATTGTATGCGGCTCAGTTCCACACCGGCTTGCCGCCGTTGTCGGCAATTTGCTTCCAGCTGGCGCGGATCACGCCCTTGATCGCGTCCGGCATCGGGATGTAGTCCAGATCCAGCGCGGTCTTGTCGCCGTTCTTGTAAGCCCAGTCGAAGAACTTCAGCACCTCGCCGCCTTGCGCCGGCTTGTCCTGTTTCTTGTGCATCAGGATGAAGGTGGCGCCGGCGATCGGCCAGCTGTCCTTGCCCGGCTGGTTGGTCAGCAGCAGGTAGAAGCCCGGCGCTTTTTTCCAGTCGGCGTTGGCGGCGGCGGCCTTGAAGCTGGACTCGTCCGGCTTGACGAAGCTGCCGGCCTGGTTCTGCATCAGGCCGAAGGCCAGCTTGTTCTGCTTGGCGTAGGCGTATTCCACGTAGCCGATCGCGCCTTTGATGCGGGTCACGTAGTTGGCCACGCCCTCATTGCCCTTGCCGCCCACCGGGTTGCCTTTCCAGCTGACCGCGGTGTTGGAGCCCACTTCCTTGGCCCAGTCCGGAGAGACCTTGGACAGGTAGTTGGTGAAGATGAAGGTGGTGCCGGAGCCGTCGGAGCGACGCACCACGGAGATGCGCAGGTCCGGCAGCTTGACGCCGGGGTTCAGCTTGGCGATGGCCGGGTCGTTCCACTTGGACACCTTGCCCAGGTAGATGTCGGCCAGCAGCGGGCCGGTGAACTTCACTTGTCCCGGGGTGATGCCGGGCACGTTCAGCACCGGCACCACGCCGCCGATCACGGTGGGGAATTGGGTCAGTCCGGATTTTTCCAGCTCTTCCGGCTTCAGCGGCATATCGGACGCGCCGAAATCCACGGTCTTGGACTGGATCTGCTTGATGCCGCCGCCGGAACCGATGGATTGATAGTTCAGATTATTATTGGTGCCGGCCTTGTAGGCGGCGGCCCATTTGGCGTACAGCGGGTACGGGAAGGTGGCGCCCGCGCCGGTGATGTCGGCGGCCACGGCCGCGCCGGACAGGCAGACGGAACCCAGTACAAACGATGCGGCCAGACGAACAGACTGTTTCATGCCTACTCCTGAGAATGGATGAGGTGCGTGGTGATGGGCGCATGCTAAGGCTGAAATTTTTCAGGAATATTACAAGTCGTCGAAACGGCTTCGTTTGCGGACAATCAACATCAGCCGGATGCCGGTTTGAGCCAAGATGGCGGCTGCGGATATAATCGGCGGATATTCAAGAATCGCGGGAGGCGGAGATGGCCGGCAAGCTGGTGATTGGCAACTGGAAGATGAATACCCGCGCCGACAGCGCGCAGACGCTGCTGCAGGCGCTGCTGGCGGACGAGACGAGCAACCGCGACTGGGTCGGCGTGGCCGCGCCGGCGGTCTACCTGGCCGGCCTGGGCGAGTGGCTGCGCGGTCAGGCCTTGCGCCTGTGCGCGCAGGACGTCAGCGCCTTCGATCAGGACGGCGCCTTCACCGGCGAGACCAGCGCCGCGATGCTGGCTGACATCGGCTGCGCTTACACCCTGGTGGGCCACTCGGAGCGCCGCCAGTACTTTGGCGAGAGCAACGCGGTTCTACTGAAGAAGATGCGCGCCGCCATCGCCGCCGGCCTGGTGCCGGTGTTGTGCGTCGGGGAAACGCTGGACGAGCGCGAGGCGGGCCGTCAGTTGGAGGTGATTAGAGATCAGCTTGCGCTTCTGTCCGAGATAGACCATGGTGAATACGTTGTGGCTTATGAACCGGTCTGGGCCATCGGCACCGGCAAGGTGGCGACGCTGGCGCAAATCGCCGAAATCCACGGCGCGATCAAAAATTGGTGCTTGCAAAACGTCAAGGCCTCCGATAATATTCGCGTCCTCTACGGCGGCAGTGTCAAGGCAGAGAATGCCGAAGCGATTCTGGCGACTGAAAATGTCGACGGAGCCCTTGTTGGAGGGGCATCTCTGGACGCCGGTTCATTCAGGGCAATTTGCCAAGCCGCAGGAAAATTGATATAGTATGGAACTTATTAAGACGCTTATCTGGATTGTAAATATCCTGTCTGCAGGGACTATTATCGTGCTGGTTTTGATGCAGCACGGCAAAGGCGCGGACATGGGGGCGGCTTTCGGTAGCGGCTCTTCCGGTAGCTTGTTCGGCGCGTCTGGTTCTGCGAATTTCTTGAGTAGGACAACCGCTGTCGCAGCGGCCGTGTTCTTCTCGACTTCCCTTGCTCTGGTTTTTCTGTCTGGGGGCGGAAAAAGCGATTTGGGCGTAATGGGGACCAAGGTTGAACAGGTTGCACCGCAAATCCCGGCCGGTGTGCCTAGCGATAAAGCTTCGGGTACGACATCGAAAATACCGGAGTAACAATTAAAGCTTGCTGTGCCGACATGGTGAAATTGGTAGACACGCTATCTTGAGGGGGTAGTGGCGAAAGCTGTGTGAGTTCGAGTCTCACTGTCGGCACCACCATTCAAAAACAGGCCACCGGGACTCCGGTGGCCTGTTTTATTTGGAGCCAAGGGGGGTAACCCCCTTTTTTGTGGGGGTGTACGGGAAATGCTGCAAAATTACTTTCCCATTCTGCTGTTTGTCATGGTCGGACTGTTGGTCGGCGTAGGCCCTATTTTATTGGGCAAACTGCTGGCTCCCAACCGTCCCGATCCTGAGAAACTGTCTCCGTATGAGTGCGGCTTCGAGGCTTTCGAAGATGCCCGCATGAAGTTTGACGTCCGCTATTATCTGATAGCCATCCTCTTCATCCTGTTCGACCTCGAGGTCGCCTTCCTGCTGCCGTGGGCGGTGGTGTTGAAGGAGCTGGGGACCTATGGTCTGGGCGTCATGGTGGAGTTCCTGGGCGTATTGACCCTGGGCTTCGTCTACATGTGGAAAAAAGGAGCTCTGGAATGGGAGTAGAAGGTATTCTGGAGAAGGGGTTTGTCACCACGACGGCTGACAAGCTCATCAATTACACCCGAACCGGTTCGCTGTGGCCGATGACCTTTGGTCTGGCCTGTTGCGCGGTCGAGATGATGCACGCCGGCGCGGCGCGCTACGACCTGGACCGTTTCGGCATCGTGTTCCGTCCCAGCCCGCGCCAGTCCGATCTGATGATCGTGGCCGGCACGCTGTGCAACAAGATGGCTCCGGCCCTGCGCAAGGTTTACGACCAGATGGCCGAGCCGCGCTGGGTGATCTCGATGGGGTCCTGTGCCAACGGCGGCGGCTATTATCATTATTCCTATTCAGTCGTGCGCGGCTGCGATCGCATCGTGCCGGTCGACGTCTACGTGCCCGGCTGTCCGCCAACTGCAGAGGCCTTGCTGTACGGCATCATTCAGCTGCAGAACAAGATCAAACGCACCAACACCATCGCCCGCTAAGGTAGAAACTTATGGCCTCCAAGAAAATGGAAGCGTTAGGGTCGGCTGTGCAGCAGGCGCTGGGCGACAAGCTCGTGCAAAGCACGCTGGCTCTGGAAGAGCTGACCATTGTATGCAAGGCGGCGGATCTGATCGCCGTGGCGACCACGCTGCGCGACCACGCCGACCTGTCTTTTGAGCAATGCATCGATTTGTGCGGCGTGGACTACAGCGCATACCGCGACGAGGTATGGGACGGTCCGCGCTTCGCCGTTGTCTACCACCTGTTGTCGGTCAAGCACAATCAGCGCATCCGCCTGCGCGTGTTCGCCGAAGACGACGCCTTCCCGGTGGTCGACTCGGTCGTCGGCGTCTGGAGCGGCGTCAACTGGTTCGAGCGCGAAGCGTTCGACCTGTTCGGCATCGTTTTCGACGGCCACCCCGACCTGCGCCGCATCCTGACCGACTACGGTTTCGTCGGCCATCCGTTCCGCAAGGACTTCCCGCTGTCCGGTCACGTGGAAATGCGTTACGACCCGACACAACAGCGCGTGATCTATCAGCCGGTGACCATCGAGCCGCGCGAAATCACGCCGCGCATCATTCGCGAGGAGAACTACGGTGGCTGAAATCCGTAACTACACCCTCAACTTCGGCCCGCAGCACCCGGCCGCGCACGGCGTGTTGCGCCTGGTGCTGGAACTGGACGGCGAAGTCGTCCAGCGCGCCGACCCGCACATCGGCCTGCTGCACCGCGGCACCGAAAAGCTGGCCGAGAGCAAGACCTTCATCCAGTCGCTGCCTTATATGGACCGTCTCGACTACGTGTCCATGATGTGCAACGAGCACGCTTACTGCCTGTCCATCGAGAAGCTGCTGGGCATCGAAGTGCCGGAACGCGCGCAATACATCCGCGTGATGTTCGCCGAGATCACCCGTCTGCTGAACCACTTGCTGTGGATTGGCGCGCACGGCCTCGACATCGGCGCGATGACCGTGTTCCTGTACGCCTTCCGCGAACGCGAAGACCTGATGGACTGCTATGAGGCGGTGTCCGGCGCGCGCCTGCACGCGGCTTACTTCCGTCCCGGCGGCGTGTATCGCGATCTGCCGGACAGCATGCCGCAGTACACCGTCTCCAAGATCAAGAACGCCCGCGAACTGGCCCGCCGCAACGAAGGCCGCCAGGGTTCGCTGCTGGACTTCATCGACGAGTTCACCCAGCGCTTCCCGGGCTATGTGGACGAGTACGAGACCCTGCTGACCGACAACCGCATCTGGAAACAGCGCACCGTCGGCATCGGCGTGGTGACGCCCGAGCGCGCGCTGAACCTGGGCCTGACCGGCCCGATGCTGCGCGGCTCCGGCATTGCCTGGGATTTGCGCAAGAAGCAGCCCTACGATGTGTATTCCAAGCTGGATTTCGACATCCCGGTGGGCGTCAACGGCGATTGCTACGACCGCTACCTGGTGCGCGTCGAGGAAATGCGTCAGTCCAACCGCATCATCCGCCAGTGCGTGGAATGGCTGCGCAAGAACCCGGGCCCGGTGATCACCGACAACCATAAAGTGGCGCCGCCTTCGCGCGAAGGCATGAAGGCCAATATGGAAGACCTGATCCACCACTTCAAACTGTTTACCGAAGGCATGCACGTGCCGGAGGGCGAGGCTTATGTGGGCACCGAACACCCGAAAGGCGAGTTCGGCGTCTACCTGGTGTCCGACGGCGCCAACAAGCCGTACCGCCTGAAGATCCGCGCGCCCGGCTACGCCCACCTGGCGGCGCTGGACGAGATGGCCAAGGGCCATATGATCGCCGACGTGGTGGCCATCATCGGTACGCAGGATATCGTGTTTGGGGAGATTGACCGCTGATGCTGTCCGCTGAATCGCTAGCCAAAATCGATCGCGAAGTCGCCAAATATCCCGCCGACCAGAAACGGTCCGCGGTGATGGGCGCCTTGCGCATCGCGCTGACTGAACGTCGCGAAGCGGGCTCCGCTCCGGAGGAGCGTTGCCTGAATACCGAGGTGATCGAGTTCGTCGCCAACTACCTGCAGATTCCGCCGGTAGCCGCGTACGAAGTCGCCACCTTTTACAATATGTACGACATGAAGCCGGTTGGGCAGTACAAGATCACTGTCTGCACCAACCTGCCCTGTGCCTTGTCCGGCGGCGTCAACGCGGCCGAGTACATCTCCAAGAAGCTGGGCGTCGCCATCGGCGAAACCAGCGCCGACGGCAAGTACACCTTGCTGGAAGGGGAGTGCATGGGCGCCTGTGGCGATGCGCCGGTCTTGCTGGTCAACAACCACAAGATGTGCAGCTTCATGACGCCCGAAGCAATCGATAAGAAACTGGCGGAGCTGAAATAATGGCAATCTTCGTCAATGGCGTGATTTTCGATGGCGTCGACACTTCCGATCCCCATTGCTGGCAACTGAGCGCCTACGAGGCGCGCGGCGGCTACCAGGCGCTGCGCCGCATCCTGGACAGCAAGATGGCCCAGGAAGACGTGATCGCCGAAGTGAAGAACTCCGGCCTGCGCGGCCGCGGCGGCGCGGGTTTCCCCACCGGCCTGAAGTGGAGCTTCATGCCGCGCTCCTTCCCGGGCGACAAATACGTGGTGTGCAACACCGACGAGGGCGAGCCGGGCACTTTCAAGGACCGCGACATCCTGCGCTTCAATCCGCATTCGCTGATCGAAGGCATGATCATCGCCGGTTACGCGATGGGCACCAAGGCCGGCTACAACTACATCCACGGTGAAATCTTCGCCGAGTACGAGCGTTTCGAAGAAGCGCTGGACGAAGCGCGCAAGGCGGGCCTCCTCGGCGAGAACATCCTGGGTTCCGGCTTCAACTTCGACCTGTTCGCCCATCACGGCTACGGCGCCTACATCTGCGGCGAGGAAACCGCGCTGCTGGAATCGCTGGAAGGCAAGAAGGGCCAACCGCGCTTCAAGCCGCCGTTCCCGGCCAGCTTCGGCCTGTACGGCAAGCCGACCACCATCAACAACACCGAATCGTTCGCCTCGGTGCCCTTCATCATCCGCGACGGCGCGCAGCCCTTCCTGGAAAAGGGCAAGCCGAACAACGGCGGCACCAAGCTGTTCTCGGTGTCCGGCCACGTGAACCGTCCGGGCAACTACGAAATCCCGCTGGGCACCCCGTTCTCCGAACTGCTGGAAATGGCCGGCGGCATGCGTGACGGCAAAAAGCTCAAGGCGGTGATCCCGGGCGGCTCGTCCGCGCCCATCCTGCCCGCCGACGTCATGATGCAGTGCACGATGGACTACGACAGCATCGCCAAAGCCGGCTCGATGCTGGGTTCCGGCGCCGTCATCGTGATGAACGAAGACGTGTGCATGATCAAGGCGCTGGAGCGTCTGGCCTACTTCTACCATGAAGAATCCTGCGGCCAGTGCACGCCGTGCCGCGAAGGCACCGGCTGGCTGTACCGCGTGATCCATCGCATCGCCAACGGCCAGGGCCGTCCGGGCGATCTGGAGCTTCTGGATTCCGTGGGCAACAATATGGCGGGCCGCACCATCTGTGCGCTGGCCGACGCCGCCGTGTTCCCGGTTCGCAGTTTCACCAAGCATTTCCGTCACGAGTTCGAGTACGCGATCGAACACGGAAAGACCTTGGTGGACCACAAATGGTGTTGAGCGATGCTTGAAATCGAAATCGACGGAAAAAAACTGACGGTCCCGCAAGGCAGCACCGTCATGGAAGCGGCCCACTCGGTGGGCACGTACATTCCGCACTTCTGCTACCACAAGAAGCTGTCCATCGCGGCCAACTGCCGCATGTGTCTGGTGGAAGTGGAAAAAGCGCCCAAGCCGCTGCCGGCTTGTGCCACCCCGGTGACCGACGGCATGAAGGTCCATACCCACTCCGACATGGCCAAGAAGGCCCAGGCCGGCGTGATGGAGTTCCTGCTGATCAACCATCCGCTGGATTGCCCGATCTGCGACCAGGGCGGCGAATGCCAGTTGCAGGATCTGGCCGTGGGCTACGGCAACTCCTCCTCGCGCTATCAGGAAGAAAAGCGCGTGGTGGTGGGCAAGGACATGGGCCCGCTGGTCTCGGCGGAAGAAATGTCGCGCTGCATTCACTGCACCCGTTGCGTGCGCTTTACCGAGGAAGTCGGCGGCTTCCAGGAAATCGGCATGGCTCATCGCGGCGAGTTCTCCGAGATTCTGCCCTTCCTCGGCAAGACCGTGGATTCGGAAATCTCCGGCAACGTCATCGATCTGTGTCCGGTGGGCGCGCTGACCTCCAAGCCGTTCCGCTACAGCACCCGCGCCTGGGAGCTGTCGCGCCGCAAATCGGTCAGCCCGCACGACGGCCTGGGCTCCAACCTGATCGTTCAGGTCAAGAGCAATGAAGTGATGCGCGTGCTGCCGCTGGAAAACGAGGCCATCAACGAGTGCTGGATCGCCGACCGCGACCGCTTCTCCTACGAGGGCTTGAACTCGGCCGAGCGTCTGAAGCAGCCGATGATCAAGTTCGACGGCCAGTGGCACGAAACCGACTGGGAAACCGCGTTGAACTACGTGGTGAAGGGCTTGAACGGCGTGTCCGCCGATCACGGCAAGGACGCCATCGGCTTCCTGACCAGCCCGCACTCCACCACCGAAGAACTGCATCTGGCGCAAAAGCTGGCGCGCGCCTTCGGCGTGGAAAGCATTGATTACCGTCTGCGCCGCAGCGACTTCGCCGCCGACGCGGCCAAGCAGGGCGCCGAGTGGCTGGGTTCCGGCATTTCCGATCTGGTCGCGGCCAAGTCGGTGCTGGTGGTCGGCTCCACGCTGCGCAAGGAACAGCCGCTGCTGACCTCGCGTCTGCGCACCGCGGCCAAGAAAGGCAGCGAGCTTAACATTATCCATGTCGCCGACGATGAGCTGCTGATCAAGATCAACGCCAAGCTGATCGTATCGCCGCTGGCGCTGGTCAACGGCTTCGCCCAGGTGCTGAAGGCCGTGGCCGAGATCAAGGGCGGCGAAACCGCCGTCGATCTGTCCGCGGTGCAAGTGTCCGCCGAGGCGCGCCGCATCGCCGAGAGCCTGAGCGGCGCGGAAACCGCCGCCGTGGTGCTGGGCAACGTGGCGCAACACCATCCGGCGTTCAGCCAACTGCTGGCCGTGGCGCAGGAGATCGCTCGCCTGAGCGGCGCCCGCTTCGGCGTGCTGTCCGAGGCCGCCAACAGCGTGGGCGCGGAACTGGCGGGCGCGCTGCCGCAAGGCGCGGGCGCCAACGCCGCCGCGATGATCGCCCAGCCGAAGAAGGCTTACGTGCTGCTGAACACCGAAGTCGAGTTCGACAGCTACAACCCGCAAGCCGCCGTCGCCGCGATGAAGCAGGCCGCCACCGTGATCGCGCTGACCGCGTTCAAGGGCCAGGGCCTGCTGGATTACGCCGACGTGCTGCTGCCGATCGCGCCGTTCTCCGAGACCGCCGGCTCCTTCGTCAATATGGAAGGCAAGCTGCAGAGCTTCAACGGCGTGGTGCGTCCGCTGGGCGAAGCCCGCCCGGCCTGGAAAGTGCTGCGCGTACTGGGCAATATGCTGAATCTGTCCGGCTTCGACTTCAACAGCGCCGAGGAAGTGCGCGCGGAGCTGCTGGCCAAGGGCGACATCGCCGCGCGCCTGAACAATGCGCTGAACCAGCTGAACGTCGCGGCCGCCGCGGCCGCCGGCGTGGCGCGCATCGGCGAAGTGCCGCTGTACCAGGCCGACGCCGTCTGCCGCCGCGCCGAGTCGCTGCAACAGACCCGCGACGCGGCCGAGCCGGTGGCTTCCGCCCACAGCGGCCTGCTGCAGAAGCTGGGCATCGCCGTCGACAGCACCGCATTGCTGAGCCAGGGTTCCGGCCAGGCTCGCGTGCGCATCGTCGCCGACGACAGCCTGCCGCAGGATACGGTCCGCATCGCCACCGCTCACGCGGCCACGCTGGCGCTGGGCGGCATGTTCGACGCTATCGAGATCACCCAGGGGTAAAGCATGGAGTTCTTGCAAGGTATTCTTGGCACTGACGCGGGGCTCGTGGTTTGGACCCTGTTGAAGATCATCGCCATCGTATTGCCGATGCTGCTGTGCGTCGCCTACCTGACCTATGCCGAGCGCAAGGTCATCGGCTTCATGCAGATCCGCATCGGCCCCAACCGGGTAGGCCCGCTGGGCCTGCTGCAGCCGATCGCCGACGCGGTCAAGCTGCTGATGAAGGAAATCATCCTGCCCACCAACTCCAGCAAGGGCCTGTTCCTGCTGGCCCCGGTGCTGTCCATCGCTCCGGCGCTGGCGGCCTGGGCGGTGATTCCCTTCACCGACAAGCTGGTGCTGGCCAACGTCAACGCCTCGCTGCTCTACATCCTGGCGCTGACCTCGATGGGCGTGTACGGCGTGATCATCGCCGGCTGGGCGGGCAACTCCAAGTACTCCTTCCTCGGCGCCATGCGTTCCGCCGCCCAGATCGTGTCCTACGAACTGGCGATGGGCTTTGCGCTGATCGGCGTGCTGATGGTGTCCAGCAGCCTGAACCTGGTGGAGATCGTCCAGCAGCAAGGGCAGGGCATGGCCGGCGGTTCCGTGTTGTCGTGGAACTGGCTGCCGCTGTTCCCGCTGTTCGTGGTCTACCTGATTTCCGGCGTGGCCGAAACCAACCGCGCGCCGTTTGACGTGGCCGAGGGCGAATCCGAGATCGTCGCCGGTTTCCACGTCGAGTACTCGGGCATGGCCTTCGCCATCTTCTTCCTGGCCGAATACGCCAACATGATCCTGGTCGCCGCGCTGACCGCGCTGCTGTTCCTCGGCGGCTGGCTGTCGCCGTTCCCGGCGTCCTGGGGCATTCTGGGCGCGGGCGGCTTCTTCTGGCTGGCGCTTAAAGTGGCCATGGTGCTGTTCTGCTTCCTGTGGTTCCGCGCCACCTTCCCGCGTTATCGCTACGACCAGATCATGCGTCTGGGCTGGAAGGTGTTCATCCCGGTGACCCTGGTGTGGATCCTGGTGGTGGGCGTCTGGATGATGACCCCGCTGTCCTTGTGGCACTGAGACGGGGATAGGTGAAAAGATGAATTCGATCCGAAACTTTTTCAAGACCTTCCTGCTGGTGGAGCTGGTCAAGGGCCTGATGGTCACTGGCCGCTACTTCTTCGCCCGCAAGATCACGGTCCAGTTCCCTGAAGAGAAGACGCCGATTTCGCCGCGCTTCCGCGGTCTGCACGCGCAGCGCCGCTACGCCAACGGCGAAGAGCGCTGCATCGCCTGCAAACTGTGCGAGGCGGTGTGCCCGGCGATGGCGATCAGCATCGAGTCCGAGCAGCGCGACGACGGTACCCGCCGCACCACGCGCTACGACATCGATCTGACCAAGTGCATCTTCTGCGGCTTCTGCGAGGAAGCCTGTCCGGTGGACGCCATCGTGGAAACCCACATCTTCGAATACCACGGCGAAAAACGTGGCGACTTGTACTACACCAAGCCGATGTTGCTGGCGATCGGCGACAAGTACGAGGCCGAGATCGCCGCCAACAAGGCGGCCGACGCCAAGTATCGCTAAGGGGGGGTCATGAACTTCACACTGTTTGTCTTCTATGTTCTGTCCGCCATCCTGGTGTTCGCGGGCATCCGCGTGGTGACGGCCAAGAACCCGATTCACGCGGCCTTGTTCCTGGTGCTGGCCTTCTTCAACAGCGCCGGCCTGTGGCTGCTGATGGAAGCCGAGTTCCTGGCCATCACCCTGGTGGTGGTGTATGTGGGCGCGGTGATGGTGCTGTTCCTGTTCGTGGTGATGATGCTGGACATCAACATCGAGAAACTGCGCGAGGGCTTCTGGAGGAATCTTCCGGTCGCCGCCGCCGTCGGCATCATCATGGTGTTTGAAATGGCGATGATTCTGGCCAGCCCCAGCGCGCGGCTGGACGCCTACCAGGCGGCCGCGCCGCTGGCGGCGGACTTCAGCAACGTCAAAGTGCTGGGTCGCCAGCTGTACACCACGTATCTGCTGCCCTTCGAAGTGGCGGCGGTGGTGCTGCTGCTGGCCATGGTGGCCGCCATCGGTCTGACCATGCGCAGCCGCAAGGACACCAAAGCTATCGATCCGGCGCTGCAGGTCAAGGTCAAGCGCAACGACCGCGTGCGTCTGGTGAAGATGCAGGCCGAACAGCCTGCTGAAGAATCCACGGTGGAGGAGGCCTCCGAGGCCGAATCCGGTAAGCAACAGGCCTGACGGCCAATCAACATAAGGGAGGAAATGTGCTGACACTGACTCACTTCCTGGTGCTGGCCGCAATCCTGTTTGCCATCGGCGTGCTGGGCGTTTTCCTGAACCGGAAAAATCTGATCGTACTGCTGATGGCCATCGAGCTGATGCTGCTCGCGGTGAACTTCAATTTCATCGCGTTCTCGCATTACCTGTCGGATACGGCGGGCCAGATCTTCGTATTCTTCATCCTGACGGTGGCCGCGGCCGAAGCCGCGATCGGTCTCGCCATCCTGGTGGTGCTGTTCCGCAATCTGCGCACCATCAACGTTGAAGACTTGGGCAGCCTCAAAGGCTAAGGCAAACCGGAACCTACACAAAGCACACAAGCATGGATATGAAGAGCTTATACCTGCTGATTGCACTCGCCCCGCTGGCGGGTTCCATCATTGCAGGCCTATTTGGATGGGCCATCGGCCGGCGCGCTTCGCACGTCGTGACGATAGCCGGCGTGGCGCTGTCCGCCGCGCTGTCGCTCAAGGTGCTTCACGCCTTCCTGACCGGACAGGCTGAAGTGTTCAACGGTCCGGTTTACACCTGGCTGACGGTGGGAGGCTACGAGTTCTCCGTAGGCTTCCTGGTGGATTCGCTGACCGCGATGATGCTGGTGGTGGTGACCAGCGTGTCGCTGATGGTGCACATTTATACCATCGGCTACATGCAGGAAGACCCGGGCTATCAGCGTTTCTTCAGCTATATCTCGCTGTTTACCTTCTCGATGCTGATGCTGGTGATGAGCAACAACTTCATCCAGCTGTTCTTCGGTTGGGAAGCGGTGGGCCTGGTGTCCTATCTGCTGATCGGCTTCTGGTTCAAGCGTCCGACCGCGATCTACGCCAACCTGAAGGCTTTCCTGGTCAACCGCGTCGGCGACTTCGGCTTTCTGCTGGGCATCGGCCTGGTGCTGGCCTACTTCGGCGGCTCGCTGAACTACAGCGATGTGTTCGCCGCCGCTCCGGCGCTGGCTAACAAGACCATCAGCCTGATTCCGGGCACCGAATGGTCGCTGCTGAGCGTGACCTGCATCCTGCTGTTCATCGGCGCGATGGGCAAATCGGCGCAGTTCCCGCTGCACGTGTGGCTGCCGGACTCGATGGAAGGCCCGACGCCGATCTCGGCGCTGATCCACGCGGCCACGATGGTGACCGCCGGCATCTTCATGGTGTCGCGTATGAGCCCGCTGTTCGAACTGTCCGACACCGCGCTGAACGTGATCATGGTCGCCGGTTCCATCACCGCGCTGTTCATGGGCTTCCTCGGCGTGGTCCAGAACGACATCAAGCGCGTGGTAGCTTACTCCACGCTGTCGCAGCTGGGCTATATGACCGTGGCGCTGGGCGCCTCGGCCTACTCGGTGGCGATGTTCCATGTGATGACCCACGCCTTCTTCAAGGCGCTGCTGTTCCTGGCGGCGGGCTCGGTGATCATTGGCATGCATCACGATCAGGACATGCGCAATATGGGCGGCCTGCGCAAGTACATGCCCATCACCTGGCTGACTTCGCTGCTGGGTTCGCTGGCCTTGATCGGCACGCCGTTCTTCTCCGGCTTCTACTCCAAGGACTCCATCATCGAGGCGGTGCACGCGTCCAATCTGTCCGCGGCCGGTTTCGCCTACTTCGCGGTGATCGCCGGCGTGTTCGTCACCGCCTTCTACTCCTTCCGCATGTACTTCCTGGTCTTCCACGGCAAGGAACGCTGGATGGAGAAGAAGGACGATCATCACGATCACGGCCATGACGATCACGACCATCACCATGGTCTGGGTCCGAACGACAAGCCGCACGAGTCCCCGTGGGTGGTGACCCTGCCGCTGGTGCTGCTGGCGATTCCGTCGGTGCTGGTCGGTTACTTCGCGATCGAGCCGCTGCTGTACGGCGACTTCTTCAAGGGCGTGATCGCCGTCAACCACGAACTGCATCCGGCGATGGAAGAGATCGCCCGCGAGTTCCACGGCGCCGCCGCCATGGGCGTGCATTCCTTGAGCACGCTGCCGCTGTGGCTGGCCTTGGCCGGCGTGGCCACCGCCTGGTTCTTCTACATGAAGGCGCCGCAGATTCCGGCCGCCATCAAGCAGAAGTTCAGCCTGGTGAACAAGATTCTGGAAAACAAGTACTACCTGGACGAGATCTATTTCGCCGTGTTCGCCAAGGGCTCGCGCGCTCTGGGCACCTTCTTCTGGAAGGTGGGCGACATGCTGCTGATCGACGGCCTGTTGGTGAACGGCACCGCCAAGCTGGTGGCGACTTTCTCCGGCTTCATCCGCCGCGCTCAGACCGGTTTCATCTACAGCTACGCCACCGCGATGATCATCGGGGTGCTGGCGCTGATGACGATGTGGTTCTGGCAACTGATCTGGCGTTGAGCCCGGGCTCCGGGATTGGAATAACAACTTGGGTTTGACTATGTTCACAAATCTATTGTCTCTGGTGATCTGGACCCCTATCGCGGCCGGGTTGCTGGTGCTGGCTACGGGGGGCGATCAGCGCGCGTCGCTGGCGCGCTGGCTGGCCGCGGCGGGAGCCCTGGCGGGCTTCCTGCTGTCGCTGCCGCTGTTCACCGAGTTCAACAACCTCAGCGGCGGCATGCAGTTCGTCGAGATGAAGCCGTGGATCGAATCCCTCGGCATCAACTATCACCTGGGCGTGGACGGCATCTCGATGCTGTTCGTAGTGCTCAACAGCTTCACCACCTTGCTGGTGGTGGTGGCCGGCTGGCAGGTGATCCAGAAGCGCGTGTCGCAGTACATGGCCGCCTTCCTGATCATGTCCGGCCTGATCAACGGCGCCTTCGCCGCGCTGGACGCCATCCTGTTCTATGTCTTCTTCGAAGGCATGCTGATTCCGATGTATCTGATCATCGGCGTCTGGGGCGGCCCGCGTCGCGTGTACGCGTCGATCAAGTTCTTCCTCTACACCTTGCTCGGCTCGCTGCTGATGCTGGTGGCCTTGATCTACCTGTACTTCCAGGCCGGCAAGTCCTTCGACATCCAGGCTTTCCACGACATCGCCAAGATCCCGCTGACGGTGCAGATTCTGCTGTTCGTCGCCTTCTTCCTGTCCTTCGCGGTGAAGGTGCCGATGTGGCCGGTGCACACCTGGCTGCCGGACGCCCACGTGGAAGCGCCGACCGGCGGCTCCATGGTGCTGGCCGCGATCACGCTGAAGATCGGCGCTTACGGCTTCCTGCGGTTCGTGCTGCCCATCCTGCCTGACGCCGCGCGCGAGCTGTCCGGCGTGATGGTGGCGCTGTCGCTGGTGGCAGTGGTCTACATCGGCCTGGTGGCGCTGGTGCAGTCCGACATGAAAAAGCTGGTGGCTTATTCCTCCATCTCGCACATGGGCTTCGTCACCCTGGGCCTGTTCCTGTTCACCGGTTCCGAACTGAACCAGTGGGCGGTTGAAGGCGCGTTGGTGCAGATGGTGTCCCACGGCTTCGTCTCCGCCGCGATGTTCTTCTGCATCGGCGTGATGTACGACCGCGTGCACAGCCGCAACATCGCCGACTACGGCGGCGTGGCCAACAAGATGCCCATCTTCGCCGCCTTCATGATGCTGTTCGCGATGGCCAACTCCGGCCTGCCGGCCACTTCCGGCTTCGTCGGCGAGTTCATGGTGATCATGGGCGCGGTGCAGGTGAACTTCTGGTACGCGGTATTGGCCGCCACCACGCTGATCTTCGGCGCCGCTTACACCTTGTGGATGTACAAGCGCGTGATCTTCGGCGAGGTGGGCAACAGCCATGTGGCCGAGCTGTCCGACGTCAACAAGCGCGAGTTCCTGGTGCTGGCCATCCTGGCCATCGCGGTGCTGGGCATGGGCCTGTATCCGCAAGCCTTCGTCGAGAAAATGCACCTGTCGGTCAATGACCTGATCCTGCATGTCTCGCAGAGCAAGCTGTAAGCGCGGAAGGAATGGAAACAATGAATTGGGCTGATCTCAACCTGATACCGGCAATTCCCGAGATGTTCCTCGCCGGCGCGATTCTGTTCGTGCTGATGGCGGACCTGTTCGTTTCGGACGAAAAGCGCGGCATCACCCTGGGCCTGACCCTGCTGAGCCTGTTGGGCGCGGCAGTGGCGCAGGTGATGACTTTCACCACGCAGCCGGTGGTCACTTTCTCCGGCATGTTCGTCGCCGATCCGATGGGCGGCGTGGTCAAGCTGGCCATGTACGCGGTCACCGCCATCG
Source organism: Chromobacterium sp. S0633 (assembly GCF_024158805.1). Classification (NCBI taxonomy): domain Bacteria; kingdom Pseudomonadati; phylum Pseudomonadota; class Betaproteobacteria; order Neisseriales; family Chromobacteriaceae; genus Chromobacterium; species Chromobacterium sp. S0633. The sequence continues at coordinate 79,002 of NZ_JAMZGH010000017.1, read as the reverse complement.
TGCTGATCTACAGCCGGCAGTACACCGCCGACCGTCAGCTGTTCAAGGGCGAGTACTTCTCGCTGGCCCTGTTCGCGCTCTTGGGCATGAACCTGATGGTGTCGGCCTCGCACTTCCTGACCTTGTACATGGGTCTGGAACTGCTGTCGCTGGCCTTGTACTCGCTGATCGCGCTGCAGCGCGATTCGGTGCAGGCCACCGAGGCGGCGATGAAGTACTTCGTGCTGGGCGCGTTGGCCTCCGGCCTGCTGCTCTACGGCATCTCCATGGTTTACGGCGCCACCGGCTCGCTGGAACTGGCGACGGTCGCCAAGTCCATCGCCGCGCACAAGGCCAACGACGTGTTGCTGGTCTTCGGCCTCGTCTTCATCGTGGCCGGCTTGTCCTTTAAGCTGGGCGCGGTGCCGTTCCATATGTGGGTGCCGGACGTTTACCACGGCGCGCCGACTTCGGTGACGCTGATGGTGGGCGCGGCGCCCAAGCTGGCGGCCTTCGTGTTCACGCTGCGCATCCTGGCCCAGGGCCTGGACGCGCTGGTGGCGGACTGGCAGCAGATGCTGGTGATCGTGGCCGCGCTGTCCATGGCCATCGGCAACATCACCGCCATCGTGCAGACCAATATCAAACGGATGCTGGCCTATTCGACGATCTCGCACATGGGCTTCCTGCTCCTGGGCGTGCTGGCCGGCACCAAGGTCGGCTACTCGGCGGCGCTGTTCTACGCGCTGAGCTATGTGCTGATGTCGCTGGTCAGCTTCGGCATGCTGCTGGCGCTGTCCCGCGCCGGTTTCGAATGCGAGAAGGTCGACGATCTGAAGGGCCTGAACAGCCGCAACAGCTGGTATGCGCTGCTGATGCTGCTGACCATGTTCTCCATGGCGGGCATCCCGCCGCTGGTGGGCTTCTACGCCAAGTTCGCGGTGATCAAGGCCATCGTCGACATCGGCATGATCAAGCTGGCCATCTTCGCGGTGCTGATGTCGGTGATCGGCGCGTTCTACTACCTGCGCGTGGTGAAGGCGATGTACTTCGACGACGCCGAAGACCGCAGCGACATCGTGGTGCGCGGCGACATGAAACTGGTGCTGTCGCTGAACGCGCTGGCCTTGCTTTTCATCGGCCTGCTGCCGGAACGCGCGATGGAGCTGTGCCTGCAAGTCGTGCGTCAATCGCTCACCGTGATTTAAGGCCTGTCCACCATGCAATCCAGCGTCATCGTTTTGCTGATCGTCGCCCTGGCGGCGGCGAACCTGCCGTTCCTGACCCAGAAAGTGGGCGGAGTGTGGAAAGTGGCCAACAAGCATTTTGGCTGGCGCTTTCTGGAATTGACGGCGCTGTATCTGCTGGTGGGCGGTTTCGCCTACCTGCTGGAAAGCCGGCTGATGCCGGTGCAGTCGCAGAACTGGCAGTTCTACGTGACCACCTTGTCCTTATTCCTGGTGTTCGCGTTTCCGGGCTACGTCTATCGCTATTTCTGGCGGCGACGGGCCTAGCCGGGCTGGGCGGACGCAATACGCGGCGCGGACGGGATTTCCCGTCCGCGCTGTTTTTTTTTGGGGAAGGGCGCGGCGGCGTAGCGAGGCCCGCGCGATGAGACGAAGGGAGAGGACGGGATGTTGAAAGTGATTGCTCAGGACTTCATTCAGCCGGACCGCGTGGCCGAGGTGATGCCGCTGTATCGCGAACTGGTGGAGAAGACGCGGCAAGAGCCGGATTGCATCGGCTATGAGCTGTTCATCGATCAGAAAGACCCCGGCCATTTCGTCTTCATCGAGACCTGGCCGGACAGGGAGGCCCTGGATCGGCATTGCCAAACCGAACATTTCCGGCGGCTGGTGCCGCAGATCGACAGCCGGCAGCGACAGGCGGGCACCTTTTTGCTGATGGACGCCTTCGCCGAGGCCGGCAGCTGATTGAAAAAGGCGCCGCATTGCGGCGCCTTGCTTAGAACGTGTTTACGATCTTGCGAGCAAGAGCGAGACAAGGCGAAAATCGTTGAGAAAGCGGAATGTACAAGCGGTACATGAGCATTTCGAAGCGGGCACTCATCGCACAATGTCTCTACCGACGCGCAGCAGATCGTAAACAGGTTCTTAGTAAAAGCGGGCCTCGCCCTGCGGCCGGCTCTTGAAGCGCTTGTGCAGCCAGAAGTACTGGTCCGGGATTTCAAGGACGCGCTGCTCCAGGAAGGCGTTCATGCGGCGGGTGTCGGCCTCCACGTCTTCGCTCGGGTAGTCGTCCCACGGCGGGTAGAACTCCAGCTCGAAGCGGTCGCCGACGCGGCGGGCGATGGCCGGCACCACCTTGGCGCGCGCCAGCTTGCTGATGCGGGACAGGCCGGTGATGGTGGCGGCCTTGACGCCGAAGAAGTCGACGAAGACCGAGTCGCGCACGCCGAAGTCCTGGTCCGGCAGATAGAGGAAGGGCGCGTGGTCCTTGCGCATCGCCTTGATGATGGGGCGCAGGCCTTCCTGGCGGGACACGATGTAGGCGTTGTCGTAACGCTGGCGGCCCTGATAGATCTGGCGGTCCAGCGCCTCGTTCTTCTGGTGGGAGTAGACGCTGACCAGCGGGATGTGCTGGTTCAGCGAATACACGCACATTTCAAAGCCGATGAAGTGAGGGTAGAACAGAATCACGTCTTCGCCGCGTTCGCGCAGTTCGGTGACGTAGTGCAGGTTCTTGATCTCGACCAGCTTGTCGATGCGCGCGGCCGAACTCCACCAGACCACGCCGTACTCCAGCACCATGCGTATCATGTGCTGGAAATTGCGGCGGATCAGCCGGCGGCGTTCCGTCACCGGCATCTCGGGAAAGCATAGGCGCAGATTGATCATGCCGACGCGGCGGCGGTCGCGCGCCAGACAGTAGGCGACATTGCCCAGGCCGCGGGCCAGCAGGCCGATCGCCCACATCGGCAGCAGGCGGATGAGCCAAAGCAGGGCAAAAGCGAATTTCATAGATTTCCTTGTTGGGATGCTCGACAAACCGACTGCGCGGCTCGATAGCTGCGTTGCTCCGTGCGCGCTCCCTCGCTGTACTGTTTGTACTATCTCGGTCGCTGTGCGCCAATGTCCAACGGGGGCGCCTTGCTCTCAAGCCGCTCGTGACGGTTTGTCTTGGATCCCTGTTATTGCGCGTCCGGCCGGCTGACGCCGGGCGGACATTTATAGCGGTTATAGCTCCACAGGTATTGGCTGGGGAAGCGGCGGATCAGCGCTTCCACCTGGGCGTTGAGCTGGGCGGCGTCCTGTTCCTTGTCGCCGCTGAAGGCTTGCGCCGGCGGTTCGATGTGGACGCGGAAGCCCTGGCCGCCCGGCAGGCGCTCGCCGACGAAGAACAAGGTCTCCACGCCACTGATCTGCGCCAGACGCGGCACCAGGGTCATGGTGTAGGCCGGGCGTTCGAAGAACGGCGCCCACACGCCCTCGCCGTTGCCGGGCACCTGGTCCGGCAGGATGATGGTGGCCTCGCCGGACTTCAGCGCCTTCATCAGCACGCGCACGCCGGCGCCGGTGGCCGGCGCGGTCTTGCCCTTGCCGCGGGCGCGGCCGGCCTGCATCACCGGTTCCAGCCAAGCCATCTTGGGAGGGCGGTACATCGCGGTCAGCGGAAACGGCAGCCGCGAGCTGATGTAGCGGCCGGCGATGTCGTAGCTGCCCAGATGCGGGGTGACGAAGACGATGCCGTGGCCCTTGGCCAGCGCCGCCTCGACGTGCTCCCAGCCGGAGCAGGATTGGACCATGGCGGCGATGTCGTCCGGCTCGCGGCACCAGGCGATGGCCAGTTCCAGCGCGCCCTTGCCGGTTTCCGCGGCGCTTTGTTTGACTAAACGCGGTAAAAGCTGATAATTTCCACAGATTTTACTAGAACTTAGGTTCTCCCGGAGCCGTGCTCTGTAGCGGGGGGACGCATGATAAGTCAGTCGTCCAAGAACGGCACCTAGGCCTTGTAGCCAGGATAAAGGCAGGTGCGCCAGGAAAGACAGCAATAAATGGACTAGCTTAGACATATGAAGCTCAGTCTTGGTCTTAAAGCGACCTATTTTATCATCACAAGGTTTTGCATTTTTCGGGAACGAATAATAAATGAGCGAATATCTGTTTACATCTGAGTCGGTGTCGGAAGGACACCCGGACAAAGTCGCCGATCAGATCTCCGACGCCATCCTCGACGCCATCTTGCGCGAGGACAAGCACGCGCGCGTCGCCGCCGAGACCCTAGTGAACACCGGCCTGGTGGTGTTGGCCGGCGAAATCACCACCAGTGCCAATATCGATTACATCAAGATCGCCCGCGAAACCATCAAGCGCATCGGTTACGACGATTCCGCGCTGGGCTTCGATTTCCGCGGTTGCGCGGTGATGGCTTGCTACGACAAGCAGTCGCAGGACATCGCCCAGGGCGTCAACGAAGGCGAAGGCCTGGATCTGAACCAGGGCGCCGGCGACCAGGGCCTGATGTTCGGCTACGCCTGCGACGAAACCCCGACGCTGATGCCGTTCCCGATCTACTACGCGCACCGTCTGGTGCAGCGTCAGGCCGAGTTGCGCAAGGACGGCCGCCTGCCGTGGCTGCGCCCGGACGCCAAGAGCCAGATCACTTGCGTCTATGACGGCGCCACCGGTCTGCCCAAGCGCATCGACACCGTGGTGCTGTCCACCCAGCATACCCCGGAGATCGATCACAAGACGCTGACCGAGGCGGTGATCGAGGACATCATCAAGCCGGTGCTGCCGCCGGATATGATCACGCCGGAAACCAAATTCCTGATCAACCCGACCGGCCGCTTCGTGATTGGCGGCCCGATGGGCGATTGCGGTCTGACCGGCCGCAAGATCATCGTCGACACCTACGGCGGCGCGGCGCCGCACGGCGGCGGCGCTTTCTCCGGCAAGGATCCGTCCAAAGTGGACCGTTCCGCCGCCTACGCCGGCCGCTACGTGGCGAAGAACATCGTCGCCGCCGGCCTGGCGCGCCAGTGCCAGATCCAGGTTTCCTACGCCATCGGCGTGGCCGAGCCGACCTCGATCGCGGTGGACACCTTCGGCACCAACTCGATTCCGAACGAGAAGATCGTCGAGCTGGTGAAAAAGCATTTCGATCTGCGCCCGAAAGGCATCATCCAGATGCTGGACCTGTTGCGCCCGATCTACAGCAAGACCGCCGCTTACGGCCACTTCGGCCGCGAAGAGCCGGAATTCAGCTGGGAGCGCACCGACAAGGTGGAGGCGCTGCGCGCCGACGCCGGTCTGTAAACCGCGCTCGGCTTCGCGCCAAGAAACGCCTGTCCACGGACAGGCGTTTTTTTGTGTCTTGTTAGAGGGCCGCGCTCAGGCGGCAGGCGTTCTTGCCGCCGGCCTTGACCGCGTACAAAGCCCGGTCCGCGGCCTGGTACAGGGCGGCCGGGCTGTCCGCGTGCACGGGGAAGGCGGCCAGACCGCAGGAGAAGGTGGCGCAGAAACTGTCGTCGCCGGCGCCGTGGGGCTGACGGGCGAAGGCTTGCCGCCAGCGCTCGGCGCGTTCCCAGGCCTGGGACGGCGAGCAGCCGGGCATCAGCACCAGAAACTCCTCCCCGCCCAGGCGGCAGAGGATGTCGCCGCCGCGGCCGTCTTCGGCCAGCAGCGCGGACAGACGGCGCAAGACCTCGTCGCCGAAGTAATGACCGAAGCTGTCGTTGATGCGCTTGAAATCGTCCAGATCGATCAGCGCGATGCTGAGCGGCGCGCCCTCGCTGCGCGCGCGGCTCAGTTCGCGGGCGAAGGTATCGTCCAGATAGCGACGGTTGTACAAACCGGTCAGCGGATCGCGCAAGGCCTGCTCGCGCAGCGCCGCCTGCAGCGCTTCGATTTCGGCGATGCGCAGGGCCAAGGTCTGATTGGCGCCGCGCAGCGCCTCCTCGGCCCGGCGCCGCTCGGTGATGTCGCGGGCCACCAGCATACGGCTGGAGTGAGGCTGAGGCTGCTGGGCGATCGGATACACGCGCAGGTCCAGGATGCGCGCGCCGTCTTGCAAGGACAGCTCCAGGGATTGCTCCCGGCCGCGCAGGATCTGCTCCCGCGGCCAGTCCGCCGGCAAGGGCTGGCCCAGCAATTGACGGCCGGGCCGGCCCAGCAGCCGCGCGGCGGCCGGATTGAGGTCCAGGATGCGCAGCTCGTCGTCCACCACCAGCACCCCGTCGCCCATGGCTTCGAAGGAGCGCGCGCGCGCCACCGGCACCAGATAGAGCAGGCGCAGGTAGAGCAGGTCCAGCGCGAACACCAGGCCGGTGACGGTGAAGGCGAGCGGCGTCGGATCCAGGCCCTGCAAGGGCATGGCGCCGCTCAGGTAAAGGATGTTGCCCAGCCAGGGCGCGCAGGCGCTGGCCATCAGCACGATGGATTGTCCGCGGAAGTGGGCCGGGTAGTAATGCAGCGCGCGGATCAGCATCAGCGAGCCGATCAGCATCATCAGGTAGGAATAGCCGGCGACGCCGATCCAGAACGCCGGGCCGTGCCCGTAGATCAGCAGATTGTAGCCGGAAGGGCTGGGCCGGTAGCCGGTCCACACCAATTGGTGGCTTTCGTTGCTGAACGCCAGCAGCAGGCAGAGCAAGGGCAGGGCGAACAGCGCCGCCAGCCAGCGCCGGCTCAGCTGGATGCGGTTATAGTCCAGCGCCAGCAGCAGGAAGAGCACCGGGGTGCTCAGCGTGCCCAGGTATTCCAGCTTGGACCAGGCGATCTTGGCGGACAGGCTGGCGGCGGACAGCTCGCACATCGCGCCGGCGGCCCAGAACGCCACCGAACTCATCAGCAGCGCCAGCCAGCGCACCCCGGGAAACTGGCGGCGATACCAGGCGATGGCGGCGATGGCGGTGGAAATCAGCGCGGCGATCCCGGACAGGGCGGCCAGCGGGGTGAAGTCGAAAGTCATGGGGCGAGGATGAATCGGCAAGCGGCTAGTGTATCTTCTTGGCATGCAGACTCCTACCTTTTCCGAGCGGCATAGGTATAATCGAAACGTCGCCGTCCGCGTGTCCACGCCGCCGGCGGCCGGTCGGCCCGAGGGGCGCTGCGAGGATGATCCATCCCCAGGCTCGGGCCGCTCCCGTTTCAACGGCGCTCACCTGATCAAAACCGTGCCGGGCACGGGAGCGGGTGAGCCGCATCCTGGCCGGCTGCGTGAACTAAGGAATGCTCGCGATGGCTGATTTCACCGATTTTCATGTTGCCGATATCAATCTGTCCGCCTGGGGCCGCAAGGAACTGGCGATTGCCGAAACTGAAATGCCGGGCCTGATGGCCTTGCGCGATGAGCACCGGCACAGCCAGCCGCTGCGCGGCGCGCGCATCGCCGGCAGTCTGCACATGACGATCCAGACCGGGGTCTTGATCGAGACTCTGGTGGCGCTGGGCGCGGAAGTGCGCTGGGCCTCTTGCAACATCTTCTCCACCCAGGACCACGCCGCCGCCGCCATCGCCGCGGCCGGCATCCCGGTATTCGCCTTCAAGGGCGAGAGCCTGGACGAGTACTGGGAGTTCAGTCACAAAATCTTCGAATGGCCGGAGCAGGAGCCCGCCAATATGATTCTGGACGACGGCGGCGACGCCACCTTGCTGCTGATGCTGGGCAGCAAGGCGGAAAGCGATCGCGGCGCGATCAGCCACCCGTCCAACGAGGAAGAGACCGCGCTGTTCGCCGCCATCGCCCGTTATCTGGAAAAAGACCCGCAGTGGTATTCCAAGCGGCTCAAGCACATCAAGGGCGTGACCGAGGAAACCACCACCGGCGTGCACCGGCTCTATCAGCTGGAGAAGGAGGGGCGTTTGCCGTTCCCGGCCTTCAACGTCAACGACTCGGTGACCAAGTCCAAGTTCGACAACCTCTACGGCTGCCGCGAATCGCTGGTGGACGGCATCAAGCGCGCCACCGACGTGATGGTGGCCGGCAAGGTGGCGGTGGTGCTGGGCTACGGCGACGTGGGCAAGGGCTGCGTGCAGAGCTTGCGCGGCCTGGGCGCCACGGTGTGGGTGACCGAAGTGGACCCGATCTGCGCGTTGCAGGCGGCGATGGAAGGCTATCGCGTGGTGCGCATGGACGAAGTGGCCGACCAGGCCGACATCTTCGTCACCGCCACCGGCAATGTCGGCGTGATCACCCACGAACATATGAAGAAGATGCGCAACAACGCCATCGTCTGCAATATCGGCCATTTCGATAGCGAGATCGAAGTCGCCAGTCTGCGCCAGTACCAGTGGGACAATATCAAGCCGCAGGTGGACCACATCATTTTCCCTGACGGCAAGCGAGTGATCCTGTTGGCCGAGGGCCGGCTGGTCAACCTGGGTTGCGCCACCGGCCACCCCAGCTTCGTGATGTCCAACTCCTTCACCAACCAGGTGCTGGCTCAGGTGGAAATCTTCGCCAACGGCCTGCAATACGGCAAACAGGTGTATGTCTTGCCCAAGCATCTGGACGAGAAGGTGGCGCGCCTGCACCTGGGCCGCATCGGCGCCAGACTGACCGAGCTGTCCGATGAACAGGCCGCCTACATCAGCGTGCCCAAGCAAGGTCCATATAAGCCGGATCACTATCGTTATTGATTTTTATAACGATAGAAAAACGGACAGGGCTATTAGAATGGTGCTGTCCGTTTTTTCTTGTCCGCTGTTGCGGATCGCGGCCAACCTATAAAAACAAAGGAGTCTCCCGCAGGGAGATGCAGAGAGATCATGACAGCACAGAGCCGAACCTTCAGTTTCGAATTCTTTCCGCCCAAGACGCCGGAAGGCATCGCCAAGCTGCGCACCACGCGCCAGCAGCTGGCCCAGTTCAAGCCGCAGTTCTTTTCCGTCACCTTCGGCGCCGGCGGCACCACCCGCGACGGCACGCTGGCGACGGTGCTGGAAATCCGCAGCGAAGGCCACGCCGCCGCGCCGCACCTGTCCTGCATCGGCTCCACTCGCGAGAATATCGGCGCCATCCTCAAGGAATACCGCAACAACGGCATCCGCCACATCGTCGCGCTGCGCGGCGACATCCCGTCCGGCATGGTGGCGGCCGGCGAATTCCGCTACGCCAACGAGTTGGTCGAATTCATTCGCGCCGAGCACGGCGACCATTTCCACATCGAGGTGGCCGCCTATCCGGAGTTTCATCCGCAGGCGCGCTCGGCTGAGGACGACATCGGCAACTTTGTGCGCAAGGTCCACGCCGGAGCCAATTCGGCGATGACCCAGTACTTTTTCAACGCCGACGCCTATTTCCGCTTCGTCGACGAGGTTCAGGGCCGGGGAGTGAATATTCCCATCGTGCCGGGCATCATGCCGATCTCCAATTTCGGGCAACTGTGTCGTTTTTCCGACATGTGCGGCGCGGAAGTGCCGCGTTGGCTGCGCCAGCGCATGCAGGCCTATTACGACGACAGCGCGTCCATCCGCGCGCTGGGCCTGGACGTGGTGACCGAGTTGTGCGATCGCTTATTGCAGCACGGCGCGCCGGGTCTGCACTTCTACACGCTGAATCAGGCCGGTTTGGTGTCCACCATTTGGCAGCGGCTAGGTTTGTGAATCGGGACGCGTTCCCATGCAAAACGGCCCGGTATTCCGGGCCGTTCTTTTTCAAATCCGTATGCGGCTCGGGGCCGCGCCGCCTTAAAGACCACGCAGCTGGCCGAGCGGCAGCGAGGTGGTCCGCTTGATCTCCTTGAGCACGAAGCTGGACTTCACATCCGCGACACCGGGGTGTTGCAATAGCTCGTCCATCACGAAGCGCGAAAAGTGCTCCATGTCCTCGAAGTACACCTGCAGCAGATAATCCATCTCGCCGGTCATCGCAAAGCAATTGATGACCTCCTGCCAGCTTTGCACCGATTCGATGAAGCTTTGCAGATGCGCGTTGCCGCGTTTCTCCAGCGTGACTCTGACCCAGGCTTGCAGGCCCAGGCCGATGCGGGCCGGGTCCAGCAGCGCCACGTATTGGCGGATCACGCCGGATTCCTCCAGCTGCTTTAGGCGACGCAGGCAAGGGGATGGAGACAGGGCCACCCGTTCTGCTAATTCCACATTGGTTAAGCGGCCGTCGTGTTGCAGTTCGGCCAGAATACGCAAGTCTGTCTTATCTAATGTAAGACTTGGCATGTTTTCTCCTAAAAGAGGCAAAATATTAGTGTTTTATACTTAGTTATTACTGGTTTCTTGGTATTTAGCAAGAAAATTGCCCCGTAGTTTCCATAGAATAAAAAGCCTAAAAACGCATTCTACACACGGCGCTAAAAAAGCACCGGGGTTTGTCGAGTGAATAAGACGGCGGAGATAAGATTCACATTCTGAGGAGAAGCTTGTCGTTCGTCGCGGCAAGTCAAACCAGCGCGCGGCAAGCGCCTTTCTCCTCATTCAGTCTTTTCCCTTCCGACTTTTCCACGCGAAGCCAAATGCGTTGCACAGGGCTTTTTACAACATGTCATGACAAGACTATCACAAGACATGTCATCAAAAGCTACTGTTACTTGTTTATAAACAAGCTTGTTGCGCGGAATACCAGATCAAGTCGCCGGTTCAGAGCGGCGCCACGCTCCGCTCGCCGCCCAGCGGCCGCATACTCATCTACAACAGGAGAAACAGATGAAAATGGAAACCATACTGCAAAACCCCCTGGCCACCGACGGCTTTGAATTTGTCGAATACACCGCGCCCAGCGCCGAAGGCCTGGCCAAACTGAAGGCCTTGTTTCTGTCGCTGGGTTTCAGCGAAGTGGCGCGCCACCGCAGCAAGAACGTCAGCCTGTTCCGCCAGGGCGACATCAATTTCATCTTGAACGGCGAGTCGTCGCAGCCGGCCAACGATTTCGGCCACGAGCACGGCCCGTCGGCTTGTGCGATGGCGTGGCGCGTCAAGGACGCGGCCAAGGCCTATGAATACGCGCTGGCCCACGGCGCCAAGAAGTACGAGCGCCCGATCGGCTTCATGGAGCTGAATATTCCTGCGGTGGAGGGGATTGGCGGCTCGGCACTGTATTTCGTCGATCGCTACGGTCCGGAACACAGCATCTACGACGTGGACTTCCAGCCGTTGGACGGCGTAGACCAGCATCCGCAAGGCGTGGGCCTGTATGAGATCGATCACCTGACCCACAATGTGTTCCGCGGCAATATGGCCAAGTGGGCGGGTTTCTACACCGATATCGCCAACTTCCGCGAAATCCGTTACTTCGACATCGAGGGCAAGCTCACCGGCCTGGTGTCCCAGGCGATGACCAGCCCCTGCGGCAAAATCCGCATCCCGATCAACGAATCCTCCGACGACAAGAGCCAGATCGAGGAATTCCTGCGCGAATACCACGGCGAGGGCATCCAGCACATCGCGCTGACCACCCGCGACATCTACCGCACCGTGGAAACGCTGAAAGCCGCCGGCACCCGCTTCCTCGACACCCCGGACACCTATTATGAAAAAGTGGACGAGCGGGTGCCGGGCCATGGCGAAGACCTGGCGCGCCTGCACAAAAACCACATCCTGGTGGACGGCGCGCCGGTGGACGGCGCCGGCATCCTGCTGCAGATCTTCACCGAGACCGTGATCGGGCCGATCTTCTTCGAGATCATCCAGCGCAAGGGCAACGAGGGCTTTGGCGAGGGCAACTTCCGCGCCCTGTTCGAGTCGATCGAAGAGGACCAGATCCGCCGCGGCGTCATCTAAAGCCCGCAGTTCATCGATGCCATCCCGCCGCCCAGGCGGCGGGATTGAAGGACACACCATGCGTAAATGGATTCAGTACCCCCACCGCGAAGGCACCGTCTCGCGCCAGGCCCACGCCGATTTCCCGGACACGGCCATCTATGAGCGCGAAGTGGGCCGCAGCGGTTTTTTCGGTCCCGCCACTCATTTGCACCACAAGCATCCGCCCACCGGCTGGAGCGCCTGGGAAGGCCCGTTGCGCCCGCGCGCCTTTGATCTGAACGAACTGCCCAAGAGCGTCGCCGCGCCCTGGGCCGCGCCGCTGGTGCTGCACAACGCCCAATGCAAGCTGCGCATCTGGAGCGTGGATCAGGCGATGACCCAGCTGTTCCGCAACGGCGACGGCGACGACATGCTGTTCATCCACGCCGGCAGCGGCGAGCTGTTCTGCGATTACGGCCACCTGAGCTACCGCGACGGCGACTACATCCTGATGCCGCGCTCCACCAGCTGGCGCATCGAACCGGCCGCGCCCACCACCATGCTGTTGATCGAGGCCAGCAACGGCGCCTACCAATTGCCGGACAAGGGCCTGGTGGGACCGCACGCCATCTTCGACGAGGCGATGCTGGACGTGCCGTCCATCGACGACGCCTTCCGCGCGCAGCAGACCGAGGACGAGTGGCAAGTGGTGATCAAGCGCCGCGGCGCGCTGTCCACCGTGACTTACCCGTTCAATCCGCTGGACGCGATAGGCTGGCACGGCAACCACTCCGTCGCCCGCATCAACTGGCGCGACATCCGGCCGCTGATGAGCCATCGCTACCATCTGCCGCCGTCGGCGCACACTACCTTCGTCGCCGACGGCTTTGTGATCTGCACCTTCGTGCCGCGGCCGATCGAATCCGATCCCGGCGCTTTGAAGGTCCCGTTCTATCACAACAACGACGATTACGACGAAGTGATCTTCTATCACGCCGGCGACTTCTTCAGCCGCGACAACATCAAGCCGGGCATGCTGACCTTCCACCCGGCGGGCTTCACTCACGGGCCGCATCCCAAGGCCTTCGCCAAGGCGATGACGGAGCCCAAGACCTTCACCGACGAAGTGGCGGTGATGATAGACACGCGGGACGCCTTGGAGCAGGGGCCGCAGATGCCGGCGGTGGAGTGGACCCAGTATGTGGACAGCTGGAAACCCAAGCCCTGATTGTTTGAGTTCATTTCTACTGCGCAGGCTGATCTCGAAACTGTGATGCTCGCGGTACCATTTGTACCGCTGCGCTTCTCGTTTCGACCTCAGCCCGCTCGCGACGAAATGCTCCTCAAACGAAGCTTTCATGTCATACCCGTATCACTGGAATTTCAGCTGCCCAGCTGCAGAAAGAATAGAAGATGAAACTCGCCACATATCAGAATCAAACCCGCGACGGCCAGTTGTTGGTCGTCAGCCGCGACCTGTCCCGCGCGGTGGCGGTGCCGCAGATCGCCGCCAGTCTGCAACAGGCGCTGGACGGCTGGGACGCGCTGGCGCCGCGGCTGCAGGAAGTCTACTCCGCGCTGAACGCGGGCGAGGTGCCGGGCGCTTTCCCGTTCGAGCCGCAGCGCTGCCACAGCCCGCTGCCGCGCGCCTATCAATGGGCGGACGGCAGCGCCTATCTGAACCATGTCGAGCTGGTGCGCAAGGCGCGCGGCGCCGAGGTGCCGGCCAGCTTTTACCATGACCCGCTGATGTACCAGGGCGGCTCCGACGCCTTCCTGCCGCCGCTGGCGCCCATCCCGCTGCGCGACGAGGCCTGGGGCCTGGACTTCGAGGGCGAGGTGGCGGTGATCACCGGCGACGTGCCGCTGGGCGCGGACGCCGACGCCTGCGCGGGCCAGATCCGCCTGCTGATGCTGGTCAACGACGTCAGCCTGCGCAATCTGATCCCCAACGAGCTGGCCAAGGGCTTCGGCTTCTTCCAGAGCAAGCCGGCCACGGCTTTCTCGCCGGTGGCGGTGAGCCCGGACGAACTGGGCGCCGCCTGGCGCGACGGCAAGGCGCACCTGCCGCTGCTGGTGGAATACAACGGCGCGCCTTACGGCCGTCCCAACGCCGGCGTGGAAATGCAGTTCAGCTTCCCGCAACTGGTGGCGCACGTGGCCAAGACCCGCGAGCTGGCCGCCGGCTCCATCATCGGCTCCGGCACCGTGTCCAATCACGACCGCAGCGTCGGCTCCTGCTGCCTGGCGGAACAACGGATGATAGAAACCATCGAGAACGGCGCGCCGACGACTCCGTTCATGAAAGTGGGCGACCGCGTGCGTATCGAGATGAAGGACGCCGCCGGCGCCAGCGTCTTCGGCGCCATCGAGCAGACGGTGGTGAAACATGGTTGAGCGCGTGCTCTACGGTTATTTCCGTTCCAGCGCCGCTTACCGGGTGCGCATCGCGCTGAATCTCAAGGGGCTGGATTACCGCTATCAAGCGGTCAATCTGCTCAAGGGCGAGCAGCGCAGCCCCGAGTATCTGGCCATCAATCCGCAGGGGCTGGTGCCGCTGCTGGACGACGGCGGGGTCAAGATCGCGCAGTCCCTGGCGATCTGCGAATACCTGGACGAGGCCTATCCGGATACGCCGCGGCTGTTGCCGTCCGCTCCGGCGGCGCGGGCGCGGGTCCGCGCGCTGGCCCTGGCCATCGCCGCCGACATCCATCCCTTGCAGAACACTCGAGTCGGCAAGTATCTGCAGACCGAGTACGGCAAGGACGAAGAGGGCAAGGCGGCGTGGATACGGCACTGGATTCGCACCGGCTTCGACGCGCTGGAGCAAGCGCTGGCGGAATCGCCCAGCCGTTACGCGGCGGGCGAGCAGCCGACGCTGGCCGATGTCTGCCTGCTGCCGCAGGTGTTCAGCGCCCGGCGTTTCGGTCTGGACCTGAGCGCGTATCCGCACATCGTCCGCGTTGCAGACGCGCTGGAGCAACTGCCGGCTTTCGCCGACGCGCATCCATCCCGTCAACCGGACGCGATCTAAGTCTTTGATCCGGCGGGCCGGTCGTTTCAGACGGCCCGCCCGCCTGCTTTTCCCGCGCCGCCGCTATTCGTTTTTTTGCAATTATTCCTTGACTCTGAATTCGTCCTCTGATTAAATGCGTGGCTCTGACGGCGCGACAGCGCAGCAGTGATGGCCAGTTAGCTCAGTTGGTAGAGCAGCGGATTGAAAATCCGCGTGTCCGTGGTTCGATTCCGCGACTGGCCACCATCACCGCCTTAGCTTCAGCACCCGTCGGCCAGTTAGCTCAGTTGGTAGAGCAGCGGATTGAAAATCCGCGTGTCCGTGGTTCGATTCCGCGACTGGCCACCAGATACCTGAAAAGCCGAACTCGTTGAGTTCGGCTTTTTGCATTGCGGCGCCGGACGCCTGTCCTGTCGCCGGTTTTGGGGGGCGTGCCATAATGAGGCCATGAAACCGCTGCCGCCTCTTTATACCCTGATCGCTTTTGAAGCTGTGGCCCGGCTCTCCAGTTTTACCCAGGCCGCCGGTGAACTGAATCTGTCGCAAGGCGCGGTCAGCCGTCAGCTGCAGTTACTGGAAGACTATCTGGGGTGCAAGTTGCTGCAGCGGGGCACCCGCAAGGTGGAATTGACTCCGGCCGGCGAACAATATCTGAGCGAAGTCCGCTCCGCCCTGGAGCAATTGGCCGGCGCCACCGCCAGTCTGATGCATTGGCAGCAAGACAAGCAGGTGACGGTGGCCTGTTCCACCGCGCTCGCCTCCTTGTGGCTCATGCCCAATCTCTCCGCCTTCCGCCAAGCTCAGCCTGACCTCTCAATCCGCATTCTGGCCAACGATAATATTCAAGAGTTGCAGGCATTCGAATTCGACCTCGGCGTTTACTATTTCCGTCAGCCTCCCAAGGACGCCGATGCGGTGGCCTTGTTCGATGAGCACATGTACGCGGTTTGCAGCCCGGGCTATTTGCCGGCCGGTCCGGCCCAGCCAGCGGCCTTGTTGGACGAGACGCTGATCACCATGGATGGCGGTCAGCGCGACTGGTTCAACTGGCCGCAGTGGTTTGCCGCCCAAAGCATCGCCTGGAGGCCGGCCGCCAGACAATTGAGCGTGACCAACCACCATTTGGCAGTGCAGGCGGCGCTGGCCGGGCAGGGGGTGGCGCTGGCCTGGGGGCATCTGATCGACAGCTATCTGGCCAGCGGAGCGCTGGTGATGGCGTCGGACGCCAAGGTGACGATGAGCGGCGCTTTTTACTTGTTGCTGCCGGAACGGAGGCGGCCCAAGCCGGCCACCAGATTGTTCGCGGATTGGCTGGCCTCGCTGGCGGTGATGCGGCGGTGACATCGGATGATGGCCTCACGCCTGCAAGATGGCGATCACACGGCTTGATTGATGAGCTGAAAACATAAATCTATCTAAAACTATCGTTTGTCCCGGCTTGGGTTTATCGCCGACACTGGTTTGGCCTGGGTAATAGCTCAGGCTTGCCTGCAAGCCGCGCCGGCATCAGAACCGCCGCCCCAGGGGCGACAGCGGCGGCAGGCTCCATCAAGGAGACAAACCATGCGTAGCCATCATCGCATCCGGCCCCTGGTGTTCTGGCCCACCTTTTTGCTGCTGTTGGCGGCCTTGCTGCTCAGCTATCTTGACCTGTCGGTCTTTCTCCGTCTGGCCGGCGCAGCCAATAAATGGATACTGGGCCATTTTTCCTGGCTATTCAGCCTAGCCAGTTTCAGCCTGTTGTTGACCTGTGTCTGGGTCTATTGCTCGCCGATAGGCAAGCTGCGCATCGGCGGTGCGGACGCCTTGCCCTTGTTGGGCCGCAAGCGCTGGTTCGCCGTCACCTTGATGACCACGATGGCGGTTGGAGTGCTGTTCTGGACCTCGGCCGAGCCGATCTACCACCTGTACTACCCGCCGGCGGCGTATGGCCTGCGCGCCGGTAGCGCCGAGGCCGCCAGTTTTGCCATGTCGGCCATGTTTCTGCACTGGACATTCACCCCTTACGCCATTTACACCGTGCCGGCCCTGCTGTTCGGCTTGGTGTTTTACAACCTCAAGCTGCCGTTCTCGGTAGGCAGCATGTTGCGGCCCTTGCTGGGACGCTGGGTGGGCGGCCGCAGCGGGCAATTGATCGACGCCCTGGCTTTGTACTCTCTGGTCGCCGGCATGGCGTCCAGCCTGGGCACCGGCGCCTTGGCGCTGGTGGGCGGCATCAACCAGTATCTGCCCCTGCCTGCCAGCCCGTTCAGCATCGGCCTGGTGATTGCCTGCATTGTCGTGACCTTTGTCTGCTCGGCGCTCAGCGGCTTGCAACGCGGGCTGAGCTGGTTGTCCAGCGTCAATACCTGGGTTTTGCTGGGGCTGGCCGGGTTTTTGCTGATTTTTGGGCCGACTACTTTCATCCTGGCGTTTGGCCTGGAGTCGTTTGGCAACTATTTGAACCAGTTCTTTCGGTTAAGCCTGTCCACCGGCGCGGCCAGCCAGGATGGTTGGGCGGGCTCCTGGACCATCTTCTATTGGGCGGTATGGTTTGCCTGGGCGCCGATCAGCGCCATGTTTCTGGGCAAGATCTCCCGCGGTTACACCGTGCGGGAGGTGATCGTGATGAATTTGCTGCTGCCGGCCGGCTTCACCGCCTTGTGGATCATGATTTTCAGCGGAACGGCCCTATCCATTGATTTGGGCCAGGCCGGCCTGCTCAAAGGCGTGCTGGAGAGTCAGGGCGTGGAGAATGTGCTGTACACCATCATCCGCCAGATGCCCTTGAGCGAACTGATGGTGGCCATGGTGGTGTTCATCGCCTTCCTCAACTATGTCACTGCGGCGGACAGCAATACCGACGCTATCAGCAATCTGTGCACCGCCGGTTTTTCCTCAGACAGCGCCGAAAAAGCGGGCATGGGCATGAAAGTGGTGTGGGGCGGGGTGATCGGCGTGGTGTCTTGGGTGATGACCAGTTACGCCGGCGGCGTCGATGGCGTCAAAATGATGTCCAATCTCGGTGGTTTGCCAGCCTTGCTCATCATCATGGGCTGCATGCTGTCGCTTATCGCTTTGGTGCGTTCCGGCAAACTGACATGTCCGCCTTCCGACGCACCCGTAGTCGTCAAGGAGACGCGATCATGAAAACCGTCACTCAGCTGCCGCTGGCCATTCGCGAAGTGGAGCACTTCACCATCACGCTGGCTGACGGCTGCCAATTGGCCGCGCGGATGTGGCTGCCGATGGACGCCGAAGCCAGCCCGGTGCCGGCGATTCTGGAATACCTGCCTTACCGCAAGCGCGACGGCACGGCCGTGCGCGACCAACTGACTCACCCGTACTTCGCCGGCCACGGTTATGCATGCCTTAGGGTGGACATGAGGGGCTGCGGCGAATCCGATGGCGACTTCGTCGATGAATACCTGCAACAGGAACAGGACGATGCGCTGGAGGTGATTGCCTGGATCGCTGCGCAAGCATGGTGCAGCGGCAAGGTCGGCATGATGGGCATCTCCTGGGGCGGCTTCAATAGCCTGCAAGTGGCGGCCCGCCAACCGGAGGCCTTGAAGGCCATCATCACGCTATGCTCCACCGACCATCGCTACGCCGACGACATCCACTATAAGGGCGGTGCGCTATTGCTGGAAAACCTGGGCTGGGCCGGCACCATGTTCAGCTATTGCGCCGCCGCGCCCGATCCGCTGTTGGTGGGCGAGGCCTGGCGGGAGCGTTGGCTGCAACGCTTGGAGCGGATGCCCCTGCTGCTCAAAACCTGGCTGAGCCATCAGACCGATGACGACTATTGGCGGCATGGTTCCATCTGCGCCGATTACAGCAGCATCAAGGCCGCCGTTTACGCGGTGGGCGGTTGGGGTGACGCCTATCACAACGCCGTCGGTCGGATGATGCGGCATCTGAGCTGCCCGAAAAAAGCGCTGATCGGTCCGTGGGCCCATAAGTATCCGCACTTCGCGGTACCGGATCCGGCTATCGGTTTTTTGCAGGAAGCGCTGCGCTGGTGGGACTACTGGCTGAAGGATATCGACACCGGCATCATGGCGGAAGACCCGGTCACCCTGTATCTGCAAGACGCGGCGCCGCCGCGGGCCAGTTATGCCGCACGTCCGGGCGTCTGGCTGCGCGACCCGGCCTGGCCCAGCCCGCATGTTCAGCGAAGGGAGTGGGGGCTGAACGCCGCGGGCGAGCTGCGGCCGGACATGGCCGGCGAGGGGGAGGCCGCGATTCGTTCGCCGCTGACCACCGGCGCCGCCTGCGGCGAATACTGCGTGATCTGGCTGGGGCCGGAGTTCCCGCTGGATCAGCGTCGCGACGACGCCGGCTCGCTGGTGTTCGACAGCCCTGCGTTGGAGCGGGAGCTGCCGCTGTTGGGCGCGCCGACGCTGCGGCTGCGGCTGAAGTGCGACAGCCCCAGTGGTCAACTGGCGGTGCGGCTCAACGATGTGGCGCCGGATGGCGCGGTCACCCGCATCAGTTACGGGGTGCTGAACCTGGCGCTGCGCGACGGTTATCAACAGCGGCGGGCGGTCAGGCCGGACGAGTGGATGGATATCCGGCTGCAACTGGACGATTGCGGCTACCGTCTGCCGGCGGGCCATCGGCTGCGCTTGAGTGTCTCCAGCGCTTACTTCCCGCTGATCTGGCCGGCAGCGGATCATGCCCGGCTGACATTGGACCTGGCCGGCGCC
Source organism: Chromobacterium sp. S0633 (assembly GCF_024158805.1). NCBI lineage: Bacteria > Pseudomonadati > Pseudomonadota > Betaproteobacteria > Neisseriales > Chromobacteriaceae > Chromobacterium > Chromobacterium sp. S0633. Next base: position 59,659 of record NZ_JAMZGH010000017.1, on the reverse strand, counting down.
ACGCTCAGCCTGCCGGTGCATGATCTGAGCACCGTGGTGGCGCAGCCCTTTGCCGAGCCGGAAGGCGCGCCGCCGCTGGCGCTGAGTTATTTGCGCTCTCCCGCCAGCAGCCGCGAAATCATCGAGGACGCGATGAGCGGCGAGGTGCGCACCGAGATTCGCGACGACTTCGGCCACTATCGCTTTGACGACCATGGTTTGGAAGTGGCGCAAAGCTGCGAGGAAACTTACCGTATCCGGCCCGATCAGCCTTTATCGGCCAGCGGGGTGGTGAAGTGGAGCTATAGCGCCGGCCGCGGTGATTGGCGGGTCAGGGTGGAGAGCGAGTTGAGGCTGACGGCGGATGCCCATCATTTTCGCATTCAGGCGGAGCAAAGCGCTTGGGAGGGGGAGCAATTGCTGCAGCGGCGGGAATGGGACGAATGGGTGCCTCGTCAGGTCCAATAAGGCGGAACACCGCAAGGATGGTGAGCGATGATGTGGTATGACTGGATAGGGCTGATCGGGGTGTTTTTCTATCTCCTGGCCTACAGCCTGCTGCAATGGAGGCTGGTGGACTTGAGCGACTACAGCTATAGCGGCTTCAATCTGATTGGCGCGATGCTGCTGCTGATCTCGCTGTGTTATGCCTTCAACTTGGCTTCATTGCTGGCGCAAGTGTTGTGGATCGTCATCAGCTTGGTGGGCATGCGCAAAACCCGCAAGGAGCGTTTGCTGGCCTTGTCGGGCAGGGAGGGGATTTAGGCCGAGCGGGCGGCGAAGGCGTTTTACATGCCGTCCATGGCGACTGGCCACCAGATACCTGAAAAGCCGAACTCGATGAGTTCGGCTTTTTGCATTGCGGCTTGCTTTCCTCTTTCAATATATGATTAAATATAATGTATATTGTTATGTTAAGGAGACGAGCATGAGCCTTCATTACCCTGATTTGAGTGCGGAACTGGGCGCGGAGTTGAGCAAGCTGCGCAAGGAAATCCCGGAAACGATGAAAGGCTTCGGCCAGATGAGCCGGGCCGCTCACGCGGACGGCGCCTTGTCGAACCGGACCAAGGAACTGATCGCGCTGGCCATAGGCATCGCCAACCGCTGCCACGGTTGTCTGGCCTTTCATGCCAAGGCGCTGGTGGAGCTGGGCTGCAGCCGCGCCGAATTCATGGAGATGCTGCAAGTGGCCGTCTATATGGGCGGCGGTCCTTCCTTGATGACGGCGGCGGAGGCCTTGCAGGCCTATGAGCAGTTCGGCGGGGAGAGCGCACCCGGCTGATCCCGGTTCGGACCAGAAAGCGCTCGCTCGCATTGATGGGCAGCGCCGCCGGGCGGGCGTATACTGTGCGCTTCTGTTGTCGCGGGAGTTTGATGGTGTATCACTTCATCGCATCCGATCTGGATGGCACCTTGCTGGACCCCAATCACGCGGTGGACGATTTCACCGCCAGCACCTTGCAGGCCCTGCAGGCGCGCGGCGTGCGTTTCGCCATCGCCACCGGCCGTCATTATCTGGATGTGCAGGGCATACGCCAGGCGCTGGGCATCCGCGCTCACCTGATCACGTCCAACGGCGCGCGGGTGCATGATCCCGACGACAAGCTGGTGCATCGCCAGGATATCGATCCCGTTTTGGTGCGCCGGCTGGCGCAGCCGGAGTTCGCCGCCGGCACGGTGCTGAATTTCTATCTGGACGACGCCTGGCTGATCGACCAACCCTGCCAGTATCTACTCAATTTCCACGCCGATTCCGGCCTGCGCTATCAATTGGCCGATCTGGCCGGGCACGGCGGCGAGGGTGTCGGCAAGGTGCTCTACATCGGCGAGCACGCGTATTTGCTGGAGGTGGAGCGCAAGCTGCACCAGGCCTTCGGCGATGAGCTGTACATTACTTTCTCGGCCGACGATTGCCTGGAGGTGATGGCGCCCGGGGTGTCCAAGGGGCACGCGCTGGAGCTGGTGTTGTCGGATCTGGGCCTGGACAAGGCGCATTGCCTGGCCTTTGGCGACGGTCAGAACGATATCGAACTGCTGCGCACCGCCGGCCACCCGCGGATGATGGGCAACGCCCAGGCGCGGCTGGCCGAGCAACTGCCGGATGTGCCGCGCATCGGCAGCAACCGCGAAGCCGGCGTGGCGCGCCATCTGCGCGAGCTGTTTGCCTTATAGCCGAGACGGGCCCCGCCAATAAAAAACGCCAGCGCTTGCGCTGGCGTTTTTACGTGGTGCGGATCGTTTCGGTTCGCTCAGCCTTGAAGCGCTTGAGCCAGGCCGGCGGCTTGATCGCCGACGATCAAATGCCAGACGCCGGGCGCCACTTCCAGCATCGCCGCCACGCCGGCCGCTCGGGCCGCGTCCTGATTGAGCAGCGAACCCTGCTTCAGCTCCACGCGCAAGCGGGTATGGGCGATGGCTTCCACCTTGGCCAGATTGGCCGCGCCGCCCAGCGCCTGGCGCAGCGCCGCGGCCTGGCCTTGATCCGCTGCGGGCGTCGGCGTCGCCGCTTGCGCCGCCGGAGCCGGCGCGCTGGCCGGGGCGTCGATTTCGGCGTCCGCGCCCGCGCCGCGCAGATAGATTTCCATATCGGTTTTCAGGTTTTCCGACTGCGGGCCGAAGATGGCCTGGATGCCGTTGCCCACCACCACCACGCCTGACGCGCCCATGCTCTTGAGCTTGGCTTGGTTGACCTTGGCCGGCTCCCGCACCGCGATGCGCAGGCGGGTGATGCAGGCGTCCAGGCTGCTGATGTTGCTGCGGCCGCCAAAGGCCAGAACCAGTTCGCGCGCGCGCGCGTCTTCGCTGACCGCCGCGCCGGCGTCGGCGCTCTCGTCCTCGCGACCCGGGGTTTTCAGGTTGAACTTGGCGATGACGAAGCGGAACACCCCGTAGTAGATGGCCGCGTAGATCGGGCCGAGGATGAACACGTACCAGGCGTGCTTGGCCTTGTCGCCGATCAGGTTGAACATCAGGAAATCGATGCCGCCCTGGGAGAAGGTGAAGCCCATGTGCATGTCCAGGGTGTTGGCGATGAACTGCGCCGACGCCGCCAGGCAGGCGTGGAGGAGGTAGAGCACCGGCGCCACGAACAGGAAGGAGAATTCGATGGGCTCGGTGATGCCGGTCAAAAAGGAGGTCAGCGCGGCGGAAATCATGATGCCGCCCACCTTGACGCGGTTCTCCGGCTTGGCCGAATGCCAGATGGCGATGGCCGCGGCCGGCAGGCCGAACATTTTGAACAGGAAGGCGCCGGACAGGATGCCCGCGGTCGGATCGCCGGCGAAGAAGCGGTTGATGTCGCCGTGTATCATCTTGCCGCTGATCGCGTCCGGGAAGGCGCCGATTTCAAAGAAGAAGGGCACGTTCCAGATATGGTGCAGGCCGAAGGGCAGCAGCAGCCGTTCTACGAGGCCGTAGACGGTGGCGGCGGTGCGCGGATCGCTGACCGCGGCCCACTGCGAGAAGCTCTTGATGCCGTTGCCTATCGGCGGCCAGATGAAGGACAGCGCCACGCCCAGCGCGATGGCGCTGATGGCGGTGATGATGGGCACGAAGCGCTTGCCGGCGAAGAAGCCCAGGTATTCGGGCAGCTTGATCCGGTAGAAGCGGTTGAACATATAGGCCGCCAGGCCGCCGGCGAGAATGCCGCCGAACACGCCGGTCTGGATGGACGGCAGGCCCATGATGGTGTCGGGCTTGACCCCCATCAGGCCGGCCATCACCCCCAGGGTGACGGTGGTGACCAGGTGGCCGATCACGGCGGCGATCGCCGCCACGCCGTCGTTTTCGGTAAAGCCCAGCGCCACGCCGACGGCGAAGATCAGCGGCAGATTGCCGAAGATCACGTCGCCGGAGTTCTTCATCAGCGACAGGATGGCCAGCGCGATGGTGTTCTGGGTGTGGAAATCGGTGGCGCCTATGCCCAGCAGCAGGCCGGCCACCGGCAGCACGGCCACCGGCAGCATCAGCGCTTTGCCGATCTTTTGCAGAAATGCGAATGATTGACTAAACATGGTGGTTCATTCCTTGCTCAACAGCGTAGGAAATAGCGGGCGGCGCATTCGCCGCCCTACATCGCTCCGGATGGCCGGAGAGTCTCGTTTATCGGGCTTGCGCGTTCAGGTGTTCGCGGACTTCGCTCGCCGTGGACAGGGCCAGCGCTTGTTGCGCCAGAGCCTCGCACTCCGCCGCGCTCCAGCGCGACAGCGTGGCCTTGACCGCGGCCAGCGCCGGCGTGCTGACCGACAGCTCGCTGACCCCCATGCCCACCAGCAGCGGCGCGGCGCGCTCGTCGGAGGCGAGGCCGCCGCAGATGCCCACCCACTTGCCGTGGGCGCGGGCGCCGTCGCAAGTCATCGCGATCATCGCCAGCACCGCCGGGTGCAGCGCGTCGGCCTGCTTGGCCAACTGCGGGTGGCCGCGGTCCATCGCCAGCACGTACTGGGTCAGGTCGTTGGTGCCGATGGAGAAGAAGTCCACTTCCGGGGCGAAGCGCGCGGCCATGACGGCGGCGGACGGCACTTCCACCATGATGCCCACCTTGACGTCATGCTGGCCGCTGGCGGCCTGCTCTTCGGCCAGTACGGCCTTGGCGGCGCGCAGTTCGTCCAGCGAGGCCACCATGGGGAACATGATGTGCAAGCGGGTCAGCGGCGCGGCTTGCAGGATGGCGCGCAACTGGGTGCGCAGCAGGTCCGGGCGCTCCAGGCTGACGCGGATGCCGCGCAGGCCGAGGAAGGGGTTGTCCTCCTTGGGCAGCGGCAGGTAGGACAGCGGCTTGTCGCCGCCCACGTCCAGGGTGCGCACCACCAGCGGGCGCTCCTTGCCCAGCGCGCGGGCCACCGCGCAGTATTCCTCCGCCTGTTCCTGCTCGCTGGGCGGGGTGTCGCGGTTGTCGAACAGAAACTCCGAACGCAGCAGGCCCACGCCCTCGGCTCCCTTGGCCACCGCTTCGCGCGCGTCGGCGGCGTTGCGGATATTGACCACCACTTCGATGCGGACGCCGTCGCTGGTGCGGGCTTCCCGCTGCGACATCGCCGCCTCGGCGGCGCGGCGCTCCGCGATCTGCGCGATCTCCGCCTCGGCGGTGGCCAGCTGTTCGGCGTTCGGCGCGATGCGCAGCGTGCCGCGGCCGCCGTCGATGATGACTTGTTCGCTATCGGGCAGGGCCAGCGCGGCCTGGGAGATGCCGCAGATCGCCGGGATGCCCAGAGAACGCGCCAGGATGGCCACATGGCTGGTGGCGCCGCCGGTGCGGGTACAGAAGCCCAGCACCTTGTTGGGGTCCAGCGCGGCGGTGTCGGACGGGGTCAGGTCTTCCGCGATCAGGATGGAGCCGGCAGGCACGTCCAGGCTGGCCTGCTTGACGCCGGCCAGCAGCGCCAGCACGCGGCGGCCCACGTCGCGGATGTCGTTGGCGCGTTCGCGCAGCAGCGCGTTGTCTTGCGCTTCCAGCCGCGCGGAGTAGGAACTGAAGGCGGCGCGCCAGGACCAGGCGGCGGATTTGCCGTCGGCCAGGCCGGCGTAGGTCTGCGCCAGCAGGTCCGGGTCTTGCAGCAGTTCCTGGTGCATGGACAGGATGGCCTGCTTGGCCTTGTCGGTCAGCTGGCTCTTGACCGCGTCGATCTGCTGAGCGGCTTCTTCGGTGGCGCGGGCGAAGTGTTGCTGTTCCAGGCTGGCGCCCTGGCCGAATTCCGGCACGTCGAATTCCTGCAGCCGGTGATGATAGACGCGGCCGATGGCCAGGCCGGGAGAGGCGCCGACGCCGACCAGCAGCTCGGCGCTTTCCTGTTGTTGGGCGACGGCGGCGATGGGCGCGGGCGCGGCCGGCGCTTCGTCTTCGGCTTCGCCGCAGCGGTCCAGCAGCAGCTGGGTCAGCTCGGCCAGCGCCTGTTCGGCGTCCGCGCCGACGGCTTCGATGCGCACCTTGTCGCCGTTGCGGGTGGACAGGCCCATCACGCCGACCACGGATTTGGCGTTGGCGGACTGCTCGTCCAGCAGCAGGTGGATGTCGGCCTGGAAGCTTTTCGCCTTGCTGGCGAAGACCGCGGCCGGCCGGGCGTGAAGGCCGGCGGGGTTGGTGATTTCTATTTCCGGGGACAGCAGCTTGGCGCCGCCGGCCGCGGGCGCGGCGGCGGCGGCCGCGCCGGCCAGCTCCAACTCCAGCACCGCGGTCTTGCCGGCTTCGGCCAAGCCGCTGGCGCGGTGCATGGCGCTGACGGTTTCGTCGCCGTTGGTGATGATGATCTGGGTCAGCAGGCTCTGCGCGTTGCGCGCCACCATGTCCAGATTGAAGTCGATCAGCGCCTGGCCGGCGCTGACGCGTTGTCCTTGTTCCACCAGCGGCTGGAAGCCCTGGCCTTTGAGCATCACGGTGTCGATGCCGATGTGCACCATCACTTCCACGCCTTCGGGCGAGGTGATGGTGAGCGCGTGGTGCGCGGAATGGAGATTGCTGACGACGCCGGACACCGGCGCGAGCAGACTGCAGGAGGTGGGGTCCAGCGAGATGCCGTCTCCCACCATCTTGCCGGCGAACACCGGATCCGGGACGGTGTCCAGGGCGACCAGCCACCCGGAGAGGGGGGCGAGGATCTTCAGTCTTGGCAAGGGTGTGCTCATATGTAACTCCTCAGATCGGGAATTTATCAGTTGTTTTATTACGAGCGTCGGCCTGCTTCTTCATGAGCGGTTCCGCGTGGCGTGCCGGATAGGGTACACCGTACGGAAAGGCCTGTCTTGATTCGATGGCGCTGCGGCATCCATCGCGCGGCAACAGTACAGACGCTTACTGTCCAGCTGGCGATATGATGCCAATATTGTAGTTTAACTACATCGAAATAACGGTGCAGCTTGATGGCAATCAAGAAATTGCGCAAGTAGGAATTCACGTATTTGCACTAGTTCGCGCGGAGACGATGGCGGAGGGACGAGGCGGGCTGCGACGGGGATGGGTTTGGCGTGGAAATGCGAGCGTCTTGGCGGCGGGGCCCGCGGCCGGGCGGCTGTTGCATTTTTGTTATGCGCGAAATGAAAAACGGCGGCCTCTCGAGAGGGCCGCCGTCTTGGAGGCGGTCAGGCGCCGTTGTTTCAGGCCTGGCGCTTGTTGTCGCCGAGGAAGAACAGGGCCAGCGATCCGGCGATCAGGAAGGCCGGGTATTCCCAGCCGCCGCCTTCGTTGGCGAACATCCAGCCGTGGGCGCCGTGCACCAGCACGATGGTGCCGAGCAGCAGCGGGGTCAGCGCCAGCGCCACCCAGCGGGCGAAGAAGCCGGACAGCAGCAGCAGGCCGCCGCCGACTTCGGCCAGGATGGCCAGGTAGCCGACGAAGCCGGGCAGGCCCAGGCTGGCGAAGTAGCCGGCGGTGCCGGCCGGTGTGAACACCAGCAGCTTGAGCAGGCCGTGGGACAGATACATCAGGCCCAGCGACAGGCGCAGGATCAGGGTGCCGAGGGCGGGGTTCTGGAAGCGGTTCATGGTGGGTTCCAATCAAGTTTGCGATGGAGTGCATTTGACCATGTAGAGAAAACTCAATAAATCCGCTATTAATAAAAATATTGTTTACCAATAGGAAATGATCATGGACCGCTTTTCGGAAATCCGCGCCTTCGTCTGCGTGGCGGAGCTGGGCAGTTTCGCCGCCGCCGCCGAGCGGCTGGAGCTGTCGCGGGCGATGGTGACCAAGCTGGTGTCCAGTCTGGAAGGGCGTCTGGGCGTGCGGCTCATGCATCGCACCACGCGGCGTTTGTCGCTGACCGAGGCGGGCGAGACCTATCTGGGGCAGGCCGGCGGCCTGCTGGCCGAGCTTGACGATCTGGACGCGCGTTTATCGCACGGCGCCAGCAGTCCGGTGGGGCGTTTGCGAGTGTCGGCGCCGGTGTCCTTCGGCATGCGTTATCTGGGGCGCGCGGTGGCGGGCTTTCATCTGCAGTACCCGCAGATCGAAGTGGAGCTGAACTTGAACGATAGGCGGGTGGACTTGGTGGAGGAGGGCTTCGATCTGGGGCTGCGGGTGTCGAATCTGTCCGACTCTTCCCTGGTGGCGCGCCGGTTGGCGCGGATACGGGATCTGGTCGTCGCCGCGCCCAGCTATCTGCAACGCTGCGGCACGCCGGCGACGCCGGCGGATCTGGCCGAGCATCAGTGTCTGCTGTACGCGCTGACCGCGCAGCCCAATCTATGGGATTTCACCGCGCCGGACGGCAGCAGCGGCCGGGTCAAGGTCAAGGGCATGCTGCGCGCCAACAACGGCGACATCCTGACGGACGCCGCCGTCCACGGCATGGGGGTGATCCTGCAGCCGCGTTTTCTGGTGGAACAGGGCCTGGCGGACGGCACGTTGGTGCCGCTGTTCAGCGATTACGACTGGCACTGCCTGGACTTGTCGGCGGTGTACCCGGCGCGGCGGCACGTGCCGGGCAAGGTCCGGGCTTTCGTCGATTACCTACAGCAGTTTTTCCAGTAGCGGCGGCGCGTAGCTGATTGGCCGTGGGCTCAAAGCCGACTCATGTCTACCGCGTAAATTTCGGCGTCCTGTGAATGAACGCCGCAGTTGTGATTGATCCGCATGCTGTCGCCCAGGAACTCAAGGCTCAGGCTGTCGCCGGTCTTCTTGAGCAGCGCCAACGCGTTGCCGACGCTGGCCAGCTCTTGCCCCAGCGGCGTCTTGTTGTAGTCAAAGTGGTGGACATGGTCGCTGTCCGCTAGATCCGGCGTTTCCCCCTTGCCGCTGTAGACCATCATCGCGTGATCGAAGTGATCGCGAAGAAAGGCGGCCAGTTCGCGGTTATTGCCGACCGGACGGTCTGGCGGAGCTTGGTCGCCGCATAGCCGTCTATGGGCGTCCACAATGGAGCGCGCGCCGTCGGTCGCCGTCTCCCATTCTCCGTCGCCGTTTTTCACGGTGCCGGCGTGATAGGCGTAAAGCATTCCTGCTTTCAGCGCGTAGACCATGGTGCAGCCGGAGAGCGCGCCGGAGTTGAACAGGCAGCAATCGCCGTCCCGTAGCGCGCCGGTGTCGAACTTCACCCCCACCGTGCCTTGCAGGCCGTTGCCGATTTCGATCAGTCGCAGCGTGTTGCCGAACTGGAATTTATTGTAATAGTTGCCGATCGGCGTGCCGGGAATCAGCTCCTTGGCTTTGGCCTGGCCGCCGTGAGAGTACTTGATGAAGTCGGAGGAGACGGCGTCGCCGCCTTTTTTATCGCCCTCCCGGTCGTGGCGGACGCAGTCGACGACGCCGGCCGGAGCGGAGGCCTGGGCGCCGCCTTCGACGGAAAGCACGCCCTTGCCGATCAGCGGAGCGACGCTGCCGGACAACACTTGCGATTTATCCCGCTCGAACAAGAGCTTTTCTTGCGGCGAGGAGGTGGTGACGGTTTTGTTTTGTCTGACGTCCTGCCTGAAGTTCGCCGTGGGATCGCCGTATTTGGCGTGGTCGTGCACGACGCGGCTTTGGCTGATCAAGGCCTTTTTGGCGTGGTAAAGATTGGCTTGCGCGTTTGGGTCCTGGCAGAGCTGCCGGACGAAGGCCTTGGCGCGTTTGGTCTGATCCGGGTGCAGCAGGCTGTGCAGCCGGCTGTTGTACACCACCAGGGCGCCGCTTTTGCTCAGGCCGAATCTCAGGTCTTGGGCTTTGCCCTGCTTGGCCGCCGGCTGTTGAAGCAATTGTTCGTAGATTGTTTTGATGGATATCGGACTCGATATTTTCATCTGCTGTTCCAGGCGGAATAGGGGATGGAGAAGGGCTTTCCCTCGCTGTGGCGCTGGGCCGGCGCGAGGGCGCTGCTTTGGTTTCGGGCCAGGGGTCTGGCCGCGCTGACCATTGCAGCGAAAAAGGCGGGGCCTGTCTTTCAAAAAACGACGACGGGGAGGGGGAGCGGAGAGGAGGAAGGCGGCCGCTTAGAGCCTGTTCAAAGTCTCGCGAGCAAGGGCGAGACAAGGCGAAAACGAGCGAAAAAGCGGAATGTGCACGTGGCACATGAGCATTTTGAGCTTGTTTTCAACGCTGTATCGCTGAAGCGCAGCAGACATTGAACAGGGTCTTAGGCCGCTGGCGGGGAAGCGCGCGCTGGGCGCGCGCTTTTTATTCGTGCATCGCCAGGAAGCCCTTGAGGCGGCTTTCGATGATGCGCGGGTTTTCGCCGTTGGCGATGGAGACCAGGCCTTCCACCACCAGCTCTTTCAAGGCGACTTCCGAGGCGATCAGGTGTTTGAGCTTGTTGGCGATGGGCAGGAACAACAGGTTGGCGGAGCCGACGCCGTAGACGGTGGCGACGAAGGCGACGGCGATGCCGGCGCCCAGCTTGGACGGGTCGGACAGGTTTTCCATCACGTGGATCAGGCCCAGCACCGCGCCCAGAATGCCCATGGTCGGCGCGTAGCCGCCGGCGGATTCCCAGATGCGCGCCGCCTGTTTGCGCGCGTGTTCGAACATGGAGATCTCCACGTCCATCACCGAGCGCAAGGTGTCAGGCTCCGCGCCGTCCACCAGCATTTGCAGCGCTTTCTTGATGAAGGGGTCTTTTTGCAGATTGATGTAGCCTTCCAGCGCCAGCAGGCCGCCCTTGCGCGCGGTCTGGCTCCAGTTGATGACTTCGCGGATCATCTTGTCGTGATCCAGCACCGGCGGCTGGAAGATCCATTTGAGCATGCGCACGCCGGCGGCGAATTGCTTGGGCGTGCTTTGCAGCATCACCGCGCTGACGGTGCCGCCGATGACGATCATGAAGGCGGTCAGCTGCATCAGGGAGCCGATGTTGCCGCCCTCCAGCGCCTGCCCCGCGATAATGGCGGTCAGGCCCATCAGAATGGCTACAATGCTTATCTTGTCCACGCGAAGTTCCGGTTTTTAATGTTATGCCGCGTCAGGGCGCGGAGGGTCAGAGCCAGTCCTTGATGCGCGCGCGCAGCCGGGCGATGGCCTGGCTGTGCAGTTGGCTGACTCGCGATTCGGAGACGCCGAGCACCGCGCCGATTTCCTTCAAGTTCAATTCCTGCTCGTAATACAGGGACATCACCAACTGGTCGCGCTCCGGCAGCAGCTTGATGCCGTCTATCAGCGCCTGGCGGAAGCCGCCGTCGGCCAGCGCGGCGAACGGGTCCGGCGAGTCGTCGTCGGCGACATTGGCCACCGCGTCGGGCAGCGCGTCGCCGTCGTCGTTGGAAAAATCTTCGAAATGCAGCAAGGTCATGCCGCGGCAATCGCCCAGCATGTCCTGGTACTGTTCCAGCTCCAGTCCCATTTGCGCGGCGATTTCCGATTCCAGCGGCGAGCGGCCCAGCTGGTGTTCCAGCTGGCGGACCGCGTCTTCGATCTGGCGCGAGTGGCGGCGCGCCTGGCGCGGCATCCAGTCTTCGCGACGCAGTTCGTCCAGCATGGCGCCGCGTACCCGCTGGCTGGCGAAGGTTTCGAACATCACGCCCTGGGCCGGGTCGAATTGGCGCGCGGCTTCGATCAGGCCGATGACGCCGACCTGGATCAGGTCGTCGATGTCGACCGAGGCCGGCAGCCGGGCGATCATCATGCCGGCCAGCTTCTTGACCAGCGGCGCGTAGGCCTCCACGTCGATCTCGGCGGGAGGCGAGGCGGCGGCGTAGCCGGTTCGGCGTAAGGACGGCAAGTTCATAGCGGTTTGACTCCATCCGCCTCGGCCCAGTCGCGTGAGGCGGCAATCAACAAATCCATGAATCCGGTGCCGCTGCGCGGCGTTTCCTGGGTGTCCCACTGCGGCAGCACCGCGGCCAGCTGCGAGAAGGCCATCGCGGCCTCGCTGTCCGGAAACGCCTCCATCAACGGCCGGCGCAGCGTCTGGCTGCGACGTACCGCGTTGTCCATCGGCACAAAGCCCACCCAGCGCAGCGATACCGACAGGAATTCGCCGGTGGCGGCGGACAGCCGGGTGAACAATTCGCGCGCTTCCTCCAGATGGCGCGCGCGGTTGATCAGTACATTGAAGCGCTGGCGGCCGTAGCTGCCGGACAACCTCTTGATATTAGCGTAGGCCGTTGTCAGCGACTCCGCCGCCGGCGTGAGCACTAATACCAAATTGTCGGCCACGCTGGCTGGCACCGGGTCGTGGGCGGGGCTGGGGGCGTCCACCAGCAGCACCGAGGCGTCGCGTTCCAGCGCGGCGAATTCGCTGCCCAGCCTCAGCCATAGCTGGGCGGAGAACAGCGCGCGCTCTTCCGGGCGCGCGTAGAGATTGATCAACTGAATGCCCTGGCGCGAACTCATCATCATCTCGTCCAGGCCGCCCAGGGTCAGCACCTGGCTTTCCAGCGTGGCGGTGGTGGGCACGCCCAGACGGCGCGCCTGCACCTGGCCCAGCGTGCAGTCCACCAGCAAGGGCCGCTGGCCGGCGTAGGCCAGGCCCAGCGCCAGTTCGGTGGCCAGGGTGCTGGCGCCGGCGCTGGCGGAGCCGATGAAGGCGAAACTAGGCGCGCGCGCGGACCGGGCGCTGAGCAGGCGGAGGCTGGCGGCTTGATCCTGCATCGCGCTTACAACCATCCGGCCTGGGCCGCGTTCATGATGGGCAGTTCGTCGGCCTGAAGGGTGAAGGGGGAATGCTGTTGCAGCGAACGCATCGCGCGGTCCACCAGGAAGCCGGCGTGGGCGGCGTGCAGGTCTTCCGGCACGCGCTGGCCGTTGGTGATGTAGAACAGGCGCAGCCGGTTGCGGATGATCACGTCCAGGCTGGGGCCCATCGCCACCGATTCGTCTATCTTGGACAGCACGCAGCCGGTGAGACCATCGCCGCGATAGCGGCGCACCACGTCTTCCAGCGTCTGGCCGTCGGCGTTGGAGGCCAGCAGCAGCAGCCTTTCTATCGGCCGGCCGGCGGTGCGGAACATTTCGATCTGCGCCAGCACGCGGGCGTCGCGCTGGCCCATGCCCACGGTGTCGATGAAGACGATGTGGCGGTTGGACAGATCGGCCAGCGTCAGCTGCAGATCGCCCTCGTTCTGGATGGAGAACACCGGGATGCCGAGAATCTTGCCGTAAATGCGCAACTGGTCCTGGGCGCCGATCCGGTAGCTGTCGGTGGTGATCAGCGCCACGTGCTGGGCGCCGAAGCGCATGGTGGCGCGCGCGGCCAGCTTGGCCACGGTGGTGGTCTTGCCGACGCCGGTGGGGCCCACCAGCGCGTAGATGCCGCCGCGGTCCATGATTTCCTTGTCGGCGTCCGCGCATTTCAGATTGTGCATCAGCGCCGAGCGCGCCCATTTGACCGCGACATCGGCCTCGTACTGGGCCGGCATCTTTTCGATCAGCTGGCGGATCAGGTGGGCGGAAAAGCCCATGGCCAGCAGGTGTTTGAACAGTTCCAGGCGATTGGGCGCCTTGCCCTCCATATCGGACCAGGCGAAGCTGGCCAGCTGGCTTTGCAGCAGGCTGCGCAGCAGCTTGATCTCGTCGCCGATCTGCTTCAGCTCCTGCGCCATCACTTCCGGCTCCTCGCCGTTGTTGGCGACCGGAGGCGCGGCGGGGCGGGGCGGCGGCGCGGTTTGCGCAGGCGGCTGCACGCGCGGGGCGGCGGGCTGGGGCGCGGCTTGCGCGTACTGCGGCGGATAGGACGGCTGGGCCGGCCGCGGCGCGGCCTGGGGCTCCGACGCGAAGGCCGGCTCGATGCGTTGACGCGGCGCTTGCGCTTCGATGCGCGGCGGCGGCGGGCTGTCCAGCGGCTCCACCGGCATGGCGTAAGTGCGGGCGATGGCGCGGTTGACCGCGGCGCCGGCCGGGGTGGGCAGCGGCGACGGCGCGCGGTTGACCACCGGCGGCGCGTTGCGCGGCGGATGCTTGCTGGAGGAAGTGGCCAGATTGGTGGCGAGGTTGGCGACGTCGGCGTCGGCCACCGCCATGATTTCCACTCCGCCGCCCATGGTGGGGCGGTTGGACAGAATCAGGGCGTCCGCGCCCAGTTCTTCTCGAACTTGTCTGAGCGCGTCACGCGTGGTTTTGCCGAAAAACTTTTTCACCACCATGTTCGATTAGCCCTTGCTTCCCCCAATTACAGCAATTATACGAATTGATTTATTGTCCGGTATCTCATTATGAGAAATAACACGCAGCTGCGGCAGCGCGCGGCGCAGGAAGCGCGCCAGCAAAGGCCGCAGTCCCGGCGCGGTCAAGAGTACCGGATTGTACCCTTGAATTTCCACTTGTTCGGTTTCCTGGGCGGCGCTGGCCAGCAGATTTTCCGCCAGGCCCGGTTCCAGGCCGCCGCCGGTCTTGGATTGCACCGCCTGCATCAGCACATTTTCCAATGTCGGCTCCAGGGTCATCAAGGGTAATTCTTGCTCGCCGGGGAATAATTGCTGGACGATGACGCGGGACAGCGCGGTGCGCACGATATTGGTCAGCTCGTCGATGTCCTGAGTGGTGGCCACGTGATCGGCCAGCGTTTCCAGTATGGTGCGGAAATCGCGGATGTGGATGCCTTCGGTCAGCAGCTGTTGCAGCACTTTTTGCAGCGTGCCTATCGGCACCACCTTGGGCACCAGGTCTTCGATCAGCTTGGGCGATTCCTTGGCCTGATGATCGATCAGCGCCTGCACTTCCTCGCGGCCCAGCAATTCCGCCGCGTGGGTCTGCAGCAGATTGGAAATATGGGTGGCCACCACGGTGCTGGCGTCCACCACGGTATAGCCCAGGCTCTGCGCTTCTTCGCGCTTGCCGGCGTCTATCCAGATCGCCGGCAGGCCGAAGGCCGGATCGGTGGTGGGGGTGCCGGCCAGTTCGCCGTTGACCCGGCCCGGATTGATGGCCAGATATTGGCCGATGAAGGCTTCGCCTAGGCCCAGCTCCACGCCCTTGAGCAGGATGCGGTAGGCGTTGGGCTTGATTTCCAGGTTGTCGCGGATATGGACCGGCGGCACCAGAAAGCCCAGCTCCTGGGCGATCTTTTTGCGGATGCCGCGGATGCGGCGCAGCAGTTCGCCGTCCTGGCTGCGGTCCACCAGCGGAATCAGCCGGTAGCCCACTTCCATGCCCAGCTGGTCCACGTGCTGGACATCGTTCCAGCTGACTTCGGTCGTGGTGTGTTCCGGCGGCGGCGCGGCCTGTTGCTGCTGCTCCGCCTGCTGCGCCTCGGCCTTCTGGCGCTTCTCCATCATGCGGCCCAGCAGGCCCAGGCTGCCGGCGATCAGCAGGAAGGAGAAGTGCGGCATATTGGGGATCAGGCCGACCATGCCGATCACCGCGGCGGTGATGTAGAGCACTTGCGGCTTGGTGAACATCTGGCCGAGGAATTGCTCGGACATGTCCTTGTCGGTGCCCACGCGGGACACCACGATGCCGGCGGCGGTGGAGATGATCAGCGCCGGAATCTGCGCCACCAGGCCGTCGCCGATTGTCAGCAGGGTATAGGTCTTGGCGGCGACGCCGGCGTCCAGGTCGTGCTGGACCATGCCCACGATCAAGCCGCCGACGATGTTGATGATGATGATCAGGATGCCGGCCATGGCGTCGCCGCGCACGAACTTGGAGGCGCCGTCCATCGCGCCGAAGAAGTTGGCTTCCTCGGCGATGGTGACGCGGCGCAGCCGGGCCTCGTCCTCGCCGATCAGGCCGGCGTTGAGGTCGGCGTCGATGGCCATCTGCTTGCCGGGCATCGCGTCCAGGGTGAAGCGGGCGCTCACTTCGGCGATGCGGCCGGCGCCCTTGGTGATCACCACGAAGTTGATGATGGTGATGATGACGAAGACCACGATGCCGATGGCGACGTTGTCGCCGATCAGGAAGTGGGCGAAGGATTCGATCACCTTGCCGGCGGCGTCCGGTCCGGAGTGGCCCTCCAGCAGGATGACCCGGCTGGAGGCGACGTTCAGCGACAGCCGCAGCAAGGTGGTGACCAGCAGCACGGTGGGGAAGGCGGAAAAGTCCAACGGCTTGCGCACATTGATCCCCACCAGCAGCACGATCACCGAAACGGCGATGTTGAAGGTGAAGAAGATGTCCAGCAGCACCGGCGGCAGCGGCAGCACCATCATCGCCAGAATCAGGATGATGAGCACGGGGCCGGCCAGCTGGGTGACTTTGAAGCGCTTCAGTATGTCTAGTATGGAGTCCATGCTGGATTTATGGCTCAAGCCGGTCGAATCGGTTCGTCGACCTTATCATTATGGTGGCGTCGCATCTTGCTGGCGTTTGCTTTGCGGGTCAAGCTCGGCGGGCACGTCCAGCTGGTCCGGGAACACCGGCGCCAGGCCGCCGTTGTCCTGATAGCTCTTGAGCTGGAACACATAGGCCAGCACCTGGGCGGCGGCGGAATAGAGCTTGGCCGGAATGTCCTCTCCCATTTCGGCGTGGAAGTACAGCGCGCGGGCGAAGCTGGGCGAGCGCATCACGATGACGTGGTGGTCCTTGCCGGTGTCGATGATTTTTTCCGCCAGCTTCAAAGACCCCTTGGCCACCACTTGCGGCGCGCGCATGCCGTCGTCGTACTTGATCGCCACCGCGTAGTGGGTAGGGTTGGTGACGATGACGTTGGCGCTGGGAATCTCCTGCATCATGCGCTTGCGCGCGGCTTCGCGCTGCATCTGACGGATGCGGCCCTTGACCTCGGGCGAGCCCTCGGCCTCCTTGTATTCCTGCTTGACCTCTTCCTTGGTCATACGCAGCTTCTTGTGATAGCTCCACAGCTGGAAGGGCACGTCGATCGCCACCAGCAGAATCATCGCCGAAGTCACCACGAAGAAGGTGGTGATGATCATATCGGTCATCTTGGCGATGCCGGTGGGCAGCGGCATGGAGATCAGGCCGATGATTTCCGCGCGCTCGCGCCAGACGAACCAGGTGGCGATGCCGCCGATCAGCACGCTCTTGAGAATGGCCTTCAGCGCTTCGGTGGCGGCGTTGACCGAGAACATGCGCTTGATGCCGGGCAAGGGGTTGAGCTTGCTGAACTTGGGCTCGACGGCCTTGAAAGTGAGGTTCCAGCCGCCCACCAGCATGGGCACGAACAGCGCCACCAGCGCCAGGCCGGCCAGGAGCGGCGCCAGGCTCCACAGCGCGTTGAAAATGGTTTCCTTGAAGCGGGTCAGCGCCGGCTCCACATTGTGCACCGTGGTCTGGTCGAAGGTGAGCAGCATGCGCATGGTCTGCGCCAGATTGGTGGCGATGTGGCCGCCCTGGGCCATCAGCAGCGCCACGCCGGCCATGGTGATGGCGAAGGTGGTCAGCTCGCGCGAGCGCGGGATATTGCCGTCTTCTCGGGCGAGGCCCAGCCGTTTCGCGGTCGCGGGTTCGGTGCGTTCTAGATCGGAATCTTCAGCCATGTCCGGTGTTTCATGCTTCTGTCTTGATTTTAAAGAGAATGGTAGCCGAAGCGGCGAGGCCGGGCCAGCTTTTCCGAGCCGGCTTCAAGTCGGGTACAATGGCCGGTATCAAAGATGGAATGAACACAATGCGACAGTATCTCGACCTGATGCGCCATGTGCTGGAACATGGCCACGACAAGTCCGACCGCACCGGCACCGGCACCCGTTCGGTATTCGGCCACCAGATGCGTTTCGACCTGCAACAGGGTTTTCCGCTGATCACCACCAAGAAGTGCCATCTGCGTTCCATCATCCATGAATTGCTGTGGTTCCTGTCCGGCGAGACCAATATCCGCTATCTGAAGGAAAACGGCGTGTCGATCTGGGACGAGTGGGCCGATGAAAACGGCGATCTGGGGCCGGTCTACGGCTACCAGTGGCGCAGCTGGCCGGCGCCGGACGGCCGCCACATCGATCAGATCGCCAATGTGGTGGCGATGATCAAGAACAACCCGGATTCGCGCCGCCTGATCGTGTCGGCCTGGAACCCGGCGCTGGTGGACGAGATGGCGCTGCCGCCCTGCCACAGCCTGTTCCAGTTCTACGTGGCCGACGGCAAGCTATCCTGCCAGCTTTATCAGCGCTCCGCCGACATCTTCCTGGGCGTGCCCTTCAATATCGCCAGCTACGCCTTGCTGACCATGATGGTGGCGCAGGTGTGCGGACTGCAGCCGGGCGATTTCGTCCACACGCTGGGAGACGCGCATCTGTACAGCAACCATCTGGAGCAGACCGAGCTGCAGCTGTCGCGCGAACCGCGCGCTTTGCCGACGATGAAGATCAATCCGCAGGTCAAGGACATCTTCGGCTTCAAGTTCGAGGATTTCGAACTGGAAGGCTACGATCCACATCCGCACATCAAAGCGGCGGTGGCGGTATGACGGCGGCCGGGAAGCCGCGCTTGACCCTGGTGGCGGCGATGGCGGCCAAGCGGGTGATTGGCATAGACAACCGCCTGCCCTGGCATTTGCCGGAGGATCTCAAGCACTTCAAGGCGGTGACGCTGGGCAAGCCGGTGATCATGGGCCGCAAGACCTGGGACTCGATAGGCCGGCCGCTGCCGGGCCGCCGCAACATCGTGGTGACGCGCCAGACGGATTGGCGCGCCGACGGCGCGGAGGCCGCGCATTCGCTGGAGCAGGCTTTGGTCCTGGCCGGCGCGGTGGAGGAGGTGTGCCTGATCGGCGGCGCCGAATTGTACCGCCAGGCGATCGCCGGCGCGGATTGCCTGCGTCTGACCGAGATCGACGGCGATTACCCGGGCGACGCCCATTTCCCCGAGGTGTCAGCCGAACTCTGGCGCGAGGACAGCCGCGAGGCGCATGTCAGCGCCGCCGGGCTGGCTTACGCCTTCGTCGATTATCTGCGGCGCTGATTAAATACCAGCCCCTGATGAAAAGCCCGCGTAGCGCGGGCTTTTTTGGTGCCGTTCGGCGGCGGCAGGAGGGGGCCCGTTTGCGCGCGCAGGCTCCGGAGCGGAGCGATATCATGGGATGAGGTCTCTGCGGTTCTGCGCAATGGTGTGCGGGTTCGCAGGGCCAAAAAAAACGCCAAGACGAGAGTCTTGGCGTTTTGTCCGGCGGAGGTTTTCCGCCATGGCTGCGCAGCGCTTAGCCGAGCACGGCGGCCAGTGCGGCGTTGAAGCTGGCGCTAGGACGCATCACCGCGCCGCACTTGGCGGCATCGGGGTGGTAGTAGCCGCCGATGTCGGCCGCTTTGCCTTGCACCGCCTTCAGTTCGGCCAGGATCTTCTGCTCGCTGTCGGCCAGGCTCTTGGCCAGCGGCGCGAAGCGGGCTTGCAGCTCCTTGTCGTCGGACTGGGCGGCCAGCGCCTGAGCCCAGTACATGGACAGGTAGAACTGGCTGCCGCGGTTGTCCAATTCGCCGGTGCGGCGCGACGGGGACTTGTCCTCGTCCAGCAGCTTGCCGGTGGCGAGGTCCAGCGTCTTGGCCAGGATCTTGGCCTTGTCGTTGCCGGTTTTGATGCCCAGTTCTTCCAGCGATACCGCCAGCGCCAGGAACTCGCCCAGGCTGTCCCAACGCAGATGGTTTTCTTCCAGCAGCTGTTGCACGTGCTTGGGCGCGGAGCCGCCGGCGCCGGTCTCGTACATGCCGCCGCCGGCCATCAGCGGCACGATGGACAGCATCTTGGCCGAGGTGCCCAGTTCCATGATGGGGAACAGATCGGTCAGGTAGTCGCGCAGAATGTTGCCGGTCACCGAGATGGTGTCCAGGCCGCGGGCCACGCGTTCCAGGGTGTAACGCATCGCGCGCACCTGGGACATGATGTGGATTTCCAGGCCGCTGGTGTCGTAATCCTTCAGGTAGGCGTGCACCTTCTTGATCAGCTCGTTCTCATGCGGGCGGTACGGGTCCAGCCAGAACACCGCCGGCATGCCGGAGTTGCGGGCGCGGGTGACGGCCAGCTTGACCCAGTCGCGGATCGGCGCGTCCTTCACCTGGCACATGCGCCAGATGTCGCCTTGCTCGACGTTCTGCGACAGCAGCACCTCGCCGGTGGCGAGGTCGACGATGTTGGCGACGCCGTCTTCCTGGATTTCATAGGTCTTGTCGTGGGAGCCGTATTCCTCGGCCTTCTGCGCCATCAGACCGACGTTGGGCACGGTGCCCATGGTCTTGGGATCGAAGTTGCCGTGCCATTTGCAGAAGTTGATCATCTCCTGGTAAATGCGGGCGAAGGTGGATTCCGGCATCACGGCCTTGGCGTCGTAAGGCTTGCCGTCGGCGCCCCACATCTTGCCGCCGGCGCGGATCATCGCCGGCATGGAGGCGTCCACGATCACGTCGTTGGGCGAGTGGAAGTTGGTGATGCCCTTGGCCGAATCCACCATGGCCAGACGCGGGCGGTGCTCCTGGCAGGCGTGCAGATCGCGGATGATTTCTTCGCGCTTGGAGGCCGGCAGGGTTTCGATCTTCTCGTACAGGGTGGCCATGCCGTTGTTGACGTTGACGCCCAGTTCCTCGAACAGCTTGCCGTGCTTTTCGAAGGCTTCCTTGTAGTAGATCTTGACGCAGTGGCCGAACACGATGGGGTGGGACACCTTCATCATGGTGGCTTTGACGTGCAGGGAGAACAGGATGCCGGATTCGCGGCAGTCTTCCATTTCACGCTCGTAGAAGTCGCACAGCGCCTTCTTGCTCATGAACATGGAGTCGATGATCTCGCCGGCCTGCAGCGCGACCTTGGGCTTGAGCACGATGGTCTGGCCGTTCTTGGTGGTCAGTTCCATCTTCACGTCGCGCGCCTTGTCCAGCGTGATCGACTTTTCGCCGTGGTAGAAGTCGCCATGGTGCATGTGGGAGACGTGGGTCTGCGACCATTGCTTCCATTCGCCCATCGAGTGCGGGTGCTTCTTGGCGTAGTTCTTCACCGCCAGCGGCGCGCGGCGGTCGGAGTTGCCCTCGCGCAGCACTGGGTTCACCGCCGAGCCCAGACACTTGGCGTAGCGGTCCTTGATCGCCTTGTCGGCGTCCGAGGCCGGGTTTTCCGGATAGTCCGGCAGCGGGTAGCCCTTGGCCTGCAGTTCCTTGACGCAGGCGATTAGCTGAGCCACCGAGGCGCTGATATTGGGCAGCTTGATGATGTTGGTGTCGGGCTGCTGGGTCAGCTTGCCCAGCTCGGCCAGGGTGTTCGGCACTTTCTGTTCGTCGGCCAGATAGTCGGGGAATTCGGCCAGGACGCGCGCCGCCAGCGAAATGTCCGCGGTGGCGATTTCAATGCCGGCGGAGCCGGCGAAGGCTTGCACGACCGGCAGGAAGGCGCTGGTCGCCAGCGCCGGCGCTTCGTCGGTCAGGGTGTAGATGATTTTGGGCTGTTCCGATGGCATTACTCTATCTCCTTTATCTTGTGACGACAGAACGATTGCGCAGGGCGCTGCCGGCGCATTGAAAGACCTTGGAAAGGCGGATGCCGGGCCCAGGCGACGCGGCCTGAACGCGGTCCGGAGACTCTCTGGCAATTTTCAAAAGCGAATTATACCTCTGTGCGCGCGCTTGGCTCGCAGCGCATTTGAACTTTTATGCTTGATAACTGCGCGGCGGCGGTTCGAATGCGAATTATAGGCCGCATCCGGCGCGTGCATGCGCCGGCTTCGCCGGCAAACTTGCGGCGCGCGGCGCGCGGCTCTTGTATCATTCGCCTCATTCTTTCTTGCCGCTCTTCACGCCATGTCCCGACTCATTCTGCTCAACAAGCCCTACGGCGTCATCTGTCAGTTTTCCGAGCATCCCAAGCATCCGACGCTCAAATCCTGCGTGCCCTTGCCGGGCGTGTATCCGGCGGGGCGGCTGGACACCGACAGCGAAGGCCTGTTGCTCTTGACCGGCGACGGGGAATTGCAGCACCGCATCGCCAATCCGCGCTGGAAACTGCCCAAGACCTATTGGGTGCAGGTGGAGGGGCTGATTCGCGAGGAGCAGCTGGAGCAGCTGCGCCGCGGCGTCGACCTGGGCGATTTCACCACCCAGCCGGCGCAGGCGCGGCGCATTGAGGCGCCCGCGCTGTGGGAGCGCACGCCGCCGGTGCGTTTTCGCAAGACGGTGCCGGACGGCTGGCTGGAGATCGTCATCAGCGAGGGCAAGAACCGCCAGGTGCGGCGCATGACCGCCAAGGTGGGGCTGCCGACGCTGCGCCTGGTGCGGGCGGCGATCGGGCCGTGGACGCTGGACGGCCTGCAGCCGGGGGACATGCGCGAGCTGGAGGTGGACCTTGCGGATTTGCCGCGGGTGTCGCAAGCTCAGCGCACCGCCAAGCCCGGCGCGCAGCCGCGCGGCGGCGGTTTTCGGCGCGGAGGCCCGCGCAAGCCTTGAACCGCACCCGAAGCGAGGCTTGCCTGGCGCCGACGGCGCAAAGAAAAACGGGGAAGCTTTCGCTTCCCCGTCCTGGGTGTCGCACGCGGCCCTGTTCTTTGGGCCTGCGCTTAGGCGCGGTGGCTGTCCTCGAAGTAGGCGATAGGCCCGGCGCTGGTTAAGCCGATGTGGAAGGTCGAGCTTTCCGGGAAGGTCTCGCCTATGCTTTCCGCGGCGCGCACGATCTCGTACAGCACTTCCACTTCCTTGAATTTTCGGGTGATGTTGTCATTGCCCAGCAACCAGGCCCGGATTTCCTCGGCATGCGGGTGGTTGTTTTCCAAGTCCAGCTGGCAGGCCGGCGTGCTGATCAGGCTGATCGCAGGCGGCATGCTGATGTCCAGTTGTTGCAATTGTTGGTTCGCCAGTTCGGCGAAGCTGGACAATTCGAGGTTGGCCCGCTCGCGGATGGAGGAAAGGGCAATGCTTCCATCGTCCGTGACCTGACTGAACAGCTGGACCAGGCCCGGGGCGGTGGCAGTGTTTTCAAGCGACATTGTTGTTGCTCCTGTCTCGGATGTTACCTTCTAGTAATATAGGAAACGTCCCCGGGTCTGGCCTGGTCATTTGGCCAGTTTCTTTAATTCATAGAGCAGAGCTTGCGCTTCCCGTGGCGAGAGATCGTCTAGATCGACCTCCAGAAGGCGTTCGACCGCGGGATTCGGTTCCGGTTCCACGTTTGCCGTCGTGGGTAAACTGATAAATAGGTCTGGCTGCACGCGGCTGGCGGAGTGGTTCTCCAGTTCGGTCAGATAGCGGCGCGCTTCCCGGATCACTTTGCCGGGCACGCCGGCCAACTGGGCCACCGCCAGGCCGTAGCTCTGGCTGGCCGGACCTTCCTCCACATGGTGGAGGAACACGATGCGGTCCTTGTGCTCCACCGCGGACAGATGGACGTTGGCGACGCTGGGATATTCGCTTTCCAGGCTGGTCAGCTCGAAATAATGGGTGGCGAACAGGGTATAGGCGCGGCTTTTCTCTATCAGCGCCTTGGCGATGGCCCAGGCCAGCGCCAGGCCGTCGAAAGTGGAGGTGCCGCGGCCCACTTCATCCATCAGCACCAGCGAGTGTTCGGTGGCGTTGTTGAGGATGTTGGCGGTTTCCGTCATTTCCACCATGAAGGTGGAGCGGCCGCCGGCCAGGTCGTCCGAGGCGCCGATGCGGGTGAAGATGCGGTCTATCGGCCCGATCACCGCGCGTTGGGCCGGCACGAAGCTGCCGACGTGAGCCATCAGGGTGATCAGCGCGTTCTGGCGCATATAGGTGGATTTACCGCCCATGTTCGGGCCGGTGATCAGCAGCAGTTTGCGGGTGTCGGACAGCCGGGTGTCGTTGGCGATGAAGCGCTCCACCTCCGCCTCCACCACCGGGTGGCGGCCTTCTATGATTTCCAGCCGCGGTTCGGCGACGAATTCCGGCTCCACGTAGTTGTTGACGCTGGCGCGCTCGGCGAAGGCGGACAGCACGTCCAGCCCGGCCACCGCCTGGGCGATCAGCTTCAGGTCGGGGATGTGCGGCGCCAGCTGGTCCAGCAGGTCTTCGTACAACTGCTTTTCCAGCGCCAGCGCGCGGTCCTGCGCCGACAGCGCCTTGTCTTCGAATTCCTTCAGTTCCGGCGTGATGTAGCGTTCGGCGTTCTTCAGCGTCTGGCGGCGGCGGTAATCGTCCGGCACCTTGTCGCCCTGGGCCTTGGTGACTTCGATGTAGAAGCCGTGCACGCGGTTGAATTCCACTTTCAGCGTGGGAATGCCGGTGCGTTCCTTCTCGCGCGCTTCCAGCGCCAGCAAGAAGGCGCCGCAGTCGGTCTGGATCGCGCGCAATTCGTCCAGCGTGGCGTTGAGGCCGTGGTTGATCACGCCGCCGTCGCGCAGGAAGGTGGAGGGCTCGGGCAGGATGGCCTGGCTGAGCATGGTTTCCACCGGGGAGTCGTCCGGCAGCAGACGCGCCAGCTCGCCCAGCAGCTCGGCGTCCAGGCCGGCGGCCAGCCGCTTGACGCCGGTCAGCGCCTTCAGCGAATCGCGCAGCGCGGCCAGATCGCGCGGGCGGGCGCTGCGCAGCGCGATGCGGGCGGTGATGCGTTCGATGTCCGCCACTTCGCGCAGCTGGGCGTGGGCGTCGTCGTAGGCCGGCAGCAGGGCGCGCACCGCTTCCAGCCGGCGCGCCAGCTTGCCGTGGCTACGGATGGGGTGATGCAGCCAATGGCGCAGCAGACGGCTGCCCATGCTGGTGGCGCAGCCGTCCAGCAAGGAGGCCAGGGTCGGCGACGGTTCGCCGCGTATGGTTTCGGTCAGTTCCAGGTTGCGGCGGGTGGCGCCGTCCATGCGGATCAGTTCGCCGGCGTCTTCCACCGCCAGATTGGCGATGTGGGCCGGGTTCACGCTCTGGGTGGTCTTGACGTATTCCAGCAGCGCGCCGGCGGCGCCCACCGCCACCGGCAGGGTGTCGGCGCCGAAGCCGGCCAGGTCGCGGGTGCCGAAGTGCCGGGTCAGCGTCATCTGCGCCGATTCGATGTCGAACTGCCACGGCGGCAGTTTTTTCTTGGGCGCGGCCACGGTTTCGAACACATTGAGGCCGGTGTCGTCCGGGATCACCAGCTCGGCCGGTTTCAAGCGTTCCAGCTCGCTGTGCAGATCGTCCACCCGGGTTTGCAGCACTTTGAATTCGCCGCTGGCGAGGGATAGCCAGGCCAGGCCCAGCACGCCCTTGACCATGTTCACCGCCAGCACCAGGTTGTCGCGCTTGTCGTCCAGCAGCGCGGCGTCGGTCAGCGTGCCGGGGGTGACGATGCGCACCACCTTGCGTTCCACCGGACCCTTGGACAGGGCCGGATCGCCGATCTGTTCGGCGATGGCGACGGATTCGCCCATCTTGACCAGGCGCGCCAGATACCCTTCCGCGGCGTGATAGGGCACGCCGGCCATCTTGATCGGATTGCCGCCGCTGGCGCCGCGTGTGGTCAGGGTGATGTCGAGCAAGCGCGCCGCCTTCTCCGCGTCCTCATAGAACAGTTCGTAGAAGTCCCCCATGCGATAGAACACCAGCTTGTCGGCGTGTTCGCGTTTGATGGCCAGGTATTGCTGCATCATCGGGGTGTGTTGGGGCGTGCTCATCGGCTATGGGCTCTTATGTTTTCAATGGACAACAGGATGCCGCGGCCGCGGCCCGCGGATCAAGGCCGCGCGGGCGCAGGGCATCCCTGATTAAAGATTTCAGCCCCGCGCGGGGCGGGGCTTTGGAGAGTCGGCGCTATTTTAGCGCAGCCCGACAGCGGCGTCAGCCGCGCCGGGCATGGGCGTCGCAATGCGGTTTGCATGAGACGGCGTCTTGTCAAGCGAGCCGCTCAACGATGGTTGTGATTGACTTGGTTTCATTGCGAATTTATGATTTATATCAAAGTTTCAGAAATTCCTGAAAATTGAGAACGTCATGAATCTATCGCCACTCGTCCAGTCTTTCGTGCTGCATTTCGGTGAAATGGGCAGCCGCTGGGGCATCAATCGCACCGTCGGGCAGATCTACGCGCTGCTATATGTATCTGAGAAGCCGCTGAACGCGGATGAAATCGCCGAAAGCCTGAGCTTCTCGCGCTCCAACGTCAGCATGGGACTCAAGGAGCTGGAGTCCTGGCGCCTGGTCCGGCTGCAGCACTTTCCCGGCGACCGCCGCGAATATTTCTCCACGCCCGACGATGTGTGGGCCATCTTCAAGACCCTGGCCGAGGAGCGCAAAAAGCGCGAGGTGGAGCCCACGCTGACCATGTTGCGCGGCGCCATCATGGAGAAGCCGGCCAGCGACGCGGAACGCCACGCGCAGCAGCGGATGAAGGAGATGCACCAGTTGATCGAACTGGTGACCACCTGGTTTTCCGACATCCAGCACATGGACGTGGAGACCTTGCAACGCTTGATGAAACTGGGCTCGCAGGTGCAGAAGATCCTGCAGTTCACCCACTCGCTTTCGAAACTGACCAGTCGCGACGGCGACAGGGAGTAGCTATGGACTTTGACCCGCTGGTATTGGCGCGCATTCAGTTCGGCGCCAATATTTCCTTCCACATCTTGTTTCCCACCATCAATATCGCGATGGGCTGGGTGCTGCTGTTCTTCAAACTGCGCTATCTCAAGACCGGCCAGCAGGGCTGGATGGACGCCTACGGCTTCTGGGTGAAGATTTTCGCGCTGTCCTTCGCGCTGGGCGTGGTCAGCGGCGTGACCATGAGCTTCCAGTTCGGCACCAACTGGCCGGGCTATATGCAGACGGTGGGCAATATCGCCGGTCCCTTGCTGGCCTACGAAATCCTGACCGCCTTCTTCCTGGAGGCCACCTTCCTCGGCGTGATGCTGTTCGGCCGTTCCAGGGTGTCGGAGCGGGTGCATACCTGGGCCACCTTCCTGGTCGCCTTCGGCAACACGGTGTCGGCGTTCTGGATCCTGGCCTTGAATTCCTGGATGCAGACCCCGGCCGGCTTCAAGATGGTGGACGGCAAGGCGGTGGTGACCAGCTGGCTAGAGGTGATCTTCAATCCTTCGCTGCCTTACCGGCTGACCCATATGCTGATCGCTTCCGGCCTGACCACGGCCTTCCTGGTGGCCGGCCTGTCCGCTTATCGCCGGCTGAAGGGCGACCGCAGCGACGGCGCCAAGATGGCCTTGAAAACCGGCGTGATCACCGCGGCCTTGCTGATTCCGCTGCAGATCTTCGTGGGCGACATGCACGGTCTGAACACCTTCAAGCATCAGCCGGCCAAGCTGGCGGCGATTGAAGGCGTCTGGCATACCGAGAAGGGCGCGCCGCTGTTGCTGTTCGCGCTGCCCAATGCGGAAACGCGGCAGAACGATATGGCGGTGGGCATTCCCAAACTGGCCAGCCTGATCATCACCCACGATCCCAACGGCGAGATCCGCGGCCTCAACGAGTTCGCCCAGCATCCGCCGGTGGGCAAGGTGTTCTGGAGCTTCCGGGTGATGGCGGGCGTCGGCGCGCTGATGCTGCTGGTGTCCTGGCTGGCCTGTTGGCAACTGCGCCGTCGCGGCCAGCTGGCGCCGCTGATGCTGCGGGCGCTGGTGGGCATGACCTTCGCCGGTTGGGTGGCGACCCTGGCCGGCTGGTACGTGACCGAGATCGGCCGTCAGCCGTGGCTGGTGGAAGGGGTGCTGACCACCGCGCAGGCGGCGGGCCCGGCGACCGGAGGCATGGTGGCGTCCACCCTGGCGATGTATCTGGGTCTATACCTGGTGTTGCTGACCGCCTATGTGTCGGTCTTGTTCTATATGGCCGGCAAGGCTGCCGGGCAGTCCGGCGGCGAAGCCGCGCATCTCGAGGAGAAACTGGCATGAGTGGCGCTGTGTATTGGTTGCCGGTGGTGTTCGCCGGCCTGATGGCCCTGGCCATGCTGATTTACGTGGTGCTGGACGGTTACGATCTGGGCGTGGGCCTGCTGCTGCCCTTCGCCGAGGACGACGAGAAGGACATGATGATCGCGTCTATCGGCCCGTTCTGGGACGCCAACGAAACCTGGCTGGTACTGGGCGTGGGCTTGTTGCTGGTGGGCTTCCCGCTGGCGCACGGCATCATCCTGGGCGAACTCTATCTGCCGGTGGCGCTGATGCTGGCCGGCTTGATCGTGCGCGGCGTGGCTTTCGATTTCCGCGTCAAGGCGCGCGAACCGCACAAGCCGTGGTGGAACGTCGCCTTCGCCTGCGGTTCCCTGTTGGCGGCGTTGACCCAGGGCGTGATGCTGGGCCGTTATCTGACTGGCTTCGCCGAAGGCTGGCTGGCCTGGGGTTTCGCCTTGCTGGCCGGCATCGGCCTGGCCGCGGCCTACACCTTGCTGGGCGCCGGCTGGCTGATCATGAAAACCAGCGGCGCCTTGCAGGCCAAGGCGGTGGCCTGGGCGCGGCGCAGCCTGGCCGGCGCCGGCCTGTCGGTGCTGCTGGTGTCGGCGGCCACGCCGCTGGCCAGCAGCCATATCGCCGCCAAGTGGTTCGCCTTGCCGGAGTTCCTGCTGTTGCTGCCGCTGCCCTTGGGTTGCATCGTGTTGTTCGCCACCTTGTGGGTGATCCTGCCGCGGCTGGCGGTGCGCCAGGCGGCAGGCAACGACAATTGGTGCTGGGCGCCGTTCGCCTGCACCGTCGGCATCGTGCTGCTGTCGTTCTGGGGCCTGACCTATAGCGTGTTCCCGGAGGTGGTGATCGGCCGGTTGAACATCTGGCAGGCGGCCAGCGACACCGCGGCGCTGTGGGTGATCTTCTGGGGCGCGGCGGTGGTGCTGCCGGTGATTCTGCTGTACACGGCCTTCGTCTATCGGGTGTTCCACGGCAAGGCCAATGCGCTGACTTACCAATAAGCTTGCGATTTCCGTCCTTGACGAAGCCGCCTTTGCCGAGCAGAGGCGGCTTTTGCCATACTGGAAGCGCGTCATCCGCCTGCAATCCGCGTCGGTGACAATGACGCCTTTTGTCCGAGGTCCGCAAGGAAGCGCCCATGTCCCAGTCCACGTCCGGCCGGCAATGGCCTTATCCCCGCTTCATCGCCCATCGCGGTGGCGGCGTCCTGGCGCCGGAGAACACCCTGGCGGGATTTCGCGAAGGCTTGCGCTACGGCTACCGCGGCGCGGAATGCGATGTGAAGCTGTCCGCGGACAATGTCTGCTTTCTGCTGCACGACGACACGGTGGAGCGCACCAGCAACGGCCGCGGCGCGGCGGCGGCGATGTGCATGGCGCAATTGGCGCGGCTGGACGCCGGCGGCTGGAAGGGCGCGGCTTTTGCCGGCGAGCCGATGCCGACGCTGGACAATGTCGCCGCTTATTGCCTTGCGCACGGCATCGCCTTGAACATCGAGATCAAACCCTGCCCGGGACGGGAGGCGGACACCGGCGCGGCGGTGGCGGCGGAAGCCGCGCGGCTGTGGGCCGGTGCCGCGCAGCCGCCCTTGCTGTCGTCTTTTTCCGACGAGGCGCTGCGCGCCGCGCGCGACGCCGCGCCGCGTCTGCCGCGCGCCTGGCTGGTGGAGCAGGCGCCGGCGGACTGGGAGGCGCGTTTGCGCGAGCTGGCTTGTATTGCGCTGCACTGTGATCACCAGAGCTTGAGCGCTGAGCTGAGCGCCGAGATCAAGCGAGCCGGCTTTCAATTGCTGTGCTACACGGTGAACCGGCCGGCCGACGCCGAGCGCTTGCTGGCCTGGGGCGTGGACAGCGTCTGCACGGATCGCTTGGATTTGCTGCGGCCTATTTCAGATTGAAAGCCTTGAAGCTCCCGTCCGCCTTCATCGTCAGGATGGCGTGGTTCAGCCGTTGCATGGCGTCGTCGCTCAACTGAGGATGGCAGGCGAAATAGATGTCCGTCTCATTCACCACCAGGGCGACGCGCGGCGTCGCCATTTTCATTTTGTCGGCCATGCCCTGTATGCCCACATCCAGCGTGGCCAGCAAGTCGATGCGCCCCAACTGCAGTTTGTGCAGGCTGGTTTCCAAGTCCGCGCTTTCGTCCAGCGCCCAGCCCTGTTGTCTTAGCCGGCTGGCCACGGCGGTGCCGCGCACGGCGCCGATGTGGAATTGCCGGGCCTGCTCCGCCTTGCCGAAGCGGCGGGTCTCGTCTTGACGCGCCAGCAGCACCAGCCGCAGGCGGATGATGGGCTCGCTCCAGCGGAACAGCGCCTCGCGTTCGGGAAAGCGGGCGGCGGTCAGGCAGGTGTCCGGGGTGTGCCGGACCAGCAGCACCGCGCGGGCGGTGGGGTAGGACGCGAACTTGAACGGCAGGCCGGCGCGTTGCGACAGCGCGCGCATCAGGTCGATGGCGGCGCCGGAGACGCGTTGCTGATCGGCTGACACTTCGATGATGGGAGGCTGAGGGCTGACCAGTATGGTCAGCCCGGCCGCCGCGGCCGGCGCCGGGGGCAGCGCCGCGATCCCCAGCCACAGCAGGCGGCGCATCGCGGCCTAGACGCTGAAGCGGCCGGCGAGCTGCCCCAGCCGCTGCGACACCGACTGCAGTTCGCCGGCGGTCTGCGCGCTGGCTTCGACGGCGCTGGCGTTGGTTTCCGACATCCGCGCCACGCTCTCCACGTTTTGCGCCAGGGACTGGCTGGCGCTGCTCTGTTCCTTCAGCCCCTGAGTGATTTGATGGATGCTGTCCAGCACCTGGTCCACGCATTGGCGGATGGAGGCGATGCTGGCGCCGGCGTTGCGGGTGTTTTCCTGGCCTTGCATGATGGCGCTCATGCCGGTTTGCATATTGGCGATGGCCTGCTGCGAGGTGCGCTGGATGTCGGAGACGATGGTGCTGATCTCGGTGGTGGATTGCGCGGTGCGTTCCGCCAGCTTGCGCACCTCGTCGGCCACCACGGCGAAGCCGCGGCCTTGTTCGCCGGCGCGGGCGGCTTCAATGGCGGCGTTCAGCGCCAGCAGATTGGTTTGGTCGGCGACATCGCGGATCACATCGACGATGCTGGCGATGGACTCCGATTGCTGGCCCAGCGCGCCTATGGTTTCCGAGGCCGAGGACACGTCGCGCACGATGCTGTCCATGCTGGCGCTGGCGTCGTGGATGATGGCGTTGCCCTCGCTGGATTGGCTGACCGCGGCGCGCGAGAGTTGATTGGCTTGTTCCGATTGCTCGGCGCTGACCATCAGGCTGGTGCTCAACTGTTCGATCGCCGCCGCCATGCTGGCCGCCGCCTGAGTTTGCTTGGTGCTGCTGTGGGACACGTTCTGGGCGCTTTGCGCCATCTGGTCGGCGGCCAAATTGACTTCGCGCGAGGTGTCCAGCAACTGGGTCACGGTGTCGCGCAATTGGTCGCGCATCTGGCCGATGGAGGCGAGCAAGCTGCTACGGTCCTGTTCGCGCAACTGGATGCGGGTGCCCAGCTGGCCGGCGGCCAATTGCTCGACCACGCTTTGAACGTAGAAAGGCTCGCCGCCCAGTTGCAGGGTGATGGACAGATAGAGCTGGTGGAACAGGAAGCTGGCCAGCAGCATGGCGGCCAGGCCGATGCCGATGTAGAAATTGCGCTGGGCCTGCATCCGTTCGATGCGGGCTTGCAGCAGCGTGTCCAGATTGTTCAGCGTCACGTCGCCGAAGCGGGTGCCGATCTCGGCGTTTTTCGCCGCCATGCCGCTCACCGCCAAGGCCGCGCCGGTTTGGCCGGCGATGGCCTTGTCTATGGCCGCGCCCTGGCCTTGATGAAACGCGGCCAAGGCCTGGGATTCGGCGTTCAGCGCGGTCTTCAGCGCCGGATTGTAGGCCAGCGCCTTGGCCAGATCGCCATTCAAGCCGTCCAGCGCGCCGTTGATCAGCGGGCGCAGTTCCACCAGGCGGTCGCGTTCCGCCGGCGTCAGCGCCTGGCCGGCTTCCGGTTTGGCGGCCCAGGCCAGCGCTTCGCCGATGTAGTTGCTCAGCGAGGGCAGCTTGGCGGTGGCGGCGTCCATCAGGTAATAGCTGTCGATGTCCGGGTCCAGCGTCAGATTGGAATTGTCGCTGGCGGCGCCGAGCAGGGCGTTGAGTTTGTCCGCTGTGCTGTCGAAGCTGGCGATCACTTGCGGCGCCGCCGCCGCGCCTATCCGCGACAGCGTGCCTCGCGCGGCGCTGGCGGTTTTCCAGGCCTCGTCGGTTTGCAGGATGGCGCCGTATTGTTCATGGGCGCTTTGCAGCCGGTTCCAGCCTTGCTCCAACTGCGCCTGAGCCGCCGGCAGCGCCGCCTTGGCGGTGGCCTCGCCCTGCGCCGCTCGCACGGCCAGATCCTGGGCTTGTTCCAGCGCGCCCAGCAGGTGATGCAGCGGCTGGATGTAGGACACGCCGACTCTTTCTTTTTGCGAAAAGTCGATATTGTCCTGATTGGTTCGATACAGACCGTACACCATATAGAGTAAGGCGACGGCAAAGACCGCGCCGATCAGCGCAAAGCGGCTGGGGTAGCTCAAGCGCTGCATCAGCCTTACCACGGGCGTTGTCATGATTTCGCTCCTGACTGTGGCGGCGACGCCCGCAATGTGAACGTCTACCGCGCCAGTTCCAGAATAGGCAATTTTCACGGACTGCGATTGCCGCATGAAATGCGATGGCTGGGCTGAAGCGCCGCGTATCAGTTCATTGAGGGCGGGAGCATGAGCTTTGCCTTGTCTGGCGTATGAAGGCAACCGGCCATAATGCTTAAGTCATCAAAAATGACTTTTGATTGTTTTGTGCTTGGATGAATAGGCCGCTCTCTGGACGGGATCAATGACAAAGGCGTGTCCGGGCGCGACGGAAAACTGGCTGGCGCGGCTTTGGCCGATGGCGTCCGGCATTGCCAGCAATCACTCTATTTTGCTAAATTCGCCGGGTTTCGCATCAAAACAGTCTGACGAAGCGGTGTCCCGAAGCTGGCGGCCTGACGGCCGCGGGGAGCTGTCTCGTCAAGACCGCAACCCTCGAGCCCGGCGCCAAGATCGGGACGGGGTCAATCTTCCAGTCTGAAATCCTTCCGGCGCGCGTCGCCCATTTCCAGATTGCCACGCTCAGAGCTTTAAGAGGATCCATGGACTTGCTTCATTCGTTTATCAATGCCGCCAATGATGTGATTTGGGGCAAGATGCTGATCGGCCTGTTGCTGGCCGTCGGCTTGTATTTCTCGTTGCGTTCCGGCCTGTTGCAGCTGAGGCTGTTCGCGCGCGGCTGGCGCGAAATGATGGGCGGACGCGGCGGCCATCGCAGCAAGGACGATATTTCGCCGTTCCAGGCTTTCGCCACCGGCCTCGCCAGCCGGGTGGGCACCGGCAATATCGCCGGCGTGGCCATCGCCATTGCCGCCGGCGGCCCCGGCGCGGTGTTCTGGATGTGGCTGACCGCCATGCTGGGCATGGCCAGCGCTTTCGCCGAATCGACTTTGGCGCAGCTGTTCAAGACCAATCACCATGACGACACCTTCCGCGGCGGCCCGGCCTACTACATCCAGAAAGGCCTGGGGCAACGCTGGCTGGGCGTGATCTTCGCCCTGTGTCTGATCCTGGCCTTCGGCCTGGTGTTCAACGCGGTGCAGGCCAACTCCATCGTGGCGGCCACCGAGGGCGCCTGGGGCTGGAACCGCTATATGGTGGGCATCGCCCTGGTGGTGATGACCGCCCCCATCATTTTTGGCGGCGTGCGCTCGGTGGCGCGGGTGGCCGAGTGGCTGGTGCCGGTGATGGCGGCCATTTATCTGCTGATGACCTTCTATGTCTTGGCGGCGCACGCGGCCGAGCTGCCGGGTTTGATCGTGCTGATCGTCAAGAGCGCCTTCGGTCTGGAGCAGGCGGCGGGCGGCTTCGCCGGCTATGCGGTGAGCCAGGCGATGATGCTGGGCATCAAGCGCGGCCTGTTCTCCAATGAGGCGGGCATGGGCTCCGCCCCCAACGCGGCGGCGACGGCGACTTCGCGTCACCCGGCGAGTCAGGGCGCGATCCAGATGTTCGGCGTCTTCATCGACACCATGGTGATCTGTACCGCCACCGCCGCCATCATTCTGCTGTCCGGCGTGTATGACCAGGGTTTGAGCGGCGTGGCGCTGACGCAGAAGGCGATCGAATCGCAGTTCGGCCCGATAGGCGCATCCTTCCTGGCGGTGGCGATGTTCCTGTTCGCCTTTTCCACCATCATCGGCAATTACGCTTACGCCGAGGGCAATGTCGAATTCATCCGCAGCAATAAGGGGATCTTGCTGGCCTTCCGTCTGATCGTGCTGGCGATGGTGATGTTCGGCGCGGTGGCCAGCCTGCCGCTGGTGTGGGATATGGCCGACTTCGCCATGGGCCTGATGGCGCTGATCAATCTGGTGGCCATCGTGCTGCTGTCGCGTTATTTCTTCATCGTGCTGAAGGATTACGAGCGTCAGCTGAAGCGGGGCGAGTCCACCCCGGTGTTCAAGGTGGCGGATTACCCGGAACTGGCCGCCAAGGTGGAAAAAGACATCTGGTAAGCCTGCGTCCGGCTCCAACGATAAACAGCCCGCGTCCAGACGCGGGCTGTTTTGTTGCTAGCCTCGTTCAAATGGTCTTGGAGTAGCGCGCCTGGGTGCGGCGCTCCCGCAGATGCCGGTCGAAGATCATCGCGATATTGCGGATCAGGAAGCGGCCCTTGGGCTCCACCATGATGAAGTCGCCGTCGAAGGACAGCAGGCCCAGTTGCTGGTATTCGCGGATCTGCGGCAGTTCTTCGGCGAAGTACTCGGCGAAGTTGATGCCGTGGATCTCTTCCAGCGCTTCCACCGACAGCGAGAAGCGACACATCAGGCCCTGGATGATGCTGCGGCGCAGGATGTCGTCATTGTCCAGCGTCAGCCCGCGCAACACCGGCAGATGGCCGCTGTCCAGCGCCGCGTAATAACTGTCCAAGTCCTTGGCGCTCTGGCTGTAACAGGGGCCGACCTTGCCGATGGAGGACACGCCAAGACCGATCATGTCGCAGTCCGCATGGGTGGAGTAGCCCTGGAAATTGCGTTGCAGCCGGCCCTGGCGCAGGGCGGAGGCCAGTTCGTCGTCCGGCTTGGCGAAGTGATCCATGCCGATGAAGACATAGCCGGCGTCGGCCAGGCGCTGCACCGAGTCCTGCAGGATGTCCAGCTTGGTTTCCGGCGAGGGCAGGTCGGCCTCGTTGATGCGCCGCTGCGGCATGAACACGGTGGGCAGGTGGGCGTAGTTGTACAGCGCCAGCCGGTCCGGCCCGATGGCGATCACCTTGTCCAGCGTGCGGCGCACCGATTCCCGGGTCTGCAGCGGCAGGCCGTAGATCAGATCGACGCTGACGGACTTGAAACCGGCGTCGCGCGCGGCCTGGATCACCTCCAGTGTTTCCTCTTCGGACTGCACCCGGTTCACCGCCTGCTGCACCGCCGGTTCAAAGTCCTGAATCCCGACGCTGATGCGGTTGAAGCCGAGTTCGGCCAGTTTGAAGATTGTCGCCGCGCTGACTTTGCGCGGGTCTATTTCTATGGAATACTCCCCCTCCTTCAAGAACTCGAAATGAGTCTTGAGCAAGGTCATCAATCGTTCCAGTTGCGCGTCGGACAAGAAAGTGGGGGTGCCGCCGCCGAAATGCAGCTGTATCACTTGCTCGCGGCGGCCCAGACAGGAGGCGATCATGCGGACCTCCTTCTCCAGGTAGTCCAGGTACAAGTCCGCTTTGCCGCTGTCCTTGGTGATGATCTTGTTGCAACCGCAGTAGTAGCAGATAGTGTTGCAAAAAGGTATATGAGCGTACAATGATAAAGGTTTCCGGTTGGCGCCGATGCTGCGCTGCCGTAGCCAGTGGATGTAGTCTCTTTCGGCAAAACCCGGCGTAAAGCGATCCGCTGTCGGGTATGACGTATATCTAGGACCTGTCCCGTCGAGGCGCTCAATCAGCGCGCGGTCGAATTCAAAATGGGCAGGAGAAAATGGGTGGGTGGTCTTCATGTCGTATTTGGATGGCAAAACCTCTGGTGGACTGGTAAATTTGCGGAAATCCTGCGAATTTCGCTTTGATAAGGGTCAAGCTTCATCGCAAGCTTGTACTAAACATGCCATGTCCGATCAGAACCATATCTCTTTGCATAACCTGAAGGTCTCCTGCTCCAACTGCAGCCTGAAGGAACTTTGTCTACCTGTGGGGCTTAACCGCGAGGAGCTGACCCAGCTCGACGCGGTGATCCGCCAAAGCCGCCGTTTGAAGCGCGGCGAGTACTTGTTCCGCAGCGGCGAAGGCTTCCGTTCGCTGTTCGCGGTGCGCACCGGCTTCTTCAAGACCAGCGTCGCCAGCCAGGACGGCCGCGAGCAGGTCACCGGCTTCCATATGTCCGGCGAACTGATGGGCCTAGACGGCATTTCCGCCAATGTGCACGGCTGCGACGCCATCGCGCTGGAGGACAGCGAGGTGTGCGAGCTGCCGTTCAGCCGCATGGAGAGCCTGGGCCGCGAAATTCCCACCCTGCAGCACCATTTCTACCGTCTGATGAGCCGCGAGATCGTTCGCGATCAGAATGTAATGTTGTTATTGGGCAACATGAAGGCGGAAGAGCGCCTGGCCGCCTTCCTGCTCAATCTGTCGCAGCGTCTGTCCACCCGCGGCTTCGCCGCCAACGACTTCATCCTGCGCATGAGCCGTGAGGAAATCGGCAGCTTCCTCGGCCTGAAGCTGGAAACCGTCAGCCGCACGCTGTCCAAGTTCCAGCAGCAAGGCTGGATCACCGTCGATCACAAGCACATCCAGCTGGTGATGGTGGACGAATTGAAGGCGCTGATTTCCGGCTGCGCTCACGCCAACGGACATTGATTCCGCCGCGCGGGCGGACAGATGGAAAACGCAAGGCAAGCCCTCGGGCTTGCCTTTTTTCATGGGGCCGGCGCGCAGTCCGCGATTTGCAGCAGCAGCCGCGACAGCGGCGCTTCCTGAGGCCAGCCCGGCGGCACGGCGAAGCCGCGGGCCACTTCATGCCAGTCGCCGTCGGGACCGGGCTGCAGTTCGGCCAGCAGCTGCGGCGCCTCGGCCTGTTCCAGGCGTACGCGTAGTTCCGCCGCGTCGGCGGTGTGTTCCCGCGAGCGGCGTGCCGGCGCCAGCCAACTGAGCCTGGGCAGCCAGGCCCAGCGCGAATCCGCGTTCAGCGCCGGCCAGTCGCCGCGCAGCGGCCAGTATTGCCCGTACAGCGGCTGGGCGCCGGGCGGCGCTTCCGGCGCGGTGTCGCGGGCATGGAACAGCCAGCCGCTGAGCCGGGCGCCGACCGCGCAGCCCTCAAAGCCCGCCGGCAGCGTCGCTTGCGCCGCCGGGTGGCGGGACAGGCGCAGCTGGGTTTGCAGTTTATGGGCTTTCAGCGCCCAGGCGTCGCGCAGGCTGGGGCCGGTCAAGGTGTCCGCGCTGCGGCCCAGTTGCAGATAGAACTTGCTGGCGGCTTCCAGATGCAGCGGTTGGCCGTCTAGGCGCAGCAGGAAGTCGAACTCGCCGACGGTGCGGCCGTCCGGCGCGCGCACCGGCAGATTGCTGGCCACCAGTTCGATGTGCGGCGCCAGCCGGAACCAGAAAGACAGCAGCCGTTCCGCGTAATGGCCCAGACGGCGGGTGGGCTGGCGCGCCAGCCAGTGCTGAAGTTCGGCAGGATCGGCGTCCAGCGTTTGCAGCAAGGCCGGGCCGTCGGCCCCCAGCAGCCGCTGCGGCGGGATGTCCGCGCCGCTGCGCCAGGGGGAGGGCGCGGAGAGCAGAAAAGCCAGATCGCGCACCGCCGGGTGCGCGTAGGGCAGGGTGAACGGCGGCTTATTCGCCATCCTGTCCGGGCGCGTCGCGGCGGACTTCGCCGTCGGCGGCGCGCTGCACCTGTTTGAGGAAGCCGCGCAGGATGTCGATTTCCTCGCGCAGCAGGCCGGCGCGGTTGAACAGGGTGCGCATCCGGCGCATCATCCGTTCGCTGTTGCGGCGGCGGAAATAGCCTATCTTGTCCATGGTCTGTTCCAGGTGGCCGCAGAAGCCCTCCACCTCGCCCAGCGCCGCCGCGTCGCTGTCTGCGCGCAGATAGTCGACGTCCACGCCGGTGTGGCTGAACAGTTCGTAAGTCATCACCTGCACCGCCATCGCCAGATTCAGCGAGAAGTAGTCCGGGTTGCCGGGGATGGTGACCAGGCGGTTGCATTGTTCGACTTCTTCAATGGACAGGCCGAAGGTCTCGTTGCCGAACACCAGGGCCACCTGTTCGCCGGCGCGGGCGCGCGCCACCAGTTCCGGCGTGGTCTGGCGCGGGGTGGACAGCGGGGTGGTTAGCTCGCGACGGCGGCTGGTCAGCGCGCAGGCGATGGTGACGTCTTGCAAGGCCTCGGCCAGGCTGGACACCACGGTGGCCTGCTCCAGAAGATCCACCGCGCCGGAGGCCAGCGTATTGGCCTCGTCGCTGGGAAACACTTTGGGTTCAACCAGATACAGCCGGCTCAGGCCCATGGTTTTCATCGCCCGGGCGGCGGAGCCGATATTGCCCGGATGGTTGGGGCGGGCCAACACGATGCGAATGTTTTTCAGAAAATCAGGTACTTGGGGTTTATTCATCAGCAGTTTCACATTAAAATAGCCGGCTTATCGAAAAGCCCGCGCGCCGTTTTGCGCGCAAGGCCAGCGTTTGCCGGATTGGGCAGGCGTGCGGCCTTGCCCGATTGCGCCGGGTTTTTCTTGTTCCTTAACCCAGATTGTTACTAGCAGACGTCGCGTCATGTGGCGGACGTCTGTCATGGTTGAAAGTGTAGAGGCCGTCAATGCATCCGATGCTCAATGTCGCGGTGAAAGCCGCTCGCCGCGCCGGCAGTGTCATCCAGCGCGCGTCGCTGAATCTCGACGCGGTGCGCGTAGAGCGCAAGAAACACAATGACTTCGTGACCGAAGTGGACCGCGCCGCGGAAGAGTCCATCATCGCTTCCATTCTGGAAGCTTATCCCAAGCACGCGATTCTAGCAGAAGAGTCCGGCGCGAAAGGCATCGGTTCGTCGGAATACGAGTGGATCATCGATCCGATCGACGGCACTACCAACTTCCTGCACGGCCACCCGCAGTACGCGATCTCCATCGCGCTGGCGCACAAGGGCCAGGTGCAGCAAGCCGTGGTCTTCGACCCCAACCGCAACGATCTGTTCACCGCCTCGCGCGGCGTCGGCGCCTTCCTCAACGATCGCCGCATCCGCGTGTCCAAACGCTTCATGATGAATGAATGCGTGATCGCCACCGGCTTCCCGGTGTCCGACCAAAGCTATATCGACCAATACCTGGGCATGCTCAAGGATGTGCTGGCCAAGACCGCCGGAGTACGCCGCGAAGGCGCGGCCTCGCTGGACCTGTGCAATGTCGCTTGCGGCCGCGTGGAAGGTTTCTGGGAGCTGAACCTCAAGCCTTGGGACATCGCCGCGGGCAGCCTGATCGTGCAGGAAGCGGGCGGCATCGTCACCGATTTGTCCGGCGAACAAGGCTGGCTGGAGTCCGGCGACATCGTCGCCGCCAACCCGAAAGTGCTGGCGCAGCTGCTGCATACGCTGGCGCCGCATATCGGCAAGTAAGCGCTGCCGGTTTGGGCCCCTTGGGGTTTGAGCGGCTAACGCGTCACGGCGTCCTCGGGGGCGCCGTTTTTGTTTGGAGCGTGATATGAAACAGTTTTTGGGTTCGGTCGCCCTGGTGGTGACGGATTACGATGAAGCCATCGCCTGGTATGTGGACAAGCTGGGCTTTGTCTTGCTGGAGGATGAGCGCCAGGGCGAGGACAAGCGCTGGGTGCGCGTGGCGCCGCCGGGAGCGAGCGAGTGCGCGGTGCTGCTGGCCAAGGCGAGCAATGCGCGGCAGCAGGCGGCGGTGGGCGGCCAGACCGGCGGCCGCGTGGGTTTCTTCCTGCATACCGACGATTTCTGGCGCGATTACCGCCGCATGGCGGCGGCGGGCGTGAGCTTCAGCGAGCAGCCGCGCGAGGAGGAATACGGCACCGTGGTGGTGTTCGAGGACTTGTACGGCAATCGCTGGGATTTGCTGCAGTTGAAGTCCGACGTTTAAACGCCGGCTGGGCCCCGTGAATAACAAAGAGCCGCGCATTGCGCGGCTCTTTGTTATTCACGTCGCCAAAAACCGCCGGCTCGTCGTCGGCAGCGGCTTGCGGCTGCGGCGGATAGGCGTCCGCTTCGTTCCAATCCAGATCCCAATCCAGATCCAGTTCGGCCAGCATGGCCTGGCGTCCGGCCTGGCGCTGTCCGGAGCGGCTTTGTCCGTGGGCGCCGCCTTTTTTCATGATGGGCGCGCAAGCGTGCGGATTGCGCGGTTTGATCGTGTGCATGGAGTGCTCCTGTGCTTGGGGCCCGCTAAGCGGGCGGAAGACGGCGGCGCGGACGCCGCCGGGTAAATCAGTTGTGCACCATCAGGCTGGCCACCTTGGTGGTGATGATGTCCACCGCCGGATCATTGGCGCCGTGCGGCAGGATCACGTCGGCGAAGCGCTTGGTGGGCTCGATGAACTGGTTGTGCATCGGGCGCACCGTGGTCAGGTATTGTTCGATCACGCTGTCGGTGGTGCGGCCGCGCTCGGTGATGTCGCGCTTTAGACGACGGATGAAGCGCACGTCGGAATCGGTGTCGACGAAGATCTTCAAGGACATCATGTCGCGCAGCGCGGCGTCGTACAGCGGGAATAGGCCTTCGATGACGATGACCGGCGCCGGCTGCACGGTGATGGTTTCCTCGGCGCGGGTGTGGTTGGCGAAGTCGTAGACCGGCATTTCGATGGCGCGGCCGTTGCGCAGGTCGTCGATGTGCTCGATCAGCAGCGGCCAGTCGAAGGCTTGCGGGTGGTCGTAGTTGGTGGCCAGCCGCTGTTCGAAGGTCAGATGGCTCTGATCGCGGTAGTAATAGTCTTGAATGATCACTGCCGCCATCTCGGAGCCAATGGTTTCCAGCACTTGATTGGTCACCGTGGTTTTACCGCTGCCGCTGCCGCCTGCAACGCCGATGATGAACGGGGTGGTCATGAAACTATCCTTCTACGCGTAAAAATGATAAAAAAACGCGCCATTCTAATGAGTTATGGCGCGTCCTTCCACTCTAATTGCGACATTATCCGCTATGAAGCGCGCTGACCTTCCGCCTGGGCGGCCTCATACCACTCCCGCATCGCCGGCAAAGCCAGCAGACGATCGATGTAAGCCTGCGATTGCTCCGGCAATTTGACGTTATAAGTGTGGAAGCGGGTGGCGATGGGCGCGAAGAAGGCGTCGGCGATGCTGAAGCCGCCGAAGATGAATTCGCCGTTGGCCTGGTGGCGCGGCAGATGCTCTTCCCACAGCGAGATGATGCGGGCGATGTCGAACTCCACCGCCGGCGTGCTCTGATAATTGATGTGGCGCAGCGTCAGATTCATCGCCAGGTGTTCGCGCAGCGCGGAGAAGCCGGAGTGGATCTCGGCGACGATGGAGCGGGCGACCGCGCGCAGCCCCGCGTCGTCCGGCCACAGCTTGGCGGCGGGAAAGCATTCGGCCAGGTATTCGCAGATGGCCAGCGAATCCCAGATCCGCAGCTTGCGGTCTATCAGCACCGGCACCTTGCCGGCCGGGTTGGCGGCCAGGATGCGGGCCTTGGTGTCGGACAGATAGAGATCGATCTGCTGCTCTTCAAACGGCTCGTCCAGCATTTTCAGCACCAGCCAGGGGCGCAGGGACCAGGAGGAGTAGTTTTTATTGCCGATGATGAGGGTGAACATCAGGGAGCTCCGTTTCGAAAGAGGAGGCTGCCGGCGGGCTGTCGCAGCCTTTGTCCGATGATACCGCCATCGGCCCGTCTTTTCCTATGCGGAGACGGCGGGTTTTGGGCCCAAGACGGCAAAAAGGCCGCATCCTGCGACGCGGCCTTGCTAAAACGGGGGGCGGGGAGGCTTATTCCACCTCGTCGATCCAGGCTTGCTGGATCGCCTCCAGCACGCGTTCGCCGCCGCGGCTGTGGTCGTCGTCAAAATCCGGCAGCTCGACGACCCAGTTGTGCAGATCAACGAAGCGCACGGTCTTGGGGTCGACTTCCGGATGGGTTTCCGCCAGTTCGATGGCGATGTCCAGCACGTCGGTCCATTTCATCTTCTTGTCTCCTGAGCGGGGAACCGCTCATAAAATCCAGCGCAGCGGCTGTAGCAAGGCGCGCCGCCGCAGACAGTACATGAGGTACGGCAAGGCGGCGCAACGCGGCTACAGGGATTTTAGGGCGTGTTCCTAGTGGTGTTCGCGGGCGTGGTTGATGGTGTACCGGGGAATGTCTATCACCAAATCCTCATCGGCGACAATGGCCTGGCAGGACAGCCGGGACTGGGCTTCCAGTCCCCAGGCCTTGTCCAGCAGGTCTTCTTCCAGCTCGTCGGCTTCGTTCAGGGAGTCGCCGCCTTCGCGGACGATGCAATGGCAGGTTGTGCAGGCACAGGACATCTCGCAAGCGTGCTCGATCTCGATATCGTGATCCAGCAGGACCTGGCAGATGTTCTGGCCGGGTTCGGCGTTGTCGATGACCAGGCCTTCCGGGCAGAGGTCGGCGTGGGGCAATACAATGATTCGCGGCATGGCGGATCCTTACAAATCGGAAATGTTGTGGCCTTTGAGCGCGCGTCGGATATTGCGATCCATGCGGCGCGAGGCGAATTCTTCGGTGGCGCGGTTGAGGCGGCCGGAGGCCTCGTTGACCTCGCGCGCGATTTGAGCGGCGGCGATGGCGGCGTCCACGGCGGCCAGCGCCTCTTCCACCGCGGCGCGTTCGTCGGCGTCCAGCAGATCGCCGTCGCTGGCGAGCGCAACGCGACAGGCCTCGCTGAGGCTGGTGGCGTCGACGACGGCTTCGCGCAGCTTACGCGCCTCGATGTCTTCATGCACATGGGTCATGGACTCGGTCAGCATGCGGCTGATTTCCTCGTCGCTCAGGCCGTAAGAGGGCTTGACCTCGATGCGCGCTTCCACGCCGCTGGTCTGTTCGCGGGCGGACACTTCCAGCAGGCCGTCGGCGTCCACCTGGAAGGTGATGCGGATGCGCGCCGCGCCGGCCACCATCGGCGGGATGCCGCTCAAGGTGAACTTGGCCAGCGAACGGCAATCGGCCACCAGCTCGCGCTCGCCTTGCAGCACGTGGATGGACATCGCGGTCTGGCCATCCTTGAAGGTGGTGAAGTCCTGAGCGCGGGCCACAGGGATGGTGCTGTTGCGCGGAATGATCTTCTCGGTCAGGCCGCCCATGGTCTCGATGCCCAGCGACAGCGGGATCACGTCCAGCAGCAGCCACTCGTCGTCGCCCTTGTTGCCGGCCAGCACATTGGCCTGGATCGCCGCGCCCAAGGCGACGACCTTGTCCGGGTCCAGATTGGTCAGCGGCTCCTGGCGGAAGAAATCGCCGACGGCTTTTTGCACCTGGGGCATGCGGGTGGCGCCGCCCACCATCACCACGCCATGGACCTCGTCCGCGGCGACGCCGGCGTCGCGCAGCGCCTTGCGCACCGGCAGCAGAGTCTTGTCCACCAGGTTCTTGGTGATGCCGCGGAAGGTGTCCTGATCCAGCGTCAGGTTCAGGGCCTGGCCGTCGGACAGCAGCGCGGTGATCTGAGTCTCCGCGTGCTCGGTCAGCGCTTCCTTGGCCTCGCGGGCGCGGGTCAGCAGCAAGCGGGTATCCTGGGCGCCTAGCCCGGACAGGCCGGCTTGTTCCAGCATCCAGCAGTAGACGCGATGGTCGAAGTCGTCGCCGCCCAGCGCGGAGTCGCCGCTGGTGGCCAGCACTTCGAACACGCCGCGGCTGAGTTTGAGAATGGAGACGTCGAAGGTGCCGCCGCCCAGATCGTAGACGACGTATATGCCTTCGCTGCCGTTGTCCAGCCCGTAGGCGATGGCGGCGGCGGTGGGTTCGTTCAGCAGGCGCAGCACGTTCAGGCCGGCCAGGCGCGCGGCGTCCTTGGTGGCCTGACGCTGGGCGTCGTCGAAATAGGCCGGCACGGTGATGACCGCGCCGGTCAGATCGCCGCCCAGGCTGGCTTCGGCGCGCTGTTTCAGGGTGCGCAGAATGTCGGCGGAGATTTCCACC
Organism: Chromobacterium sp. S0633; assembly: GCF_024158805.1. NCBI lineage: Bacteria > Pseudomonadati > Pseudomonadota > Betaproteobacteria > Neisseriales > Chromobacteriaceae > Chromobacterium > Chromobacterium sp. S0633. The sequence continues at coordinate 15,965 of NZ_JAMZGH010000017.1, read as the reverse complement.
GGGCTTTTGATGCCGCCGCGGGTCACCAGTTGCAGCATGCCGGGCGCGTCGACGAAGCGATAGGGCAGGTTGCGGACGTCCGGCAGATCGGCCAGGCCGCGGCCCATGAAGCGCTTCACCGAGACGATGGTGTTGTGCGGGTCCTTGTTCTGCTCTTTCTGGGCGTCGTAGCCCACGCTGACGCCGCCTTCTTCGGCGTAGCGCACCACCGAGGGCAGCAGGCTGCGGCCGTGCTCGTCCTTGAGTACGGCGGCGGATCCGCTGCGCACCGAGGCCACCAGGGAATTGGTGGTGCCCAGATCGATGCCGATCGCCAAGCGGTGTTGGTGAGGGGCGGCGGAGAGGCCGGGTTCGGCGATTTGCAGTAAGGCCATATTCAGTTCAAATCAGTTCGAGGTAAGCCGCCTGCTGCTGCGGAGGCGGATGGAGAGGATGGGCCGGAGCGCGATCCCCACGACGGGGAAGGGCCGGCGGCCGAGGGCTCAGTCAAGCAGCGCCTCGATGGCATCGCCGATTTCCTGGTCCAGTTTTTCCAAAAACCGCAATTTTCTCACTAGAAGCGCGGCGGCGTCCAAGTCGGCGCGCTGGTCCAGCGCCAGCGCCAGCTCGGCCTGATGCGAGCGGCTCTCGTCCCGCAACTGGCGCGACAAGGCTTCCAGGCGTTCGAGTTCGCCGCCGGCGCGGGCGTCTTCGATGTTTTCGCGCCATTCCATCTGCGCCATCAGGAAGGCGGCCGGCATCTGAGTGTTGGTGTCTTCCTGGGTGTCCACACCGGCGAGCGTCAGCAGGTAGCGGGCGCGGTTCAGCGGCGACTTCAGCGTTTGGTAGGCTTCGTTGACCCGGGTGGCCTGCATTAGCGCGCTGCGTTTTTCGGCGTCGGAGCTGCTGGCGTAGCGGTCGGGATGGACCTGGGCCGCGGCGGTGCGCCAGGCGTGCTCCAGTGCTTGGCCGTCGATGGCGAAACGGCGCGGCAGATTGAACAGGGAGAAGAAGTCTTGGCTGAAATCGGTGCTCATAGGGACGGGGCCGGAAAACCTAGCGTACAGTTGGACGACGAGCGGGCCGCGCCGAAGCGCGCCCGCCTGCCGGGGTCAGACGTTGAAGCTTTCGCCGCAGCCGCACTCGTTTTTGACGTTGGGGTTGTTGAACTGAAACCCCTCGTTCAAGCCTTCCTTGGCGTAATCCAGCTCGGTGCCGTCGAGATAGGCCAGGCTCTTGGCATCGGTGAACACGGTGACGCCATGGCTTTCAAAGGTCACGTCTTCGTCGCTGGCCGTGTCGACGAACTCCAGCTTGTAGGCCATGCCGGAGCAGCCGGAGGTCTTGACGCCCAGACGGATGCCCAAGCCCTTGCCGCGTTTGGCGATGAAGGCGCTGACGTGAGCGGCGGCGCGTTCGGAAAGGGTGATAGCCATGATGTGTCCCCGCTGATTATTTGCCGTGCTTTTGCTTGTAGTCGTTGACCGCGGCCTTGATCGCGTCTTCGGCCAGGATGGAGCAGTGAATCTTTACCGGCGGCAAGGCCAGTTCTTCGGCGATGGCGGTGTTCTTGATATCCAGCGCCTCGTCCAGCGATTTGCCCTTGACCCATTCGGTCACCAGCGAGGAGGAGGCGATGGCGGAGCCGCAGCCGTAAGTCTTGAACTTGGCGTCCTGAATCACGCCGTCCTCGCCCACCTTGATTTGCAGCTTCATCACGTCGCCACAGGCCGGCGCGCCCACCATGCCGGTGCCCACGCTGTCGTCGCCTTTTTCGAAAGAGCCCACGTTGCGCGGGTTTTCGTAGTGATCCATTACCTTGTCGCTGTATGCCATGATTGTCTCCTTCAGCGCCGCTCCGGCCTGGCCGGCTCGGCGCTGGATATTGCTGTCGCCCTTAGTGGGCGGCCCATTGAACCGAATTCAGATCCACGCCGTCTTTGAACATTTCCCACAAGGGGGACAGTTCGCGCAGCTTGCCGATCTTTTGGTTTAGCAGATTCACCGCGAAGTCGATTTCCTCCTCGGTGGTGAAGCGGCCCAGCGTGAAGCGGATCGAGCTGTGGGCCATTTCGTCGTTGCGGCCCAGCGCGCGCAGCACGTAGGACGGCTCCAGCGAAGCCGAGGTACAAGCCGAACCGCTGGATACGGCCAGCTCCTTGATCGCCATGATCAGGCTTTCGCCTTCGACGAAGTTGAAGCTGACATTGAGGTTGTGCGGCACGCGTTGGTCGATGTCGCCGTTGATGTAGACCTCTTCCATGTTCTTGATGCCGTTCCACAGGCGGTCGCGCAGCATGCGGATGCGTTCGCGCTCGCTGTCCATCTCTTCGCGGGCGATGCGGAAGGCTTCGCCCATGCCCACGATCTGGTGGGTGGCCAGGGTGCCGGAGCGGAAGCCGCGCTCATGGCCGCCGCCGTGCATCTGCGCTTCCAGGCGCACGCGCGGCTTGCGGCGCACGTACAGGGCGCCGATGCCTTTGGGGCCGTACACTTTGTGGGCGGACAGGCTGAGCAGGTCCACTTTCTGCTTTTCCATGTCGATGATCACCTTGCCCGGGGCCTGGGTGGCATCGACATGGAAGATCACGCCCTTGGCGCGGCAGATTTCGCCCAGCTGTTCGATGTCCTGCACCACGCCGATTTCATTGTTGACGAACATCACCGAGGCGACGATGGTGTCCGGGCGAATGGCGGCCTTGAATTCTTCAATGTCCAGCAGGCCGTTGTCCTGCACGCCCAGATAGGTCACTTCAAAGCCCTGGCGCTCCAGCTCGCGCATGGTGTCCAGCACCGCCTTGTGTTCGGTCTTGACGGTGATCAGGTGCTTGCCCTTGCTCTTGTAGAAGTGGGCGGCGCCCTTGATCGCCAGGTTGTCGGACTCGGTGGCGCCGGAGGTCCAGACGATTTCTTTGGAGTCGGCGTTGATCAGCTTGGCCACTTCAGCGCGCGCGTTCTCCACCGCTTCCTCCGCGTCCCAGCCGAAGCTGTGGCTGCGGGAGGCCGGGTTGCCGAACTTTTCGTAAAGATAGGGAATCATCTTGTCGGCAACGCGCGGGTCTACCGGCGTGGTGGCCGAGTAGTCGAGGTAGATCGGATGCTTGAGCTGGCTCATTTATATTCTCTCCACAGAAGATGGGTCCGCGCCTCACAGGGCGCCGGAGGCGGCAGAAGCGTGAACCACGCTGCATTCGCGCTTATCCTGCAATACAGTGTTTTCCTTGGTCTTTTGCTGCTCAACCAGGCTGGCGAGGCTGACCTTGGACAGGTAGTCGAAAATGGTGACGTTCAGATTGGTCCACAAATCGTGGGTCATGCAGCGCTGATTGCCGCGACAGTTCTCGCGGCCGCCGCACTGGGTGGCGTCCACCGGCTCGTCCACGGCGGTGATGATGTCGGCCACGGAGATGTCGATCGGGGTCTTGGCCAGGGTGTAGCCGCCGCCGGGGCCGCGCACGCTGTCCACCAGTTCGGCGCGCCGCAGCTTGCCGAAGAGTTGTTCCAAGTAGGAGAGCGAGATGCCTTGACGCTCGCTGATGCCGGCCAGCGTGACCGGGCCGCCGCTCTCGCGCAATGCCAGATCCAGCATCGCGGTGACGGCAAAACGCCCTTTAGTGGTTAAACGCATGTCTCTGGTCTCCAAGAGTGGGTATTTGGAGGAGGATGAATTCCTGATGCAGACGATTATACCTAATATCCGACTGTTTTAGTCAACTATTATCGGCGGAGGCTAATGAGGATGCGGCTGCGCAAAGCCGATCATTTTACTCGGTTTTTAGTTCGAGGGGTAGTTTTGCCTACGGGATCCGCGGCAGGCCGCAGGCCGGAATCGGGCGTCGGCAAGGCGGCGCGAGCCGGCCGCGCAGAGGCGGGAAGGGCCGCGAGCCGCGCCGCGGCGGCGTTTGCGGTTTTATTACTTTCAGATGAAGGGCTTGGTGTAGAATCCGGCGACGGATAAGGATCGTCCGCGGACGGGCCGAAACGGGGCGGGCATTTCCGCTCGGGCGGCGCAGCGAGGACTGTCGTCGCCGCAACAAAAATCTACACTTACCCGGGTCACGGGGGGCTAAAAGGACAATTCATGCACAAGGTCGTCATTAGCGGAACCGGCTTGTTCACGCCGCCGCACGCGGTCAGCAACCAGGAACTGGTCGCGGCTTTCAATGCCTTTGTACACGCTCACAATCAGCAGCACGCGGACCGGATCGCCGCCGGAGAAATGGAAGCGCTGGCCGAGTCCAGTTCCGAATTCATCGAGAAGGCCTCCGGCATCAAGCAACGTTTCCTGATGGACAAGAGCGGGGTGCTGGATCCGGCCAGAATGGCGCCGCATTTGCCGGAGCGCGGCAACGACGAGTTGTCGGTGCAGGCGGAGATGGCGGTGGCCGCGGCGCGCCAGGCGCTGGAACGCGCCGGCCGCAGCGCCGCGGACATCGACATGGTCATCGTCGCCTGCTCCAATATGCAGCGTCCGTACCCGGCGGTGTCCATCGAAGTGCAGCAGGCGCTCGGCATCCAGGGCTACGCCTTCGATATGAACGTGGCCTGCTCGTCCGCCACCGTCGGCATTCAGACCGCGGTCAACGCCGTCGCCTGCGGCCAGGCGCGCGCGGTGCTGATGGTGAATCCGGAAATCTGTTCCGCCCATTTGAACTTCCGCGACCGCGACAGCCACTTCATCTTTGGCGACGCTTGCACCGCGGTGGTGCTGGAGCGCGCCGAGGCGGCGAGCTCGGCGCAGCGTTACGAGGTGCTGGGCAGCAAGCTGGCCACGGTGTTCTCCAATAATATCCGCAACAACTTCGGCTTCCTCAATCGTTGCGACGAGGCGGGGATAGGCCAGCCGGACAAGCTTTTCGTCCAGCAAGGCCGCAAGGTGTTCAAGGAAGTCTGCCCGATGGTGGGCGATCATATCGCCGCGCATCTGGAAGGCCTGGGCATCGCGCCGGCCGAGGTGGCGCGCTTCTGGCTACACCAGGCCAATCTGGCGATGAACCAGCTGATCTCCCGGCGCGTGCTGGGCCGCGAGGCCGGCGATCAAGAGGCGCCGGTGATTCTGGACCGTTACGCCAACACCAGTTCCGCCGGCTCCGTGATTGCATTCCATCTGCATTCGGATGACCTGCGGAGCGGGGATGTCGGCGTCATTTCATCTTTTGGCGCGGGCTATTCGGTGGGCAGCGTTGTGCTGAGGAAAATCTGATAAGCCGGAAAAAATAGTCCTAGCGCGAAGGGCCCTTGGCAGAAAAAAGCAGAGGACGCTTGTCAAAAGCGTCCTCTCTGCATAATGTATCCCCCCATGGCGGGCTTGGATCCCGCTGACAAGAAAGACCGATGAGTCTGTACAAGGGAAAGGAAATAAAGATGCAAACTGTCAAGAAAGCGCTGTTGGCAGCCGGCCTGATCGCCGGGACTGTGATGGCCGCCCAGGCCGCCGGCACCCTGGTGTACTGCTCCGAAGGCAGCCCGGCGGGTTTCGACCCAGGTCAATACACTACCGGCACCGATTTCGACGCTTCCGCCGAAACCGTGTTCAACCGCCTGGTGCAGTTCCAACGCGGCGGCACCAAGGTGGTGCCGGCGCTGGCAGAGAAATGGGATGTGGCCGCCGACGGCCTGAGCTACACCTTCCATCTGCGCAAGGGCGTGAAGTTCCAGACCACCGACTACTTCAAGCCGACCCGCGAATTCAACGCCGACGATGTGGTGTTCACCTTCAGCCGCATGGTCGACAAAAACCATCCGTTCCGCAAAGCCTATCCGACCGAATTCCCGTATTTCACCGATATGGGTTTGGACACCAATATCGTCAAGGTCGAGAAAATTGACGCCAACACCGTCAAGTTCACTCTGAAGAGCCTGGACGCGGCCTTCCTGCAGAACCTGGCGATGAGCTTCGCCTCGGTGCAGTCCGCCGAGTACGCGGACAAGCTGCTCAAGGCCGGCAAGCCGCAGCTGATCAATCAGCAGCCGGTGGGCACCGGCCCGTTCATCTTCAAGCGTTACCAGAAAGACGCGCAGATCCGCTTCGCCGCCAACAAGGAATACTGGAACAAGGCCGACGGCCCGAAAGTGGACAATCTGGTGTTCGCCATCACCACCGACGCTTCCGTGCGCTACCAGAAGCTGAAAGCCGGCGAGTGCCAGATCACCGTCAACCCGCGTCCGACCGATTTGGCCGCGATGAAGGCCGATTCCAAGCTGTCGGTGACCGCGCAGCCGGGCTTCAACCTGGGCTACCTGGCTTACAACGTCAAGCACAAGCCGCTGGAAAAGCTGGAAGTGCGTCAGGCGCTGGACATGGCGATCAATAAGAAAGCCATCATCGACGCGGTGTACCAGGGCGCCGGCCAGCCGGCCACCAATCCGATGCCGCCGACCCAGTGGTCCTACAACAAGAGCCTGAAAGACGCGCCTTACGATGTGGCCAAGGCCAAGGCGCTGCTGGCCAAGGCCGGCTACCCCAACGGCTTTGAACTGAGCTTGTGGGCGATGCCGGTGCAGCGTCCGTACAACCCCAACGCCAAACTGATGGCGGAAATGGTGCAGTCGGACTGGGCCAAGATCGGCGTCAAGGCCAAGATCACTTCCTACGAATGGGGCGAGTACATCAAGCGCGCCAAGGCCGGCGAGCATGACACCATGTTGATCGGCTGGACCGGCGACAACGGCGATCCGGACAACTGGCTGGGCGTGCTGTTCGGCTGCGACGCGATGAACGGCAACAACTTCTCCAAGTGGTGCTACAAGCCGTTTGAAGACCTGATCCAGAAGGGCAAGCGCACCGCCAACGTGGCCGAGCGCACCAAGCTGTACATGAAGGCTCAGGAAATCGTCAAACAGCAAGTGCCGATGACCACCATCGCCCACTCCACCGTCAATCAGCCGATGCTGAAATCGGTGCAGGGCTTCAAGGTCAGCCCCTTCGGCCTGAACTCCTTCTACGGCGTCAGCGTCAAGTAAGCCTGAAATAATAAAAACACGGCGACATCGGGGGCCTGGCCCCCGATGTTTTGGCTAAGTTCGGCGAATGGCGCTGCTGATGCCGGCCTGTCCGCGTTGCGGCCGGGACCGACGCTGAAGCGGAGCGCTATTGGCCACTACAAGCCTTGGGTTTCCAGTCGCACGCAGAGGCGGCGGGCCCGATGGCGGCGGAACGTCTACTGGGTGGTTTTCAGAGGGTAGTCAGTCACAGCGTGGAGAGGCTGTGCGTCCGGCTTGACCTGGGTCAAGCTCGTCTGCGGCGAGGGGTGCTATCTTGCACTTGCCGTGGCGGTGGCGCAGCTGATGTGGGTGGGTGGTTCAGTTGCATGCCATCGCTTCGGCGCTCTTCTTGCTGTTTTCCTTGCTTCTTCTCCGTCCGATTCCGGTAACGTCTCCCCAAAACGCAATAGAGCCGTCGTTCGCCGTTTGCCATGCAAGGCGTCGTCGCTCTGGGTCTCATTTGAGTATTGCGCCCAGTCGCCCAGCGGGGCCGGCGCAAGGGAGAAGTCCTCATGTTTTCCTTTATTCTGCGAAGGTTGGGTTTATTGGTGCCAACCTTCTTCGGCATCACGCTGCTGACCTTCGGCCTGATCCGCATGATTCCGGGCGATCCGGTGGAGGTGATGGTGGGCGAGCGCGCGCTCGATCCGCAAATGCACGCCGAAGCCTTGCATCGCCTGGGTCTGGACAAGCCGCTGTACGCTCAGTATTTCGACTACGTGGTCAATCTGCTGCATGGCGACCTGGGCGAGTCCCTGGTGACCAAGACCGGGGTGTGGACCGAGTTCAAAACCCTGTTCCCCGCCACGCTGGAATTGGCGATCTCCGCCTTGATCTTCGCCACCGTGCTGGGTCTGCTGGCCGGCGTCATCGCCGCCATCAAGCGCGGCTCGCTGTTCGACCACGGCGTGATGGGCATCTCGCTGACCGGCTTCTCCATGCCCATCTTCTGGTGGGGTCTGATCCTGATCATGTTCTTCTCGGTCAAGCTGGGCTGGACCCCGGTGTCCGGCCGCGTCGACCTGACCTTCGACATCGCGCCGCATACCGGCTTCATGCTGATCGACTCCTGGATGGCGGAGGTCGCGGATCCGGAAGTGAACGCAGGCGCCTTCAAGAACGCTTTGATGCACCTGATCCTGCCCGCCATCGTGCTGGGCACCATTCCGCTGGCGGTGATCGCGCGGATGACGCGCTCGTCGATGCTGGAAGTGCTGCGCGAAGACTATGTGCGCACCGCGCGCGCCAAGGGCCTGTCGCCGGCGCGAGTGATCTTCATCCACACCCTGCGCAACGCGCTGATCCCGGTGTTGACCGTGATCGGCCTGCAAGTGGGCACGCTGATGGGCGGCGCGGTGCTGACCGAAACCATCTTCTCCTGGCCGGGCATAGGCAAATGGCTGATCGACGCCATCAGCCGCCGCGATTATCCGGTGGTGCAGAACGGCATCCTGATGGTGGCGACGCTGGTGATCGTCACCAACTTCATCGTCGACATCCTGTACGGCATCGCCAATCCGCGCATCCGTCACGCCAAGTAACAGCCAGTAGGTGGACTTATGACTCAGACTACGCAAGTCAACGCCGGGCCGGACCTGGCGCTGGCCTATCCCTCGCCGCTGAAGGAGTTCTGGCAGGGCTTTTCCCACAACAAGGGCGCGGTGGCCGGCCTGATCTTCATGCTGATCGTCACCTCCTGTGCGCTGTTGGCGCCGCTGGTGGCGCCCTACAGCCCCATCGAGCAGTACCGCGATCATTTGCTGACCCCGCCGGCCTGGGTGGACGGCGGTTCGGCGCAGTTCCTGTTCGGCACCGACGAATTGGGGCGCGACATCCTGTCGCGGCTGATTCACGGCGCGCGGCTGTCGCTGTTCATCGGCCTGTGCTCGGTGCTGATGGCCTTGCTGCCGGGCGTGGTGCTCGGCCTGTTGGCCGCCTTCTTTCCCAAGGCCCTCGGCGGCGCGATCATGCGGCTGATGGACATCATGATGGCCTTGCCCTCGCTGTTGCTGGCGGTGGCCATCATGGCCATTCTCGGACCGGGGCTGATGAACGCGATGATCGCCATCGCCACCGTGTCCTTGCCCGCCTATGTGCGCCTGACCCGCGCGTCGGCGATGACCGAGCTGAACCGCGACTACGTCACCGCCTCGCGCGTGGCCGGCGCGGGCCTGCCGCGGCTGATGTTCGTCACCGTGCTGCCCAACTGCATGGCGCCCTTGATCGTGCACGCGACCATGAGTTTTTCCTCGGCCATTCTGGAAATCGCCGCGCTGGGCTTCCTCGGCCTGGGCGTGCAGCCGCCCACCCCGGAGTGGGGCACCATGCTGGCCTCGGCCCGCGATTACATTGAAAGCGCCTGGTGGGTGGTGACGCTGCCCGGCCTGACCATTTTGCTGTCGGTGCTCGCCATCAACTTGATGGGCGACGGCCTGCGCGACGCGCTGGACCCGAAACTGAAGCGCGCCGCTTGAGGGGATGGACATGAGTTTGTTGCAAATCAAGAACCTCTCGGTGGAGTTTGGTTCGGAAAAAAATCCCTTCCGCGCGGTGGAAGGGCTGGACCTAGAGGTCAATCAGGGCGAGATCGTCGGCATCGTCGGCGAATCCGGCTCCGGCAAGTCGGTGACCATGATGGCGATGATGGGGCTGTTGGAAGGCCAGGGCCGCATCGTGGCCGACGAACTGAGCTTCGACGGCAAGAACCTGCTGACCATCTCCGCGCGCGAGCGCCGCAAGATCGTCGGCAAGGACATCGCGATGATCTTCCAGGACCCGATGACCTCGCTGAACCCCAGCTACACCGTCGGTTACCAGATCATGGAAGTGCTGAAGCTGCATCAGGGTCTGCGTGGAGCGGCGCTGAAGCGGCGCGCGCTGGAACTGATGGAACTGGTGGAGATTCCGGCGCCGGCCTCGCGGCTCAACGCCTATCCGCACCAGCTGTCCGGCGGCATGAGCCAGCGCGTGGTGATCGCGATGGCCATCGCCTGTAATCCCAAGCTCTTGATCGCCGACGAGCCGACCACGGCGCTGGACGTGACCATTCAGGCGCAGATCATGGAGTTGCTGGTCAGCCTGCAGAAAAGCCAGAACATGGCGCTGATCATGATTACTCACGATCTGGCGGTGGTGGCCGAGGTGGCCCACCGGCTGGCGGTGATGTACGCCGGCCAGGTGGCGGAGATGGGCGCGGTGCCCGGCGTGTTCAACCACCCGACCCACCCGTACACCGAGGCGCTGCTGTCGTCGATTCCGGAGCACAGCAAAGGCGCGCATCGGCTGAACACCTTGCCGGGCATCGTGCCGGGGCAGTACGACCGTCCCAGCGGCTGCCTGTTGTCGCCGCGTTGCCCCTATGTCAAGGACAACTGCCGGACCCAGCGTCCGGGGCTGACCCCGGTGGAGGGCGGCGCCGTGCGCTGCCACTACCCGTTGCTGGACAAGGAGGCGAAATGAGCACCGTATTGCAAGCGCGGGATCTGACCCGCTATTACGACGTGTCCCAGGGCTTCCTCAAGCCCTCGGCGCAGGTCAAGGCGCTCAACGGCGTCTCCTTCGAACTGCAGGCCGGCAAGACGCTGGCGGTGGTGGGCGAATCCGGCTGCGGCAAGAGCACGCTGGCCCGGCAACTGACGCTGATCGAAGCGCCGACCTCCGGTTCTTTGCTGCTGGACGGCAAGGACGCGGCCCAGGCCGGCAAGGCCGACTTGAAAGCCATGCGCACCAAGGTGCAGATGGTGTTCCAAAACCCGTACGCGTCCTTGAATCCGCGTCAGAAAATCGGTAGCCAGCTGGCCGAGCCGCTGCTGATCAATACCTCGCTGAACGCCAAGGAGCGCGAAGACAAGGTGCGCGGCATGATGCAGCGGGTCGGTCTGAGGCCGGAGCACTTCTTCCGCTATCCGCACATGTTCTCCGGCGGCCAGCGTCAGCGCATCGCCATCGCGCGCGCAATGATGCTGAACCCCAAGATCGTGGTGGCGGACGAGCCCACCTCGGCGCTGGACGTGTCCATCCAGGCCCAGGTGCTCAATCTGTTCATGGATTTGCAGGACGAGTTCAAGACCGCCTATGTGTTTATCTCCCACAATCTGTCGGTGGTTGAGCATGTGGCCGACGACCTGATGGTGATGTACCTGGGGCGCGCGGTGGAGGTGGGGGAAAAGAACCGCGTTTACGAACGGCCGCTGCACCCCTACACCCAGGCCTTGTTGTCGGCGACGCCGTCCATCCATCCTGAGCAGCGCCGCATCAAGATCAAGATCGAGGGCGAACTGCCCAGCCCCTTGAAGCCGCCGTCGGGCTGCGCCTTCCACAAGCGCTGCCCGCATGCGAACCAGCGTTGCGGGGAAGAAGTGCCGGAATTGCGCGAGCTGGATCAGCGCATGATCGCCTGCCATCGCGCGGAAGACATCAACGTCTGAGCGCGTATAGTCCTATCGTCAGCGGGGCCGCCATGCGCGGCCCGCTTTTTTTTGGCCGCGCTTTGTCGATAATGAGGAAAATGGACAGATTCTGCTGCGGATAGTCCAGCTGGAAGCGAAACATTTTGCGCAATGCACAAAAATTGCTTTACCCGCCCCCAACGACCACGATACATTCGCCATGGCACACACAGTCAAAGGAAAACGAGAATTGAAGCGAGCCGTGTACGCGGGCAGCTTCGACCCGGTGACCAACGGTCACCTATGGATGATTCGCGAAGCGGTGGAACTGTTTGACGAATTGATCGTAGCGGTCGGAGTGAACCCGGAAAAACACTGTACCTTCAGTGTCGAGGAACGAGTGGCTTTGCTGCGCGCCGTCACCGGCGGCTTCAGCAAGTTGCGGGTGGATGTGTTCGAGAACCAGTTCCTGGTCAATTACGCGCAAAGCATAGGCGCCAACTACATCATCCGCGGCATCCGCACCGCCAGCGACTATGAGTACGAGCGCACCATGCGCTACATCAACTCCGATTTGCACCCGGACATCACCACCATCTTCCTGCTGCCGCCGCGCGAATACGCCGAGGTGTCGTCGACGATGGTCAAAGGCCTGGTGGGGCCGCGCGGCTGGGAAAGCGTGATTCGCCAATATCTGCCGGAGCCGGTCTACCGCAAGCTGATCGAGATGTATTCGTCCGAATAGCCGCGGCTGTAATAGAATTGGATATCCGTTCACGCGCCGCCTGCAGTCAGCGGCGCGTTTGTTTTGTGTTTTGCCCATCGCCCATATCGAGGACTCATGCTGGACGTCAGCCCATTCGCCAATCGCCTGGCCAAGAATTTCAAGCACCACGCCAAATGGGCGCGCCGCCAGGGGCTGGACGCCTGGCGCGTTTACGACAAGGACGTGCCGCAGTTCCCGTTCGCGGTGGACCTGTACGGCGAGCGCGTCCATCTGCAGGAGTACGACACCGGTTGGGAGATGGAGGACGAGGCCTATCGCGACTGGATCAACGCGGTGGTGGACAGCCTGTGCGCGGTCACCGGCCTTGCGCCCGGCGCGGTGACGCTGAAGAACCGCCGCCGTCAAAAGGGCGTCAGCCAGTACGAGAAAGTGGGACAGTCGGGCGACGACTTCATCATCGATGAGTTCGGCCAGCGTTTCATCGTCAATCTGGACGCCTACCTGGACACCGGCCTGTTCCTGGACCACCGCAACACCCGCAAGCGTGTGAGGGAAGAGGCCGCCGGCAAGCGTTTCCTCAATCTGTTCGCCTATACCGGCAGCTTCACCGTCTATGCCGGCTGCGGCGGGGCGATCAGTTCCGAAACCGTGGACATGTCCAATACCTATCAGGATTGGTCGCGCCGCAATTTCGAGCTCAACGGCCTGGATCTGGCCCGGCATCAGCTGGTGAGGGCCGACGTGTTCCAGTATCTGGAAGAGGCGGTGGACGGCGGCAAGCAGTTCGACCTGATCGTGATGGACCCGCCCACCTTCTCCAACTCCAAGAAAATGCGCGACATCCTGGACGTGCAGCGCGATCACGTCTGGCTGATCGACTACGCGATGGCGCTGCTGGCGCCGGGCGGCACCTTGTACTTCTCCAATAATCTGCGCAGTTTCAAGCTGGACGAGAGACTGGCCGAGGATTACGTCATCCGCGACATCAGCGCGCAATCGGTGCCGGAAGACTTTCGCAACCGAGCCATCCATCAGTGCTGGCAGATACGCCGCGACTAGCGGTTTGAGTCTTCTATATAAGGTTCCGGTTAATTAGAGGCCGAACTTTATCGCCGGGTTTCCTATCGTATTGCATGGCGCGACAACATTCCGACAGCTGCTAGTCTGAATCATGCGCGCCTTCGCTCATCACAATAAGGAGACTCGATGATTCAACTCGATTTCTACGGCACCCTGGTGGCCGCGTCGCTGGTTTTGCTGCTCGGGCGCAAACTGGTGGCGCATGTCGGCGCGCTGCGCACCTACAACATCCCCGAGCCGGTGGTCGGCGGCTTGCTGATCGCCGCCTTGCTGCTGCTGTTCCGCCAAGTCACCGGCAGCGAAGTCCGCTTTGACGCTTCGCTGCAAACCCCGCTGATGCTGGCCTTCTTCGCTTCCATCGGCCTCAACGCCAATTTGAAAAGCCTGAAACAGGGCGGCAAGACCGTCGGCGTCTTCCTGGCCGTGGTGGTCGGCCTGCTGCTGGTGCAGAACACCTTGGGCATCGCCTTGGCCAGCCTGCTGGGCCTGGACCCATTGATGGGCTTGCTGGCCGGCTCCATCACCTTGTCCGGCGGTCACGGCACCGGCGCCGCCTGGGGCGGCACCTTCGCCTCCAAATACGGATTGGCCTCTGCGTCGGAACTGGCGCTGGCCTGCGCCACCTTCGGCCTGGTGCTGGGCGGCCTGATCGGCGGCCCGGTGGCGCGCTTCCTGGTCAAGAAAGTCAAAACCCCGGGCGCCGAGCACAATGCCGACGATCCGCCGCTGGCCTTCGAACAACCGGACGCCCAGCGTCTGATCACGCCGCACTCCTTCATCGAGACCCTGGCGCTGATCGCCGTCTGCTTGCTGGGCGGCACCTTTCTCGGCGGCCTGCTCAAAGGCACGCCGCTGGAGCTGCCCACCTTTGTCTGCGTATTGTTCGTCGGCGTGCTGATCAGCAACGGCTTGGCGGCTTTGGGTTGGTATCAGATCTTCGAGCGCGAAGTGTCGGTGCTCGGCAACGTCAGCCTGTCGCTGTTTCTGGCCCTGGCGCTGATGTCGCTGCGCTTGTGGGATTTGGCGGCGTTGGCGCTGCCCATCTTCGTGCTGCTGCTGGCGCAAACCGCGGCGATGGCGATGTACGCGATTTTCATCACCTTCCGGGTGATGGGCCGCAATTACGACGCGGCGGTGCTGGCCGCCGGCCATTGCGGCTTCGGCCTGGGCGCCACCCCCACCGCCATCGCCAATATGCAGGCGGTGACCGAGCGCTTCGGCCCTTCGCATCTGGCCTTTCTGGTGGTGCCCATGGTGGGCGCCTTCTTCATCGACATCGTCAACGCCATCGTAATCAAGCTCTACCTGGCGCTGCCCTTCATCGGCTAAGCCTTGCGGCAGCGGAGGCTATCGCCCGGATTGATAAATTCAACCAGGCGATAGCCTTGCAATGCCGTGGCCGCGTACCTATCTTTGCTGCAACAGCCCGCCGCTGGCGGGCGCTTCAGACAGCGAAAGACATCCCCATGGCTTACATCAATCTCAATGCCGACAACTTCAACACCCATATGAAAGAGGAAGGCCTGGTCATCCTCGACTTCTGGGCGCCGTGGTGCGGTCCGTGCAAAATGTTCGGCCCCACTTTCGAAGCCGCGTCGGAAAAACACGCCGACATCGTGTTCGGCAAGATCAATACCGAAGACGAACGCGACCTGGCCGCTCACTTCAATATCCGCTCCATTCCGACGCTGATCGCCATCAAAGACGGCATCATGGTGTTCAACCAGGCCGGCGCGATGATGGCGGCGCAATTCGAACAACTGATCCAGGGGCTGCGCGAACTGGACATGGACAAGGTGCGGGCCGACATCGCCAGCCAGCAGGAATGACAGCTGGCGCCGAGGCGCGGCGCTCAGGACAATAGATAAGGCAATGCTTCGGGCATTGCCTTATTATTTTGTCTGCCATCTATATAGGTATGGCGCAGCGAGGAGACGAGAATGAAACGATGGGGCGCAATGCTGATTTTTTGCAGTCAGGCGGTGATGGCGGCTTGCCCGGCTTTATTGAACTACACGGTGCCGGGTCTGATGGGCGGTCAGATCAATCTATGTCAGTACGCGGACCGGCCGCTGCTGGTGGTCAATACCGCGAGCCACTGCGGCTTCACGCCGCAGTTCAAGCAACTGCAATCGCTGTATCAGACCTATGGACAGCGGGGTCTGATGGTGGTCGGCTTTCCCAGCAACGATTTCTTTCAGGAACTGGAGAGCGATAAGGAGATCGGCGCCTTCTGCGAAGCCAATTACGGCGTGACCTTCCCGATGGCCGGAAAAGGGCATGTGCGCGGCGCCGATGCGCAGCCGTTCTTCAAAGCCTTGATCAAGGCCACCGACGACGCTCCGGTATGGAACTTCCACAAATACCTGATCCTGCCCGGCGCCAGCAAGGTGGTCAGCATAGGCACGCGCACCAAGCCGGACGATCCGGAAGTCGTCAACGCCTTCCTGCCTTATCTGAAGCCGGCGGAGAGCGTGAAAAACTAGAAGATTTGCGCGCATCCCACAACGGGCCGGCGCTTCGCCGGCCCGTTTTTCATGGTTCGGCGGGGCGGTTGAGGCGTGCCGGCAAATACCCTTTCAGGATATTGCTTGCCGCATCAAGGGTTTGGCCTGCGGGACCCGCTTTTGTTGAGGTTTTTCTCGCAAAAGGTGTTGACGGGTTTAGGGGCCTGACGTATAGTTCGCCTCCTCAGCAGACAACGCAGCGGCGGAAACGAAGCGCAGCGACCTGCACCGATCTTTAACAGAACGAATAACCGATAGGTGTAAGTGCTCGGTCGATGACCAAACACTTGCACTGCAAGA
>NZ_JAMZGH010000025.1:0-116573 GCF_024158805.1 Chromobacterium sp. S0633 | reverse complement strand
GTCAGCTGAACAACGCCAAGGGCAGCCTGATTGGTTCGCAAAACCTGAACCTCAGCGTCAGCGAGGTGTTGCGCAACGATGGCCTGCTCGGCAGCGACGGCCAGTTCACGCTGACGGCCGGGCAGCTGGAGAACGGCGTGGGCCTGATCCAGGCGGGCAAGGATTTGCAACTGACGGCGGCCAGCGTCAGCAACGCTGACAAAGGGCAAATCTTGGCGCTGGGCAAGGATGCCGCCAGCAGCCTGGAGATCAGCGGCCAGCTGAACAACCAGGGCAAGATCGCCGGCAACGCCGGGCTGGACATCAAGGCCGCCGACATCAACAACCACGTCGGCACGCTGCAGTCGGCCGGTGAGTTGAAGCTGGAGAAGCAAGCCAGCCTGAACAACGACGGCGGCCACATCGTCGCCAAAGACCTGAACCTGAAAGCGGGCACGCTCAGCAATCAGGGCGGCGAAGTCTTCGCCCAGCAAGCGCTGGACGCCAAGCTGCTGCAGCTGAACAACGCCAAGGGCAGCCTGATCGGCTCGCAAAGTCTGAGTCTTAGCGCCAGCGAAGTGCTGCGCAATGATGGCCTGCTAGGCAGCGACGGCCAGTTCAAACTGACGGCTGGGCAACTGGAGAACGGCGCAGGCCTGATCCAGGCGGGCAAGGATTTGCAACTGACGGCGGCCAGCGTCAGCAACGCCGACAAGGGCCAGATTCTGGCCTTGGGCAAGGACGCCGCCAGCGGCCTGGAGATCAGCGGCCAGCTGAACAACCAGGGCAAGATCGCCGGCAATGCCGGGCTGGACATCAAGGCCGCTGACATCGACAACCACGGCGGCACGCTGCAATCGGCCGGGGAGTTGAAGCTGGAGAAGCAAGCCGGCTTGAACAACGACGGCGGCCACATCGTCGCTAAAGACCTGAACCTGAAGGCGGATACGCTCAGCAACAAGGGCGGCGAAATCCGCCACCTGGGACAGACCATGGCGCAATGGCAGGTGCGCCAGCGTCTCGACAATCAGCAAGGCACGCTGTTCAGCAACGGCGGCCTGACGCTTGCGGCTCAATCCTTGAACAACCAGCAGGGCTCGTTGAGCAGCCTGGGCGCGCAATCATTGCAATTGGCCCAAGGTCTGGACAATCAGGGCGGCGCCCTGGTTAGCGGACAAGGGCTGCAACTGCAGCTGGGCGCAGCCTTGAGCAACCAAGGCGGCACGGTGCAAGCCGAGTCCTTGCACATGCACGCGGCTGGCCTGGGTAATCAGGGCGGCAGCATCAAGGTGTTGGGAAGCGGCGACGGCAAGGTCAACATCAGCGGGACGCTGGACAACTCCGCACAGGGTTTGTTGGCCGGCAATGGCGGTCTGGAGGTGAACGCCGCGGCCTTGGACAACCGTCAAGGCGTTTTGCAAAGCGCGGCCAAGCTGGGCGTACAAGTGGCGCAAGTGGCGCAGAACCAGGGCGGCAAGATCCAGGCCGGGCAACTGCAACTGAAAGCCGCGGAGCTGAACAACCAGCAGGGCTTGCTCAGTCAAGCGGGAGACGGCGCGGCCAAGCTGGAGTTAAGCGGCCAGCTGGACAACAGTCTGCAGGGCAAGGTGCTGTCCAACGGTCAACTGCAGGTGACGGCGGCGGGCCTGCTGAATGCTGGCGGCACGCTCAGCAGTCAGGGCGATCTGCAGCTCAGCGCGAGTGGAGTGCTGGACAATCGCCAGGGGGCTTTGGGCAGCAACGGCGCCTTGAAGTTGGACAGCGCCAGCGTGGACAACGCCGGCGGCCTGATCCAGGCCGGCCACACTTTGGCCTTGGACAGCGGCAGTCTGCTCAACCAGGGCGGCAAGCTGTTGGCGCTGGGCAGCGGCGACAGCCGTGTGACCCTCAGCGGGCAATTGAACAACGGCGGCCAGATCGCCGGCAACGGCGATTGGCGGATCAAGGCGCAAGGACTGGACAATGCCGGCGGCAGCCTGCTGAGCGTGGGCAGCCTGGGCATCGACACCGTGAGCCTGGGCAATTCCGGCTCCTTCCTGGCTGGCAAGGATTTGAGCCTGACCCTCGCCAGCGACTTCATCCACGCGTCGGGCAGCAAGCTGCAAGCCAATGGCAAGCTCAGCATCAGCAGCGGCGGAAATCTGATCAACAGCGGCCAGTTGCAGGCCGGCGGCGATTTGGTTTTGAACGGCGTCAGCTGGACCAATAGCGGCGAGGTCAACGCAGGCGGCAAACTTAGCACTGCACTGAGCCAGGCGCTGAGCAATAGCGGCAAGCTCAGCGCCGGCAGTTTGCAACTGAACGCCGCCAGCGTGCTGAACACCCACTCCATCACCGGCGGCGATATCTCCATCCAGGCCGCCAGCCTGGACAACGGCGGCAACCAGGGGCTGATCGCCTCTGCCGGCAATATGGTGCTGGATATCGGACAAACCTTGAATAATCACGACGGCAGCTGGTTGTATAGCCAGGGCGATATGCGCATAGGCAAGGCAGGGGCGGCCACAGGGCAGGTGATTAACCATGTGGCGACCCTGCAGTCCGATGGCAATATGTTTATTGATGCGGGGAGGGTGAGTAATGAGGCAAATCCAGTAGAAGTGCTGCCAAGTAAAGAAAGTGTCGAAAGCTATAGAAAAACATTATATATGCTTCCTTCTGTGGTTTATGAGCATGTGAGTTGTGGAAAGGATGGCGCTGGTCAATGTGATCGCAGCATGTCCTATGTTGGCTTTGTTTCTTTGAATGGGGTGGCATCAGTTGATGAGGAAAGAAAGTATATTACTGTTAAAGATTCTGTTGGCTCTAAGTTGGTGTCAATTCCATATTTTTTAAAGGTGGGAAGTGGTTGGCAGGCAGGTTATTATTATTTGCCGGGTTATGATCCTAAAAAACATATTCTACCGACTACTTCACGTCAGCTGCTGTCGGGTAATTTGGATCCAATGATTTTTGGTTATGGTGTGGCAGAGTCATTTATATCTGGTGGTGTTGTTGATGGTTATAGCGCCGCGCCGAAAATAAATATTTACCCGCTACCTATTTCAGTGGCTGGTAGGGATGAGGTTGGCGTTCCAGGTGAAATGGCAAGGAATTACTCGGTTTCAGTTAAGACCGATATGGCTGCTGGGGGAGGGGGCGTTGCGAGACTGTTGGTTGCAGGTGATTTATCTATTCAGTCTTCAGGTGTTTTTAATAAATATAGTTCAATTTCAGCTGGCGGTGACTTGGTTTTGGTGGCTGGCAATCAAGTAAATAATGTTGGTCAAAAGCTGTTGAAGACAGTAACCGAAACGACTCAAGCTGTTTTCCCTGCTGGTAGAGTGGGGGCTACAACCGTCACAACGCGTACTGAAGTCCTAGCCTCACTGGACGCGACCATTAGCACCGGCAAAAAACTCACACTACAAGCCCCCACCATTTCCAACGGCAAGGCTTCGCAACTCGATATCTCTCTAACTACCGGCGATAGCCAGTCCAAAGCGACGGCGGTAAACACCACGGCGGGCAAGGCTTTGGCGCAAGCCGATGGCGACATGGCCAGCGCGGGCAAGAATCTGGGCGGCAAGCCGCTGGATGCCGTCGCCTCCGCGCAAACCTTGGTCGGGCAGCTGACTGGCGCGCAAGCGGCGGCGGATCTGCAAAAATCAGCGGTGGGCGGCCTGGCCGGCGCACAGTGGGATGGAGCCAAAGCCGCGGTGCTGCCGCAGCAAGTATTGCTGGAGTCCGCCGGCACCAAGGCGGCCAACCCGGTGGCGGACGGCTATAGCTTGCCCAATAACGGCCTGTTCCAGACCCGCCCGGCGCCGGCGCAGCCTTATTTGGTGGAAACCGATCCGCGCTTTACCCAATACGGCAATTTCATTTCGTCGGATTATCTGCTCAAACAATTGGGCTACGACCCCAGCCGCGTGGAAAAGCGCCTGGGCGACGGTTTCTACGAGCAGCAGCTGGTCAGCCGCGCGGTGACGGAACTGACCGGCAAGCGCTTCATCGGCGGCAACGCCAACGCGACGCAGCAATACCAGCAATTGATGAGCCAGGGCGCGGAATACGCCAAGCAATTCCAATTGACGCCGGGCGTGGCGCTGTCCGCGGAGCAGATGTCCCGACTTACCGCGGACATGGTGTGGCTGGTCAAGCAGAATGTCGACGGTCATGACGTGCTGGTGCCGGTGGTGTACCTGGCCAAGGCGCAGGAGCAATCGCTGCGAGGCCAGGGCGCGGTGCTGGCCGGCAGCCATATGGAGCTGCTGGCCGATGGCTCGCTGATCAATAGCGGCACCCTGAAGGCGGACAACAGTCTGTTGGCGCAGGCGGGCGATATCCGCATCGAAGGCGGCAAAGTGCTGGCCGGCGGCGATCTGGGCCTTGGCGCTCGCCACAACCTGAGCGTTAGCGACGACAAGCAACACAGCCAGGCCGGCAGCGTGATCCAGGCGGGCAGCTTGCAGCTGCAGGCCGGCAATGATCTCAAGCTGCAAGCCGCGCAGCTGCGGGTCAGCGGCGACGCGCAACTGCAGGCTGGCCGCGATCTGGACATCGCCAGCCGCGAAAATCGTTACAGCTATGCGGCCAACACCGGCCGCAGCCAGTACAGTTACCAGCAGGTCGACCATGTCGGCAGCACGCTGCAAGTGGGTGGCAGCCTGAGCTTTAACGCCGGGCACGACCTCACGCTTAGCGGCGCGGACGTCAAAGCAGGCGGCAAGCTGCTCGCCGTGGCCGGCAATGAGCTGACCCTGCAATCCACATTGGACAGCAAGCAAGGCCAGGGCAGTTGGAATGGCTGGGGTTGGGGCGCGTACTCGACGCTGGACCAGATCCGCCATGCCACCCAGCTGCAGGCCGGCGGCGATATGCTGCTGCAAGCCGGCGGCAATCTAGCCCTCAACGGCTCCCAGGCCCAGGCCGGCGGCGGCCTGCTGGCGCTGGCCGGCAAGCAGTTGACCGTACAAAGCGAAGCCAACAGCCGGCAAGATCGTCTCAATGTGCAGATGGGTTCCAAGGGCTATGGTCACAGCTGGCAAACAGACAGCCTTACCGTGGCTGGCCTGACCAGCCAGGGCAATCTGCAATTGCAAGCCGGCGACGCCGCCGTACTGAACGGCGCCAGCCTAGGCAGCCATGGCGGTTTGACGCTGAATGTAGGTCAGGATATTCGCCTGGGGGCGGTGGCTACCCAAAGCCGCAGCGACAACTACTACACCAATGGCGATATCCACAACAACTACGACCTTAGCCAGCACGGCAGTGCGCTGTCCGGCGCCAGCGGTTTGACCCTTAATGCAGGCCGCGATATTGCAACTCAGGCGGCCAACATCATCAGTGACGGTCAATCGGTTTTGTTGGCTGGGCGTGATATAGAGCTGGGTACTGCGGACAATAGACATAGCGACTACCACAAGACCGTGCGTAGTTCCGGGGGCGCGTTTAAGAAAAAAACCGTCACCGATATTAGCTCACACGACAGCACCACGGCGCAGCAGACACTGTTATCCGCCGATGCCATCGTGGCGAAAGGCGTACGCGACATTCGGGCCGTAGGCGCGCAGATTGTCGCTAACAACGATGTGGCTTTGATTGCGGGACGTGATATTACGCTGGACAGTGCCATAGACCGGGCGCGCTCCGAACATATTCATATAGAAAAAACCAGCGGCATGTTCGGCAGCAGCGGAGGCGGTTCGTTCGGCGTTACCGTGGGCAGCCGTACTAAAGGGCTGGAAGAACTGCAGAACAATGCCACTCATGTACAAGGGGTTGTTGGCAGTAACGCCGGCAGTCTGCTGATTCAGGCCGGAGGCAAAATCGACCTGATCGGCACTCAGTTGCAAGCGGCCAAAGATATTCAGATTGATGGTCGAGATGTAAGCGGAGTCGCGGTGGTGGATGCATTGGACAGCCGCACGCTTAGTTACACCGAATCCAGCGGTTTGCGTATCGGAGCCAAAAGCACGGTCAGCCAGGCAGCGGCCAATCTGATGAGCACCGCGGACCGCGGCTCGCAAGTCAGCGACCCTAGGCTTAAAGCGCTTTAT
The DNA here is from genome assembly GCF_024158805.1 of Chromobacterium sp. S0633. Classification (NCBI taxonomy): domain Bacteria; kingdom Pseudomonadati; phylum Pseudomonadota; class Betaproteobacteria; order Neisseriales; family Chromobacteriaceae; genus Chromobacterium; species Chromobacterium sp. S0633. The sequence continues at coordinate 110,553 of NZ_JAMZGH010000025.1, read as the reverse complement.
GCCGCCAAAGCGGCTTACGCCGCCAAAGACTTGTCCACCATGATGCAGTCCGTCAGTCAAAGCACGGACAAGGGCGGCGGTTTGAAAGGCAGGGTTTCCATCGGCTATGGCTATAGCCGTGAAGAAAGCGAGAGCATCTCCCACGTTGATGTGGTGAAGAAAGCGCAAGCTGCGGCTGGTGGCGAAATAGATATTCGGGCGCGGGGCGATGGGAGCGGAGAAAACGGAGACATCACGCTGACCGGAACGGCTTTGACTGCCAACGCAATTGCGTTGAACGCCGCTCGAGACCTGATTACCCATAGCCAGGAGGCCATCAGCAGCCAGGAAAGCACCTATCGCAAGCTGGATCTGGAGGCGGGGGTCTACATTGGCGGCAGCGTAGGCAAAGGCGGCGGCAAAGGCGGGATTGGCGCTTACGGCTCTGCGGCAATGAGCCAGAGCAGCACCAAGATCAGCAGTCTGACGCATGAGGAAACCACGCTGGACGCCACCGGCAAAGTGCAAGTCAAAACCGGTCGCGACGTTAGTCTGACGGGGACAACCGTACGCGGCGACAGCATCCAATTTGAGGTGGGCAGAAATCTTACATTGACCAGCGAGCAAGATCGGGATCAATACCGGCAAAAGAGCTGGTCCGGTCAGATTGAAGGGCGTTATGCCTATGGCAACGATAGCGGAGTGGACGGCAGTCTGAGCTTCAGTCAAACCAAGAGCGATTGGCGCAGCGTGCAGGAGCAGACTGGTTTGTTTGCCGGAAAGGGTGGTTTTGATGTCGCCGTGGGCGGGCATTCCCAGTTGAATGGCGCGGTGATCACGAGCACGGCGGACGCCGCCAAAAACACGCTGCTTACTAATAGCCTGGGCTTTGCCGGGCTGGAAAATTCCGCGGAATACTCCGCCGTCAGCTTCAGCGCCAGTTTCAGCTCCGGCGGGGATGGCATGGGCGGCGCGCCAAAGGGCGGCATGGTGATGCCAGGTTTGGGCGTTCCGCAGCAGGAGTCCAAATCCAGTACCACGAACAGCGCGATAGCCGGCGGCAGCATTACCGTCAAGCAAGATCAGAGCAGCGGACAGGACAGTACGGCCGGTTTGAGTCGCGACGCCGCAAGCGCAGGTGGGCAATTGGAGCGTATCTTCGACGCCAAGAAAGTTGCGGAGCAGCAAGAGTTCAGCCGCGTTTTGGGGGAAGTCGGTTTCCGCGCCGTGGGCGACTTGTCTAAGGAAATGGGCTGGAAGGACGGTAGTCCGGAAAAAATGGCGTTGCATGCGTTGATGGGGGCGCTGCAGGCTAAGGCGGGCGGGGGCAATATGTTGGCGGGCATGGCGGCGGCCGGCGCCAATGAGTGGATAGGCAGCCAAGTGGCCGATTATCTGCAGAGCAATACCCAGTTGGACGAGCCGCAACGCAAAGCCATTCAGCAATGGGCGGCCGTCGCCACTGGTGCGGTAGTGGGCGGATTGAGCGGCGGCGATGCTGGCGCGGCATTGTCGGGAGGCGCGGTGGCGCTGGATGGGGAAAAGTTCAATAGGCAGCTGCACCCCAGTCAGACCAAGCTGGTGAAGGAAAAAGCAAAACAGTTGGCGGGGAAAGAGGGACTAAGCGCCAAACAATGGGAGGCTCGCCTGTTGGAGCAACTGGCCTTCCAAAATAGCGAGATGTACATTAGCTACCGCAATGACCCGCAGGCGGAAGCCATTTTGAAAGACCTGCAAGGGAGTAGCGGTGTTCGTCTGGATTATCGTGGAACCGCGGACTATAAGAACGATGCATTGAATCTACAGTATCTGCCTCAGATGGCGGATGCTTATGCTCAGTTGCCGCGGCTTAATGGCAGGATGAACCAGGAGCAATTTGCTCGCTATGTTGGGTTGGTGACCGGCGATTTTGCGCATGTTTCCAAGGCGGAGCAAAAACAGGTGGTGTTGCAGTTGCAGGAGGAATATACAGCAACGTTCAAGCAACAATTGGACTTGTATAAAAGCGGAAAAACCGCCTCGCCGCAAGTGATTCAGTTAGATAAGCGTCTGGATCAGCTGAACAAGTTGTTGGGCGCGGCGGAACACGTGGCGGTGACAAGCGGGGCGATTAACGAGTCTCAAACCAGCTTGATGCAAAGGGCAATCGCATCGGGCCTGCTGTTTTCCACCAATGGCGTCGCCCCCAAGCCGCAGGGCAGGCCGGTTGGCGGCGGGACGCTGGTAAAAGCAGGGCCGGCAAAGGAGAAGCCGGACTACCTGTCCGCATCGCCAGTGCCAGCAAAAACGCAAACCAAGCTGAATGCCAACCGAGATGGGGAAAGCTATCATGCAGAAACTTGGTCGTCGTTGAAGGCGGAGGTGGATCAAATCCGGAAGCAGTTGCCTATGATGGATGAGAAAGGGCGTCCCGTTGGCAATGCAGCGGCAGCGGAAATTAATGTCTATGGGGAAGGTAGCTATAGTGTGAAAGCGCATTCCAGGATAGGGAACAATGCGGAGGGGCAAAGAGATGGGTTTGTTAGCTTACCCCCTCGAGAGGATAGAATGTTGAGTCCTGTGTTGGATCCACGTTACCCCATTCCGCGTGAGGTGGATACTGAGTTTAAAATACTGGAGGCTTTTTCGCAAAAATATAGGGGCAATCCACATGTGGCTGGGAGTATTAATCTCTTTACGGAACGCGCACCATGTTATAGCTGCTCTGCAGTAATATCTGAACAATTTTCGAAGCTATTCCCTAATGTGGAAGTGCGTCTCTATCATAATAATGGAAGGGTGGCTGTTTATGAAAGAGGGGGTGGGGGCTATGTTGTGCCATCAGGGGCAGGGGAAAATAAGAAAAAATGGCCGGTGGCGCCGGATTTATCGTACGTGTCCGCAAAACCTAAAAAATAATTGAGGTGTATATGTTTCCAGGAATTGAGGTTGAATCCTTGCTGAAGGATGATGTTTATTTGTTTCCTGCGAGGGATGATATATATCTACGATTTTTAAAGTATTTTGTTGAGTTATTTGACTATCCAAGGGCGAGAGCTGTCTGGGATCAGTCAAACGCTGAAGAAAGAAGTGATAGGTTGTGGTGGGTTATTAATGAGACTTGGGGGTTGTATTGTAAAGCCAATGAGAATCTTCCTGTTATATGGCTGGCTACCGCCAAAAAAGCCTTAGAGTGGGATCACGTGCCGATCAATTTTCATCCTTGGGCCTTGGCGATATTGGAGCATTTTGACTTGGAGCGTTATCATGCGGCCTATCATTTGCCACGGGACGAGTACGAGGCGATTGCCCATGATTTGCCGATAGTGCTGGAAGGTCTGCGCAATTATCCAACGGAAAAGCTGGCTGCGCCGATAGATGAGGATAATTGGGGCTATATCGATTATTAGAGGCTGAAGTTTGCGGCCTTCTATGGCCATGAAAGCGGCGCGCCAATCCGGCGCGCCGCTTTTTTTACGTCTTAGCTATTGCGGCCGGGCGTCTTGCCTTCCAGCTCGGTTTTGGCGACTTGCGCGCGTTGCATCGCGTGCACGCTGTCCACGTGCTGGAAGACGTCGCAGCGCAGCGCGCCCAGCAACATCAGCTGCTCCGCGTAGTTGAAGAAGCCCACCCAATAGCCGCGGGCGTGGTGAGGGTCGCGGAAGTCGATGTCGTAGGCGATTTTGCCGAGCAGGCCCTTGTTGTGGCGGTCCGGATTGTCTTTCAGGTATTGGGCCAGGTGGGCGGCACATTCGCGGCCGTAGGCGCAGGCGTCGACGTAGTCGTCGGCGGGCGGCATCTGCCAATGGTGGGGCTGGCCGCGTTGCGGCAGGTGGCGGACGAAGGGCAGCTGCGTGGCCTGGGTTTCGTGAGGCTTGGGACGGTAATGACGGCGCGGGGGAAGTGCTTGGGACATTAGGGAGACTCCTATGAGAGTGTGCATGATGTCCCCGCTTCTCGGTTCCAGTCGGGAGGCGGGCGCAAGACCACGGGACTGGAACACCGATCACTCTCTTCTCGGCACGGCCGAAGCCGTTCCCGCAGCCTGCGCCCGCCGTATGGGCGTGCTCAGGCGGCGAACAATAAGGGCCGCAAAGCGGCCCGTTCGCTGAGAGTGAAGTTTTTTGGGGTTCCAGTCCCAGTGCCGGATGTGGATCGGCACGCAGGCGATTGTGGCGGCGCGGGCGGGGCGGGTCAAGGGCACGCGGCCGCCAAGTTTTGGGCTTGGGCTTGCGGCCAAGCCGCCCCGGTCCCAGCCGCCGGCGATGCGGCGGGTGCTGGGCGGGGCTTTAGGACGGGCTTAGCCGGCGCGCTTGCCCAAGGTGGTCCGGCGCTGGGCGAAGGCTTCCCGGCTCAGGCGGATGGAGTCGTAATGACGGCGGCTGAGACGGGCGCCGCCGGCGCGGCGCAGCGACAGCCCCAGCGTGTTCTGGTCATTGGCTTCGCGTTCGCCGGATAAGGTTTGGGCGGCGGCTTGGCAGGCGGCTTGCCGGCGGGTGGCGGCCGGGTGCGCCTGGTAGGCGTTGCTGGCCTGTTCCAGCGCTTTGCGCAGCAGTTGCGGTTTGGTTTGCTCCAGCGCGTCGGCTATTTGGTCCGCCGTGGCGCGTATCAGCTCTTGCAGCGCCTGCTGTTGCAGCGGGCGTTTGTTGCTGCAATCCAGCCCTGCCTGCTGGCTGAGTTGCTCCAGTTGCTGGCTGAGGGTGCTGACGCCGCCCTGGCGGAAGCGCTCGGCTTGTTGCGGGTAGAGTTGGGCGGCGGCGGCGATCATGGCTTCGCGGTAAGCCTGGATCAGGGCCTTGGCGTCCGCGCCGGGCATCCTGGCCAGGTCGCGGCGCGCCATGTCTTCGGTGTGGGCGTCAATGAAGGCGTGCACTTCGCGGGCTTGGTGATTGTGCAGCAGTTGGCGCCAGGTATTGAGCGGTTGCTGGTTAAGCCAGTGGGCGAAGCGTTGCTGGGCGGGTTTGAACGCCGGGTCCACGCCGGCTGGCGTGGCGGTGGCGAAGCGGCGTCTGGCTTGGTTCAGCGCGCTGTCGTGGGCGCGGGAGCGAGCGGCGCTTGGGCTGGGCGCGGCGCGCAGCAGGGCGGCGTTGGCGTCGCTGTTCTGCGCGCGTTTGAGTTCGCCGGCCAGCGCGGTTTGCGGCGGAGTGTCCGGGTCCGCGGAACCGCGCGGGTGAATGCAGCTGAGCAATAGGTCTGAAATTTTCATAAGCGCTCCTGAGGCGGGATGGGCGGCGTTTAGCGCCGCCTTTTTGTTGGTGCGGCGCAGTGTGCCCAAACCCGGGAGCGTTCAATATAAAGAAATGGCCATGTCTCCGGCATGCGCTCAGAGCAGCATCACCAGCTTGTACTCCGGCGCCTGGGCCAGTTTGAGGGTGATTTGCTGGTGCTCGATGCGGCCGGCGCTGGGGTGGTGGAACACGCGGCTGCCGCCTTCGCGGCCTTGCACGTCCTGCTGTTGCCAGTATTGGCGGAATTCCGGGCTTTTCGCTTCCAGCGCCGCAATCATCGCGGCCATGGCGGGCTGATTCAGCCGCGGGCTGAGATCGGCGCGCAGTTCTGCGACGATGCGGCCGGCGCGCTCCGCCCATTGGTCGATGAAGCTGCGCGCTTCCGGGGCCAGGAAGATGAAGTCCAGCAGGCTGCGGCTGGCGTCCGGCCGGCCCAGCCAGTCCCGGAACAGCCTTTGGGCCGGCGGGTTCCAGGCTACGGCGCGCCATTCGGCGTCCAGTACGTAGGCGGGGGAATCGATATGGGCGGTGGCCTGCTTTAACAGCGCCTTGGCCTGTTCGGATGGGCCGCGCCATTCCGGTTCCGGGTCTTTGAGGCCTGCCAGATTGAACAGGTAGTCGCGCTCGGCGGCGGTCAGGCGCAGCGCCTCGGCCAGCCGGGCCAGGGTGGGCGCGGACACGGATTGGGTGCGGCCTTGTTCTATCCAGGTCAGCCAGGTGGTGCTGATGTCGCACAGCGCGGCCACTTCTTCGCGGCGCAGGCCTTTGGCGCGGCGGCGCTGGCCGGGCGGCAGGCCGGCTTGTTCCGGGCTCAGGCGCTCGCGGTGGGCGCGGATGAATTGGCCCAGCGGCGCGCTGTCTTTGCTGGCGGTCATGGGCGTAGGGCTCTGGGTATTAGTATCGCTACTAGTATAAGCAACTGGCTTGTTGCTGGGAAAGTTTGGCTCCAAGATAAGTCCACGGAGCAGAGCCTTGTGCCCGGCGCGCGGAAACCCGCGGCGCCGGCGGCAGTCTCAAGTTGAATAACCGGATTCGAGCAAACACCATGACCGCACAGACCTTGTACGACAAATTATGGAACAGCCACGTGGTGCGCCAGGAGGCGGACGGCACGGCCTTGCTGTACATCGACCGCCACCTGGTGCATGAGGTGACCAGCCCGCAGGCGTTCGAGGGGCTGAAGCTGGCGGGCCGCCCGCTGTGGCGCGTGGATTCGGTGGTGTCCACCGCGGACCACAACACGCCCACCGATCATTGGGACGAGGGCATCAAGGACCCGATCTCGCGTCAGCAGGTGGAAACGCTGGATGCCAATATCAAGGCTTTTGGCGCGCTGGCGTATTTCCCGTTCAAGGACAAGGGCCAGGGCATTGTGCATGTGATGGGGCCGGAGCAGGGCGCCACGCTGCCGGGCATGACGGTGGTGTGCGGCGACAGCCACACTTCCACCCACGGCGCTTTCGCCGCGCTGGCGCATGGCATCGGCACCTCCGAGGTGGAGCATGTGATGGCCACGCAGTGTCTGGTGGCCAAGAAGTCCAAGAATATGCTGGTGCGGGTGGATGGCCAATTGGGCCGCGGCATCACCGGCAAGGATGTAGCGCTGGCCATCATCGGCAAGATCGGCACCGCCGGCGGTACCGGCTATGCGATCGAGTTCGCCGGCGAGGCCATCGAGAGCCTGTCGATGGAAGGCCGGATGAGCTTGTGCAATATGGCGATCGAGGCCGGCGCGCGTTCGGGCATGGTGGCGGCGGACCAGAAGACCATCGATTATGTAAAAGGCCGGCCGTTTGCGCCTAAAGGCGAGCAGTGGGAGCAGGCGGTGGCGTATTGGCGCACTTTGCGTTCCGATCCGGGCGCCGTATTCGACGCGGAAGTGGTGCTGCGCGCGGAGGAGATTCTGCCGCAGGTGACCTGGGGCACTTCGCCGGAGATGGTGGTGGATATCGACGGCGCGGTGCCGGACCCGGCGCGGGAAAGCGATCCGGTGAAGAAAAACGGCATTGAGCGCGCGCTCAGCTATATGGGTTTGCAGGCCAACACCCCCATCCACGACATCGCGGTGGACATCGTCTTCATCGGTTCCTGTACCAATAGCCGCATCGAGGATTTGCGCGAGGCCGCCAGCGTGGCCAAGGGCCGCCACAAGGCCGCCAATGTGAAGCAGGTGCTGGTGGTGCCGGGCTCCGGCCTGGTGAAGGCGCAGGCGGAGGCCGAGGGTCTGGACCAGGTGTTCCTGGCCGCCGGCTTCGAGTGGCGCGAGCCGGGCTGCTCCATGTGCCTGGCGATGAACGCGGACCGCCTGTTGCCGGGCGAACGTTGCGCGTCCACGTCCAACCGCAATTTCGAGGGCCGTCAGGGGCAGGGCGGCCGCACGCATCTGGTCAGCCCGGCGATGGCGGCGGCCGCCGCCGTCACTGGTCATTTCGTCGATGTGCGTTCGTTGTAACCGTTCCAAGGAGAGAATCATGCAAAAACTGCTGTTGTTGGTACTGGCCGCGCTGACCCTGAGCGCTTGCAATACGGTGAAGGGCGTGGGCCAGGACGTGTCCAAGGGCGGGCAGGCGATTGAAAACGCCGCCAAGGACGTGTCCAACAAAATGTGATGCGGCGGCCCGCCCCCGGCGTCCGCCGGGGCGGTTGTCTCCTCGCACTCTCTAATGAAGGCGGGCGCTAGCGCCCGGAAACGGCATTGACGATGAAAGCATTTACCACCCTGACCGGTTTGGCCTGTCCCTTGGACCGCGCCAATGTGGATACCGACGCCATTATTCCCAAGCAGTTCTTGAAATCCATCAAGCGCTCGGGCTTCGGTCCCAATCTGTTCGACGAATGGCGTTACCTGGACCACGGCGAGCCGGGCATGGACAACAGCAAGCGGCCGCTGAACCCCGATTTCGTGCTTAACCTGCCGCGCTATCAGGGCGCGCAGGTGTTGCTGGCGCGCGAGAACTTCGGCTGCGGCTCCAGCCGCGAGCACGCGCCGTGGGCGCTGGACGACCAGGGCTTCCGCGTGGTGATCGCGCCCAGTTTCGCCGACATCTTCTTCAACAACTGCTACAAGAACGGTCTGCTGCCCATCGTGCTGGCGGCGGACGCGGTGGATCAGCTGTTCCGCGAATGCGCGGCCGCCGAAGGCTATCAACTGACCGTGGACCTGGCGGCGCAGACGGTGAGCACGCCGGCCGGGCAGGTGTTCTCCTTCGACATCACAGAGCACCGCAAGCACTGCCTGCTGGGCGGCCTGGACGAGATTGGCCTGACCCTGCGGCATGCGGACGAAATCAAGGCTTTCGAAGCCAAGCGCCGCGGCGAGCAGCCGTGGCTGTTCGCCTGAACGGCGGCCGGCGATGAGCGCGCTACAGCAGGGCGGCCACGCGCATAAGCAGCACGTGGAGCAGCAGTTCGGCGGCCAGGCCGCCGCCTATCTGAGCAGCCAGGTGCATGCGGAAGGCGCGGAGTTCGCCGAGCTGCGCCAGGCGGCGGCGGAGCATGGCGCGGCGCGGGTGTTGGACCTGGGCTGCGGCGCCGGCCATGTCGGCTTTCAGGTGGCGGAGGCGGCGCAGGAGGTGGTGGCTTACGATTTGTCGGCCGCCATGTTGGAGGTGGTGGCGGCGGAAGCGGCCCGGCGCGGCCTGGACAGTCTGAGCACGCAGCAGGGCGCGGCGGAGCGGCTGCCCTTTGCCGACGGCGACTTCGATCTGGTGTTCAGCCGTTATTCCGCCCACCACTGGAGCGACGTTGGCCTGGCGCTGCGCGAGGCGCGGCGGGTGCTGAAGCCGGGCGGCCGGCTGGCGTTGATCGACGTGATGTCGCCGGGGCAGCCCTTGCTGGACACGCATCTGCAGGCGGTGGAGGTGTTGCGGGATTCCAGCCACGTGCGCGATTACAGCGCCGGAGAATGGCTGACGATGCTGGCCGAGGCCGGCTTCGCGGTGGACAGCCTGCGCCGCCAGCGGCTGCGGCTGGCCTTCGACGCCTGGACCGCGCGCATGCGCACGCCGCCGGAGATGGCCGCGGCCATCCGCCTGCAGCAGCAGCGCATGGGCCGGGAGGTGCGCGATTATTTCGCCATCGAGGCGGACGGCAGTTTCAGCGCCGACGTGATGGTGTCGTGGGCCAGAACATGAACGCCGCCCGCGGCGACGGCCGTCGCGGCGCGATGGCCTGGCTGCACCGCCATCCCTGCTGGGCCTTCGCGCTGCTGGGTTTGAGCTTTCTGGTGTTCGGCGCGGGCACGGTCAATCTGGCCCTGTTGTTGCAATTGAATTTTAAGCTGTGGCTGGACGCCGGCTGGCAGGCGGCGATGGACGGCGCGTTGCGCCAATTGCTGGAACTGCTGGCGTCCGGCTATGCCGCGATGGCGGCTTATATCGTATTCAAATGTTGCGAGCGGGCGCTGGTGGAGCGGCTGACCCGGCGCGGTCCTCAAGACTGAAAAGGAAAACAGTATGAAAATCGCCATTTTGCCGGGTGACGGCATCGGTCCGGAAATCATCGCCCAGGCGCAGCGCGTGCTGGAAGTGCTGCGCAAGGACGGTCTGCCCATCGAAACCGAACAGGCGCCTTTGGGCGGGGCCGGCTACGACGCCTTCGGCCAGCCGTATCCGGAGTTCACCCAGAAGCTGTGCCGCGAATCCGACGCGGTGCTGCTGGGCGCGGTGGGCGGCCCGGCCTACGACAAGCTGGAGCGTCCGCTGCGGCCGGAGCGCGGCCTGCTGGCCATCCGCAAGGATTTGAACCTGTTCGCCAATCTGCGCCCGGCCATTCTGTACCCGGAACTGGCCAACGCCTCCACGCTGAAGCCGGAAGTGGTGTCCGGCCTGGACATCATGATTGTGCGGGAGCTGACCGGCGACATTTACTTTGGCCAGCCGCGCGGCATCGCCGTCAACGAGCTGGGCGAGCGCGAGGCCTATAACACCATGCGCTACAGCGAGGGCGAGGTGCGCCGCATCGCCCATGTCGCCTTCGGCATCGCGATGAAGCGCGACAAGCGCTTGTGCTCGGTGGACAAGGCCAATGTGCTGGAAACCACCGAGTTCTGGAAAGAGGTGATGATAGATGTGGCCAAGGAGTATCCGCAGGTGGAGTTGTCCCATATGTACGTGGACAACGCGGCGATGCAGCTGGTGCGCAATCCCAAGCAGTTCGACGTGATGGTGACCGGCAATATCTTCGGCGACATCCTGTCGGACGAGGCCTCGATGCTGACCGGCTCCATCGGCATGTTGCCGTCGGCCTCGCTGGACGAAAACAACAAGGGCCTGTACGAGCCCTCGCATGGCTCGGCGCCGGACATCGCCGGGCAGAATCTGGCCAATCCGCTGGCCACCATCCTGTCCGCGGCGATGATGCTGCGCTACACCTTCGGCCTGGAAGACGCGGCGCAGCGGGTGGAAAACGCGGTGAAAACCGTGCTGGCGCGCGGCCTGCGCACCGCCGACATCTACGAGGCCGGCTGCGAGAAGGTCAGCTGCTCGGCGATGGGGGATGCGGTGGTGTCGGCGCTGTAAATGGCAGTGGTCCGCCCGGCTTGCGCCGGGCGAACCGTCTGTTCTGATTTGAATACAATAAAAACGAAATACCCCATTGCCTGACGCTTTATCGCGCTGCACAATGGGGTGACAACATTACAGCCGCCCGCCGCACAGGCGGGCGCGACGATTTGACAGACAGATACCAGGAGAGACCCAGTGAGAGTAGGTTTTGTTGGCTGGCGCGGCATGGTGGGTTCCGTGCTGATGCAGCGCATGCGCGAAGAGAACGATTTTGCGGCGATCGCCGAGCCGGTGTTCTTCACCACCTCCAATGTGGGCGGCAAAGCCCCCGACATCGGCCGCGACGCCCCGGCGCTGAAAGACGCGAAGGACATCGCCGAACTCAAGACCATGGACGTGATCGTCACCTGCCAGGGCGGCGATTACACCAATGAAGTCTATCCGCAGCTGCGCGCCGCCGGCTGGAACGGTTACTGGGTGGACGCGGCTTCCGCGCTGCGCATGGAAGACAATGCCATCATTATCCTGGACCCGGTCAATAAAGCGGTGATCGAGCAGGGCCTGGCGCGCGGCGTCAAGGATTACGTCGGCGGCAACTGTACCGTGTCGCTGATGCTGATGGCGCTGGGCGGCCTGTTCCAGAACGATCTGGTGGAGTGGGCCACCTCCATGACCTATCAGGCCGCCTCCGGCGCCGGCGCGCAGAATATGCGCGAACTGCTGTCCGGCATGGGCGCGATCAACGCCCAGGTGTCCGGCCTGTTGGCGGACCCGGCGTCCGCCATTCTGGATATCGACCGCAAAGTGTCGGACTTCCTGCGCGCGGACGATTTCCCCAGCCAGAACTTCGGCGTGCCGCTGGCCGGCAGCCTGATCCCTTGGATAGACAAGGACCTGGGCAACGGCCAATCCAAGGAAGAATGGAAGGGCGGCGTGGAAACCAACAAGATCCTGGGCCGCTCCGCCAACCCGGTGCCGGTGGACGGCTTGTGCGTGCGCGTGGGCGCGATGCGTTGCCACAGCCAGGCCTTGACCATCAAGCTCAAGCGCGATGTGCCGCTGGACGAGATCGAAGCCATGCTGGCCGCCGCCAATCCCTGGGCCAAAGTGGTGCCCAATACCCGCGAGGCCTCGATGGCCGAGCTGACCCCGGCGGCGGTGACCGGCACGCTGGCCACGCCGGTGGGCCGCCTGCGCAAGATGGCGATGGGCGGCGAATACCTGTCCGCCTTCACCGTGGGCGACCAACTGCTGTGGGGCGCGGCCGAACCGCTGCGTCGCATGTTGCGTATCCTGATTGAGCGCTGACAGGGTAGAATGGCGGCAGCCTGAGGCTCGCCTTGGCGAGCACCTACTGCCGAGCCGCGCGTCAAACGCGCGGCCTAGTTGAAAAGGGCACTGAGGTGCCCTTTTTTGCGCGCGGTATTCTGTTTGCAATGATTGATTGAGAAAGTAAAGCGATGTCGAACTCTATTCAGCTCGCCGTAGTCGGCGCCACCGGCCTGGTGGGCCAGGCGGTACTGGAACTGCTGGCCCAGCGCCAATTGCCCGTTGGCCGGGTCTTTGCCGTGGACGCGGCGGACAAGGAAGGCGAGACCGCCGCCTACGGCAATCTGGAGCTGGACGTGCATCCTATCGACGGTTTCGCCTTTGAAAACGTGGCGTTGGCCATCTTCGCGGCTGGCAGCGAGCTGGCGCGCGAGTACGCGCCGCTGGCGCGCGCGGCCGGCGCGGCGGTGGTGGATTTCAGCTCCGCCTTCCGCGAGGACGACAGCGTGCCGCTGGTGATCCCCGCCATCAACGGCGCCTTGCTGGCGGACGCCGGCGAAGCCGCGCTGGCCGCCGCGCCCAATTGCACGGTAACGCCGCTGGCGCTGGCGCTGGCGGCGCTGCGCCCGTTGGGCTTGCAGCGCGTGTCGGTGGCTACCTATCAATCGGTGTCCGGCAGCGGCCAGGCGGCGATGGAAGAGCTGGCGGACCAGACCACGGCGCTGTTCTCCCAGCGCGAGACCGAAAGCCGGGTCTACGACAAGCGCATCGCCTTCAACGTGTTGCCGCAGATCGGCGCGCTGGACGCGGACGGCGCGTCCGAGGAAGAGCGCTCGGTGGAGCGCGAATTGACGCGGCTGCTGGATCTGCCGCAGCTGCAAGTGGAGGCCACCTGCGTGCGCGTGCCGGTGTTCTTCGGCCACGCCTGGGCGGTGAACGCGGCATTCGAACATGAATTTGACATGGAGCAAGCGCGCAAACGTCTGCTTGCGGCAGGCTTGCAAGTGGTGGCCGCGGACAAGCTGGGCGGCTATGTGACGCCGATGGAAGCCACCGGCAACGAGGCGGTGTGGGTCAGCCGCCTGCGCGGCAAGGGCCGGACGCTGAGTTTCTGGCTGGCCGCCGACAATGTGAAGGCCGGCGCCGCGCTCAATTGCGTGAATATCGCCGAAACTCTGTTAAAGCAGAATGGCTTGATCTGATCCGGCGGTTTGGCTGAAGCCGCGCATCGCGCGGACAGAGGGCGGCATTCGCGAGAGTGCCGCCCTGTTTCATGGCTGCGGCGGAAATCGCGGGTAAACGGCGTCATTATGAAATCTAGCTAAAAACAGCCGCAGGGCCTAAGATTGCAACAGTTACCGTCTGCGCCCGCTGGGCCAGCGCAAATAAAATCAAGATAAACCGTGCCGGAAGGTTGACAGTGACACATCAGGCAAAAATCAGAATCGGCGTTCTGGCGGTGGCTTTGGCCTGCTCCGCCAGCGCCTGGGCAGGGCTGGGGAAAATCAACGTCAGGTCCAATCTGGGCGAGCCGTTCCGCGCCGATATCGAATTGACCGGGGTAAGGGCGGCGGAACTGGAGAGCGCGAGGATAGGGCTGGCCGGGGCGGATACGTTTCAGGATTTGAACGTCGATTACGCCACGGTGCTCAATATGCTGCGCTTCAGCGTGGCGCCCAGCTCGCGCGGCGCCATGATACGCATCAGTTCTTCCGGCCCCATCAACGACCCCTATCTGCGCTTCGTGGTGGAGGCCAAGACCTCGTCGGGACGCGCGGTGCGCGAGTACACCGTGCTGTTGGACCCCAGCAATTACTCTATGGCCTCGCCGTCCGCCAATATTGTGCAGGACGTGCCCAGCTACGCCGACAACAATCTGTCCAGCCGCTACCGCGGCAACGTCGCGCCCATCGCGCGGCCGCAGCCCGGCATTCTCAAAGTGAAGTCCGGCTCCACCCTGCGCGGCCTGGCCGGCAAGGTGAGGCCGCGCGGCGCCACGCTGGACCAGACCATGGCCGCGCTGGCCCAGGCCAACCCCGACGCCTTTGTCGACGGCGACGTCAGCCGCCTCAAGCTGGGCGCGGTGCTGAAAGTGCCGACCAGCCGCAAGATCAAAGCCCTGAGCGCCGCTCAGGTGGCCAGCATTCTGGGCGGCCAGCCCGCTGCGCCGGCGGGCGAAGCCAAGGCCGGCTCCGATGTGCTGAAGCTGGTGCCCAGCGAGCCGGGCGGCGGCAAGCTGACCGATCTCGAGCAGCAAGTGGCGGCGCGCGAGCAGGCGCTGAAAAACGCGGAGGCGCGCATCAGCGCGCTGGAAGAGCAATTGAAGGCCTTGCAGGCCGGCAAGCCCTTGCCGGCCATGCCCAGCTCCAGCCCCAGTGCTGTTCCGGCCGCGGCCGAGCCGGCGGCGGCCAGCGCTCCCGCGCACGCCGCCAGCGCGCCGGCCCCGGCGCCCGCTGCCAAGCCCGCCCCGGCGGAGCACAAGCCCGCGGCCAAGCCGGCGGCGCCGCCTCCGCCGCCGGAACCTTCGCTGCTCGATAAAGTGATAGACCACCTGCCGCTGGTGGGCGGCGGCGTGGCCGGCCTGGGCCTGTTGGGCGCTCTGGGCCTGCTGCTGGCGCGCCGGCGCAAGGGCGGCAAGCCCTTGTCGCTATCCGCCAACAATACCAGCGCCGCCCTGAGCCGCGGCGCGTCTTCCGGCATGGAGCCGCCGTCGGTGGGCGGCGGCCATTCCTTCATGAGTAACTTCACCCAGGCGGCCGGCGCCATCGACGCGGCCGAGGTCGACCCGGTGGCGGAAGCCGAGGTGTACATCGCCTACGGCCGCGACGTGCAGGCCGAGGACATCCTCAAGGACGCGCTGGCCAAAGATCCGTCGCGCCAGGAAGTCAGGCTGAAGCTGATGGAGATCTACGCGGCGCGGCCGGACGTCGCCAGCTTTGAAAAACTGGCGCGGGAAATGCACGCCACCTTCGACGGCCATGGTCCGATCTGGGCCAAGGCAGCGGCGATGGGGCGCTCGATAGACCCGACCAACTCTTTGTACTTGTCGGACGGCGAGGGCGAGGACATCGAAGCCGCGCCCGCGCCGACGTCGCCCCCGGGCGGCATCGATCTGGATCGGGAATTGTTCGGCGAGCCCGAGGCCGCGCCGACGGAGCCGGCCGCCGCGCCTGAACCGGTCGCCGCGCCGGAAGCGGCCGCGCCCGAGAACGATCCCTTGGCCGCGCTGTTCGCCGAACCTCAGGCCGAGGAGGAGAAGGCGGAGGAAGCCAATCTGCTCAATTTCGATCTGGACACGGAACTGACGCCGCCCGCGGCCGAACCCAAGCCGGAGCCCGCGCCCGCGGCGCCGGCGGAAAACAATTTGCTGGACTTCGATTTCAATCTGGAAGGCATGGCGGCGGAAGCGCCGGCCGCAGCGGAAGCGCCGGCGCCGCAAGCGGCCCCGCCCGCGGGCTTCGAGTCCCTGTACGAGGACATGTTGGCGGAAACGCCGGCCGCCGAGGCGGAAGCCCCTGCGGCGGCGCAGGCCGAAGGCATGTCGGTGCTGGACGACCCGCTGGCCACCAAGCTGGACCTGGCCAAGGTATATCTGGACATGGGAGACCGCGACGGCGCCAAAGAAGTATTGCAGGATCTGATCGCCGAGGCGCAGGGGCCGCTCAAGGCGGAGGCCGAGGCCTTGCTGGCCACGATCAGCGCCTGAGATAGAGGCTGAAAGCCGGTTCAAGGTCTCGCGAGCCAAGGCGACAACGGCTGAGAAAGCAGGTGTCCGCTTGGCGCATGAGGATTGCGAAGCGGCGCTCGTCGTGAACGTCCGACGCGGCGCTGCGGACATGGGGCAGCTTCAAAGGCAATGAGCGGCGGGATGGAGTCACTCCTCCCGCCGCTTGACGATCTCGCGCCGGTGCGTGGTTTTTAGGCGAAAAACCGGAAAATGTGTGGCTTTTTTGGCCATTGCCTGGATGCAATGAGGCGGGGACGCCCGATTTATCCTCGCTAAGTGGTTGTTGTATAGTTTCGTTGCAATAATTAAAACGTTATAAGGGCCTGTCGAGACCCGGCTGCCGGCCAAGGCAAGCGGCGCGGCGGCTTCGAAGAATGAGGGTGGGGAAATTCGTTCATGTCTTTCAAGACACGCATGAGTCAAATCGCGTCGCTGCTGGCCGGTCTTGGTCTGGCGGCGGCCGCTACGGCCGGCTTGGGGCCGATCCGGGTGTTGTCCGCCGATGGCGAGCCTTTCCTAGCGGAAATTCCGGTGGTGGACGAGGAGCCCTCCGACAATGTGCTGGTGGGCCTGGCGGATCGCAACCGCTATCCGCTGTTGTCCACTTATAGCGGTTCCGCCGGCAGCCTGCAGTTTTCCATCGTCCGTAAACCGGACGGCAATGTTCAGAAAATCCAGGTCAAGGGCGCCGCCAGTTATCCGGAGCCGCTGCTGCGCTTCGCCGTGGATCTGAGTTGGCCGGCCGGCCGGCTGGTGCGCGAGTTCGAAGTGGATTATCGGCGAGACGGCCCGCGCAACAAGCCCGCGCCGGCGCGGGAGGAGGGCAAGAAGCCGCTGGCTGGCGTCGACGCCTCGCCGCGGCTGGATTCCTTGGGCCTGAGCGACGCCCGCTTGCGTTCCCGTCTGGGCGAACCCTTGCTGTTGGAGCTGACTTTGCAGGGCAGCGCCTTGGATCAGGCGGACCCGCCGCGGCTGGCCTTGTTCGCTGTGGCGGCGCAGGGCGAGCCCAACGCCCAGCAAGTGCGTCTGGTGGCTTCCATCGTGCCCCACGTCGAAAAAGTGGCCAAGGGCCGCTTTAATGTGCAATTGCGCACCGAGCAGCCGGTGACCGAGCCGATGCTGGCCTTCCGGCTGGAGGTGGCGGCGGGCAAGCTCAAGGCGCAGAAAAACTACTCGGTGTTGCTGGACCCCCATTCGGCGGTCAAGCCGGCCCCCGTCGCCAAGACGCAGGGTTTGAAAGTGTACCGGGTGCTCAAGGGCGACACGCTGTCCGGCATCGCCAGCCGCGTGCGCGGCGGCGGGGAGTCGGGCGCGGTGGCGCAGCAACTATTGCAAGGCAATCCCGAGGCCTTCATCGCCGGAGACGCCAACCGCCTGCGCGCCGGGGTGGCGCTGGAATATCCATCGGAGTGGCAACTGCGCGGCCAGAGCGCCGCCCGCGCCGCGGAGCCTAAGCGGCCGGCGGTTTCGCCCGAGGCCCGCGCAGCTGAGAAAAGCGCGCCGCAAGACAGCAAGCCCCAGGCGCGAGCGCCGCAGGAGCATCAGCCGCCGGCGCAGAAGTCCCCGGAACGCAAGCCGCCGGAAGCCGCGCGGCAGGAACACAAGCCGCCGGAATCCAAACCTCAGGAGCACAAACCCGTAGAGGCCAAATCGGCGGCCAAGCCGGCCGCTCCGCTCGCGCCGGCGCATCCGCCTGTCGCCAAGGAAGCGTCCAAACCGGCTTCGGCGGCGGAAGCCCCGAGGCAAGCGGCCGCGCCGTCGCAGCAGGAACGGCATTTGCAGCAGATGCTGCAGCGGCAAGACCAGGCCCTGCAGCAAGCCGAGCAGCGGGCCAAGGCGCTGGAACAGAAAATCCAGGATTACCAGCGCCAGGCGGCGGCCAAGGCCGCGCCGGCCCCAGCGCCGGCGGAAAGAGAGCCCGGCCCCGAGTCCGCGCCGGAGCCCAAGGTCGAGACCAAGCCGGAACCCAAGCCGGAACCCAAGGTGGCGGCCGTCAGTTCCATGCCGGTCGCGGCGGCGTCCGCGCCGCAGGCGGCGACGCCGGAACACGCGGAGAAGCCTCCGGTTGTCGAAGCGGCCGCTCAGCACGAGCCGCCGCCGGCCACGCCTGTCGACAGCAAGGCTGCGCCGGTCACGGCGGCGGCCAATGGCTGGACGGACGAATTGGCCGCGGCCTTGTCCGACGAGTCCATGCGCTGGAAGCTGGGCGGGGCCGCGGCGGCGTTGGGCCTGGTGGCCTTGCTGCTGGCGCGGCGCAAACGCAAGGGCGGCGGCAAGGACGAGCCCGCCGCGCCGGCCTTGAGCGGCACGGCGGCGGGCGCGTCGATGTTGGGGCCGTTGACAACCTTGATGAGCTCCTTGAAGAAGGGCGACGGCATCGACCTGTCCTCGGTGGACCGGGTGGCCGAAGCCGACGTCTACCTGGCCTACGGCCGCGACGACCAGGCTTTGGAGATTCTGCGCGAAGGCTTGGCTCACGAGCCGATGCGGCAGGATTTGCGCTACAAATTGCTGGAAGTCTTGTCCACCCAGCAGGACAAGCAGATGTTCATCGCCGAGGCCACCACCGCCAAGGGCGTGTTCGGCAAGGACAGCACCTTATGGATGAGGGTGTGCGAAATCGGCCAGACCGTCGCGCCAGGCCATCCGCTGTTCGCCCAGGCCAAGCCCGAGCCAGCGGCGGATGCGCCGCCGCCCGCGGCCTCCGAGCCTGCGCCTGTGGCCGCTCCCGCGGCCCCCGTCGCGGCAGCGCCCACACCCGCCCCGGCAGCCGCGGCGAGCCCGGACGAGGAGAAAATGGAGTTGGCCAAGTTGTATCTGGAGATGGGCGACAAAGAAACCGCGGACGCCTTGATGAAGGAGGCCGGCCGCTAAAGCGCCGGTCGCGCCCGCGCGCATGGAAGAGGTCGGCCGCGCTTGACGCGAGCCGGCCTCTTTTCGTTTTGCTTCGACGGCGTCTTATGCCGCGGTTGGGCGCTTTTCTCGTGCGTTCGCAGCAAACGTCATCGTTTGGTCGTGGCGCAAACCGGGCAGGATAAGGTAGAGTGAGTGCTTTATTGCTGAAACGACGCGGCGCGCCGCGTCGGAGTTTGAAGAAGGTGTGGGTATGAGGATAGCGCTCGGCATCGAGTATGACGGTCGGGCGTTCGCCGGCTGGCAGACTCAGCCGCATGGCAATACGGTGCAGGACAGATTGAATCAGGCGATCGCGCAGATCGCCGGCGTGGAGGCCGTCGGCACGCTGGCCGCGGGCAGGACCGACGCCGGCGTGCATGCGGCCATGCAAGTGGTGCATTTCGACAGCCCGGCCGAGCGGCCGCTGAACGCCTGGGTGCGCGGCGTCAACGCCTTGCTGCCGGCTGAGGTGGCGGTGGTGTGGGCGCGGGAGGTGTCGGCGGATTTTCACGCGCGTTTTTCGGCGTTTTCCCGCAGTTACAGCTATTTTCTGCTGACCAGCCCGGTGCGGCCTTGTCTGCTGGCCGGCAAGATGGGCTGGTTTCATCAGGCGCTGGACGTGGCGGCGATGCGAGAGGCGGCGGCCCATCTGTTGGGGCGGCATGATTTTTCCAGTTTCCGCGCTTCGGAGTGCCAGGCCAAATCGCCGCTCAAGGATTTGCAGCGGCTGGACATCAGCGAGCAAGACGGCCTGATCCGCTTCGATCTGCTGGCGGACGCCTTCCTGCATCATATGGTGCGCAATATCGTCGGCGCGCTGGTCTACGTGGGCAAGGGCGCTTTGCGCGCGGATGAGATGGCGGGCTTGCTGGCCGCGCGCGACCGTACCTTCGCGCCGCCCACCTTCATGCCGGACGGTTTGTACCTGACCGGCGTGGGTTATCCGGAAACATACGATTTGCCGTCGCAGGCGGACGCCGCGCGGCTGGCTTTGTGGAGATGAGAGTGGGCGGCACGACCCGAATCAAGATTTGCGGCATTACCCGGCCGGAAGACGGCGTCGAGGCCGCGCGGCTGGGCGCCGACGCCATCGGCCTGGTGTTCTACGCCAAGAGCCCACGCCATGTCGACCTCGAGCAGGCGCGCGCGGTGATCGCGGCGCTGCCGCCCTTCGTCAGCGTGGTGGCCTTGTTCGTCAATCCGGAGCCGGAGTACGTGCGCGAAGTGCTGGCCGCCTGCGCGATCGATATCTTGCAGTTCCACGGCGAGGAAGACGCCGCCTTCTGCCGCTCTTTCCAGCGGCCTTATCTGAAAGCGGTGCGGGTGAAACCGGGCGTGGACCTGGCCGAGATCGCCGCCGCCTACCCGGACGCGCGCGCGGTGCTGAGCGACGCCTTCGTCGAAGGCGCGCACGGCGGCACCGGCGCCACCTTCGACTGGAGCTTGCTGCCGGAGGCCTTGCCTCTGCCGCTGATCCTGTCCGGAGGCCTGGACGAACACAATGTGGCGGCGGCGGTGGCGCAGGTGCGCCCGGCCGCGGTCGACGTCTCCAGCGGTGTGGAGGCGTCCAAGGGAATCAAAGATGCCGCCAGAATGGCGGCGTTCATATCAGGAGTTAGACATGGATCGTTATGACCTGCCGGACGCCCAGGGCCATTTTGGCCCGCATGGCGGCGTCTATGTCGCCGAAACCTTGATGGCGGCGCTGGACGAGCTGAAAAACGAGTACGCTCGCGTCAAGGCCGACCCGTCGTTCTGGGAAGAATTCCGCCACGAGCTCAAGCACTACGTCGGCCGGCCCAGCCCGGTCTACCACGCCAAGCGCTGGTCCGAGCAACTGGGCGGCGCGCAGATCTATCTGAAGCGCGAAGACCTGAACCACACCGGCGCGCACAAGATCAACAACGCCATCGGCCAGGCGCTGCTGGCGCGGCGCATGGGCAAGAAGCGGGTGATCGCCGAAACCGGCGCCGGCCAGCACGGCGTGGCCTCCGCCACCGTGGCGGCGCGCTACGGCATGGAGTGCGTGGTGTATATGGGCGCTGAGGACATCAAGCGCCAATCGCCCAATGTGTTCCGCATGAAGCTGCTGGGCGCCACCGTGGTGCCGGTGGAGTCCGGTTCCAAGACGCTGAAGGACGCCTTGAACGAGGCGATGCGAGACTGGGTGACCAATATCGACAGCACCTTCTACATCCTGGGCACCGCGGCCGGTCCGCATCCCTATCCGATGCTGGTGCGCGATTTCGTGTCGGTGATCGGCGAGGAGGCCAAGGTGCAGATGCCGGAAGTGATCGGCCGCCAGCCGGATGTGGTGGTGGCTTGCGTCGGCGGCGGCTCCAACGCCATCGGCATGTTCTATCCGTATATCGGCGTGGACGGCGTGCGCATGGTGGGCGTAGAGGCCGGCGGGCTGGGCCTGGATTCCGGCAAGCACGCAGCGCCGATTTCCGGCGGCGCGCCCCTGGGCGTGCTGCACGGCGCCAAGAGCTATCTGATGCAGGACGAGAACGGCCAGGTGGTGGAAACCCATTCGGTGTCCGCCGGCCTGGATTATCCGGGCGTGGGGCCGGAGCACAGCTATCTGAAGGACATCGGCCGCGCCGACTACGTGGCGATCAACGACGACGAGGCTTTGCGCGCCTTCCACGACTGTTGTCACTTCGAGGGCATCATCCCGGCGCTGGAATCCAGCCACGCGCTGGCCTGGGCCGTCAAGGAAGCGCCGAAGATGGGCAAGGACCAGGTGATTCTGGTCAATCTGTCCGGCCGCGGCGACAAGGACATCAACACTGTGGCCGGTCTTGCCGGCATCACTCTGTAAGGAGGCGCTATGTCACGTATCGCCAAATGTTTTGAAGCGCTGGCCGGCGGCAAGGCGCTGATCCCCTTCATCACCGCCGGCGACCCGTCGCCGCAGCTGACCGTGCAACTGATGCACGGCCTGGTGGAGGGCGGCGCCGACATCATCGAGCTGGGGGTGCCGTTTTCCGATCCGATGGCCGACGGCCCGGTGATCCAGCGCGCCTCCGAGCGCGCTCTGGTCCACAAAGTGGGTTTGCGCCAGGTGCTGGAGCTGGTGGCGGCGTTCCGCCGCGACAACGATCACACCCCGGTGGTGCTGATGGGTTATCTGAATCCGGTGTTCGCCATGGGCTATCAGGACTTCGCCGCGGCGGCCAAGGCCGCCGGCGTCGACGGGGTGCTGACTGTGGACAGCCCGCCGGAGGAATCCGCCGATCTGTCGGCGGCCTTGACCGCCAACGGCCTGGATCCGGTATTTCTGATCGCGCCCACCACGCCGCCGCAACGTGTGGCGGAAATCGCCAAACTGGCGCGCGGATACGTCTATTATGTGTCTCTGAAGGGGGTGACCGGCGCTGGGCATCTGGACATTGACGACGTAGCGCGTAAAATTGCTGCCCTTAGAGAATATTTGACCGTACCGATAGGCGTCGGCTTTGGCATTCGCGACGGTGCGACAGCCAAGGCGATCTCTGCCGCCGCAGACGCGGTGGTGGTGGGCAGCCGTTTGGTGCAGGAAATTGAGGCGGCGACACCCGAAACCGCCAAAGAGCGGTTAACCCGTCTGGTGGCCGAACTGAAGGCCGCCATCCGATAGAACACTGCGGGGGCTCAGCCCCCGTTTTACTGTGCCCGCCGTTTGGCGGCGGGCCCAAGAATCAAGGAGTCAGCATGAGCTGGTTGAATAAGCTCCTGCCGCCGAAGATCAAGCGCGACAACCGCGCCGACAAACCTTCCGCGGTACCGGAGGGGCTTTGGAGCAAGTGCCCGGAATGCGAAGCCGTGTTGTATTACACCGATCTGGAGAGCAATCTGCAGGTGTGTCCCAAGTGTAATCACCACCATCCGCTGACCGCGCGCGAACGTCTGAACCTGCTGCTGGATGAAGAAGGCCGTCGCGAGTTGGGCGAAGAGGTCAAGCCGGTGGATATCCTGAAGTTCAAGGACAGCAAGAAATATCCGGACCGCCTGACCGCCGCCAAGAGCGACACCGGCGAGGACGACGCGCTGGTGGTGATGCAGGGCAGCATCGAATCGATGCCGGTGGTGGTGGCCGCGTTTGAATTCAAATTCATCGGCGGCTCCATGGGATCGGTGGTGGGCGAGCGCTTCGTGCGCGGCGTGCGCGCCGCGGTGGAGGCCAAGGCGCCCTTCATCTGCGTGGCCGCTTCCGGCGGCGCGCGGATGCAGGAAGGCTTGAACTCGCTGATGCAGATGGCCAAGACCAGCGCGGCCTTGCAGCTGCTGACCGACGCCAAGCTGCCCTTCATCTCGATCCTGACCGACCCGACCATGGGCGGCGTGTCCGCCTCCTTCGCCTTCCTGGGCGATGTGGTGCTGGCCGAACCCAAGGCGCGCATCGGCTTCGCCGGCGCGCGGGTGATCGAGCAAACCGTGCGCGAAACCTTGCCGGAAGGCTTTCAGCGCGCCGAGTTCCTGCTGAGCAAGGGCGCGGTGGACATGGTGGTGGACCGCCGCGAGCTGAAGCGCAAGCTGGCGGAGCTGTCCACGCTGCTGATGAAGGAGCCGGCTCCGGTCTGATCCGCAGCCAAGCCGCATTGAAAAGCCGCCAGAGATGGCGGCTTTTTTATTTGGCGCGGCAGGTTTGCACCGCGCGATTGAATTGCGTCAGGAACTGCGGCGATTCGCGGGCGAGAAAGGCTTTGCCGAAGTAGACGCCGAAGGGCAGGCTTTGCGCCAGTTCGCTGCGCAGCTGCTCCTGCACGCCCATCTTGGCGATCAGCGCGTCCACCACGTAGGCGTTGCCGAGAATGGCGTCGACGCGGCGGCTCAGCAGCATCTTGACCAGCTGTTCGCTATTGGGCGGGGTGGAGGTGAGCTGGTAGCCGTGTTCGCGCAGCCAGTCGTCCATATTGGAGCCGTTGAAGGCGGCGGTGCGGCCCTGGCGCTTGAAATCGCTGCCGGACGGGGATTGCGGATTGTCCTTCAGCAGATACCAGCGCCGCTCGTAAGGCAGGACGGGAGCGGACAACACCGCGTAGCCGTCGCGCTCCGCGGACGGCGTGGCGGTGAAGAAGGCGTCGGCTTGCTGGTGCTGTACCTGCCATTGCGCGCGCGGCCACGGCAGGAAGGCGATGGAGTAGGGGCGTTGCAGTTGTTTGAGCGCGCATTGCACCACTTGCACCGCCAGGCCGTCGGCGCTGCCGTCTTCCTTGCGGAAGGAAAGCGGAGCTTGCTGATGGGTGTTGAGCCGGATGGGGGGCTCGGCGGCGGCGGCGCCGGCGAGCAGCAGGCCGGCAAGCAGGACGCGTCGGATGGGCGACGGGCATGCGTGGCGGCGGGGAAGGCGTTGCGCGGCCTTGCGTAAAAAATGGGCGGCAGTCATTTGTTTTTTGCAATCATGGAGTTGCCGGTCTTATCCACATGCTGTCACCAGATTTGCCCATTGGCAAGGTGGGAAAGTTCCCCGGATTTGCCTTTTTTATAAGCGTAAGAGGCAAGTGGCTAATTGCAAAAGTTTTTTTGGCGTCCGGCCGGGGTTATCCACACAGTTATCCGGCGATTGCTGTGGAAAACCCGGGCCGCCGCCGCCTTCATTCCGCCTGTTCCAAGGCCTCCAGTTCGGCCTGGGCGTCCAGCCAGGCTTCCTCCACTTCGGCCAGACGGGTCGCCACCTCGCCCTGGCGGCGCACCGCATCGGCCAGCCGTTGCCGGTTGGCGTCCTCGTAGGCGTCGGCGGAGGCCATGAAGCCGTCCAGTTCGGCTTTCGCCGCGCTGAGCTGGTCCAGTTCCTTTTCCAGCTTGTTCAGCTTGTTCTGCAGCGGTTTGCGCAGCAGGGACAGCCGCTGCCGCGCTTCCGCCTCCTGGCGTTTCTGTTCCTTGCGATTCAGGCCCTGGGCGTCTCCGGACGAGGGCTTGCCGGCGTCGGCGAGCAGGGTCAGCCGCCACTGGCGATAATCTTCCAGATCGCCGTCGAAGGGCTGCACCTTGCCGTGGCTGACCAGCCAGAAGATGTCGGTGGTGGCTTCCAGCAGGCTGCGGTCGTGGGACACCACGATCAGCGCGCCGCTGAAATCCTGCAAGGCCATGGTCAGCGCGTGGCGCATTTCCAGGTCCAGGTGGTTGGTGGGTTCGTCCAGCAGCAGCAGATTGGGTTTTTGCCAGACTATCATCGCCAGCGCCAGCCGCGCTTTCTCGCCGCCGGACATCGGGCCCACCGGATCGGTGGCGGCGTCGCCGCGGAAGTTGAAGCCACCCAGGAAGCTGCGCAACTCCAGTTCGCGCGTGGTGGGCGCCAGTCTTTGCATATGCTGCAGCGGCGTTTCGTCTTCGCGCAGGGTCTCCAGCGTGTGCTGGGCGAAGTAGCCTATCTTCAGCGTCTGCGCGTTGACGACTTCGCCGCGCAGCGGCGCGAGGTCGCCGGACAGCAGCTTGACCAGGGTGGATTTGCCGGCGCCGTTGACGCCGAGCAGGCCGATGCGCGCGCCGGCCTCCACCGATAGATTCAGTCCGCTAAGAATGGCGGTGGAGCCGTAGCCGACGTCGGCCTGTTCCAGCTTCAGCAGCGGATTGGGCAGGTTGTCCGGGCTGTCGAAGTGGAAGTCGAACGGCGAGGCCACGTGGGCCGGCGCGATGCGCTCCAGCTTTTCCAGCGCCTTGACCCGGCTCTGCGCCTGGCGCGCCTTGGACGCCTTGGCCTTGAAGCGGTTGACGAAGGATTCCAGGTGGGCGATCTGGCGCTGCTGTTTTTCGTATTCGCCTTGCTGGCGCGCCAGTTTTTCCGCGCGCATCACTTCGAACTGGCTGTAGTTGCCGGTGTACAGCGTCAGTTCCTGGTTGGCGACTTCGACGATGTGGTCGCAGACGCTGTCCAGGAAGTCGCGGTCGTGGGAAATCATCAGCAGGGTGCCCGGATAGCCTTGCAGCCAGTCTTCCAGCCACAGCACGGTTTCCAGGTCCAGGTGGTTGGTGGGTTCGTCCAGCAGCAGCAGGTCTGAGCGGCACATCAGCGCCTGGGCCAGGTTGAGGCGCATGCGCCAGCCGCCGGAGAAGCTGGCCACCGGCCGTTGCTGGGCGTCCACGTCGAAGCCCAGGCCGGTCAGCAGCTTGCCGGCGCGCGCCGGCGCGGCGTAGGCGTCGATGCGCGCCAGTTCGCCGTGCAGATGGCCGATGGCGTTGCCGTCGTGCCGCTCTTCGGCGTCCCGCAGCCCCTGTTCCAGCTGGCGCAGCTCATGGTCGCCGTCCAGCACATAGTCCAGCGCCGAGCGTTCCAGCGCCGGCGTTTCCTGCGCCACATGGGCGATGGTCCAGTGCGGCGGCAGCAACGCGTCGCCGCTGTCGGCGTGCAATTCGCCCATCAAGAGCGCGAACAGGCTGGATTTGCCGGCGCCGTTGGCGCCGGTGAGGCCGGTCTTGTAGCCGGGGTTGAGCGTCAGGTTGGCGCCTAGCAGCAATTCTTTCAGGCCGCGGCGCAGATTGAGGTTTTTGAGTTGAATCATAGGAGTCCGAACGGCCGCGCCGGCGTTCGCGGCCGGCGCGGCGCATGGGTGTGGGTCAGGCCGGGGGCAGCGCGCTGAGATCCCAGCGCGGCTTAATCGAGTAACTGCCGGGGGCTTGGGCGTGTTTCAGCCGCATCGCGCCGGCGAAGGCGATCATCGCGCCGTTGTCGGTGCACAGCGCCAGCGGAGGATAGAAGACTTCGAAGCGGCGACGGCGCGCGGCCTCGTCCAACGCGGCGCGCAGCTGCTTGTTGGCGCCGACGCCGCCGGCCACCACCAGCCGCTTCATGCCGCACTGCTTGAGCGCGGCCAGCGATTTCTTGGTCAGCACTTCGACGATGGCTTCCTGGAAGGCACGGCAGATGTCCTTGCGCGTCTGTTCGTCGATGTGGCCGTCGGCGTCCGCCACCTGCTTGCTCAGCGTCAGCACCGCGGTTTTCAGCCCGGAAAAGCTCATGTCCAGATCGCCGGAGTTCAGCATCGGCCGCGGCAGGGTGAAGCGGGCCGGGTCGCCTTCCTCGGCCAGCCGCGACAGCAGCGGGCCGCCGGGATAGGGCAGGCCCAGCAGTTTGGCGGTCTTGTCGAAGGCCTCGCCGGCGGCATCGTCCAGGGTTTCGCCCAGGATTTGGTAGTCGCCGACGCCGCGCACCGCCATCAGCTGCGTGTGGCCGCCGGAAACCAGCAGGGCCAGGAAGGGGAACTCGGGCTTGGGCTCGGCCAGCAGCGGAGACAGCAGATGGCCTTCCAGATGATGGACGCCCAGCACCGGGATGTTCAGGCCGAAGGCCAGCGCGTTGGCCACGCTGGCGCCCACCAGCAGCGCGCCGCCTAGGCCGGGGCCCTGGGTGTAGGCGATGGCGTCGAGGTCGGCCAGGGTCTTGCCGGCCTCGGCCAGGCAGGCCTCGGTCAGCGGGATGGCGCGGCGGATGTGGTCGCGGCTGGCCAGCTCGGGGACCACGCCGCCGTACTCGGCGTGCATGGCCATCTGAGTGTGCAGTTGGTGGGCCAGCAGGCCGCCGTCTGTGTCGTACAAAGCGACTCCGGTTTCGTCGCAGGAAGATTCAATACCTAGTACCAGCATGTTTGGGCGCAGCTCGGATATAGCGGGACAATCTTTCTATTTTACCGGTGAATCTTTGTTCGCCCAAATCCGGATGTTAGGCTAGGCCGTTTCGGAATTCCTACTATGAGGAGAGGCGGGGATGAAAGCCAGGTTGAAGTGGGTGGACGGCGTGTGTTTTCTGGGCGAAAGCGGCAGCGGTCACGCGGTGGTGATGGACGGCGCGCCGGAGGGCGGCGGCAGGAATCTGGGGCCGCGGCCCATGGAGCTGTTGCTCTTGGGCACCGCCGGCTGCACCAGCTACGATGTGATCACCATTCTGAAAAAATCGCGGCAGCAGGTCAGCGATTGCTGGGTGGAGATCGAGGCCGAGCGCGCCGAGGAGGAGCCCAAGGTGTTCACCCGCATTCATTTCCACTTTGTGGTGAGCGGGCGCGAACTGAAGGCGGACGCGGTGGAGCGGGCGATCAGGCTGTCGGCGGAGAAATACTGTTCCGCCTCCATCATGCTGGGCAAGACCGCCGACATCAGCCACGATTTCGAACTGCGCGACGCCTGAGGGCGTGGCCGACGGCGGGCGGGCCGGCCAGCAGTTCCGCCGCCAGGTTCAGCGCCGCGTCGCAGTCCGGGCGGTGGCGCAGCGGATAGCCCCAGAATTTTTCGAAGCGCGGCGCGAACTCGTCCAGATAGCGCTGTTGGTCGGTCAGAGGAGCGATCACGATGGTGCCCCGGATCAGCTGGCGGATTTGCAGCCGGTTGTCCTTGACCCACAGCGCCGCCATCTTGCGGATGATGCGCGCGTGCAGGTCCAGCTCGGTGGGGGCCGGTTCCTTGGCGATGAAGACGAAGGGACGTTGCTGGAGCAGCAGCTGGTCCAGCGTGGCGAAGATGTCGGTGGGCTGCTGTCCATCCGGGCGGCGGCGATCCAGCCAGACGATGGGAAAGTCTTGAGCGTGGAATTGCATGGCTTTTTTGTAAATGAGAATCAATATCATTGTATCGATAAAAACCCGCTTTGTCATCTCGTCGCGGCCGCGCTGCGGCCTTGAGATTCGCGCCGGCGGTCCCCATCTCCCCCAAAGCCGGCCGCGGGCGCAAAGCTTGGGTTGCCGGGCGTAAGCCGATACAATAGGCGGTTTTGCGCGGCTGCCGAACCCGGGGCCGCCATCGACGAAAAAGGCGCAGGGATGACTACCATCGTGGCGGTAAGAAAGGGCGATCAGATTGCGATCGCCGCAGACAGCCAGACCACTTTTGGCGACGACCAGAAGCTGCTGGCCGGCTATGATTGTTTCCACAACAAGATTTTCCAGCACGGGGACAGCTATCTGGCCATCTCCGGCTCGGCCGCGCACGACCTGGTGCTGCAAGGCGCGCTGAAGGAGTTGAAGAAAAAAGACTTGAGCAGCCGCCAGGGCATTTTCGAGACCTTCCGCAAGCTGCATCCCAAGCTGAAGGACGGTTTCTACCTGCGTCCCGAGGAGGACGAGGAAGATCCGTACGAATCCAGCCAGATGATGGTGGTGATCGCCAACCGTCACGGCATTTTCGGGGTTTACCCCATGCGCGAGATCTATGAGTTTTCCCGCATCTGGGCGATAGGCTCCGGCCGCAAGTTCGCGATGGGCGCGATGTACGCGGTGTACGACCAGGCGCTGAGCGCGCGCGAAATCGCCGAAATCGGCGTGCGCGCCGGCTGCGAATTCGACGTCAGCTCCTCGATGCCGATGACGGTCTATACCGTAGAGCTGGCGGCGGACAAGGAAAAGAAAGACACAGCATGAGCACACAAGACAGATTGCAACGATTTTTGTTTGACGGCGCGCCGGTGCGCGGCGCCTTGGTGCGCCTGGACGGCGCCTGGCAGCAGGTGTTGGCCCGCCGCAGCTACCCGCCGGCCATGAAGAAGATCGTCGGCGAAATGATGGCGGCGGCCGAGCTGATGGCCGCCAACCTCAAGTTCGACGGCGCGCTGATCCTGCAGCTTCACGGCGCCGGCGCCCTGAAGCTGGCGGTGGTGGAGTGCAATAACGACCGCACCATCCGCGCCACCGCCAAGTGGGACGACGGCATTGCCGACGACGCTTCCATCCAGTCCTTGCTGGGCGGGCACGGGCGTTTTGTGGTGACGCTGGAGCCGCGCGTGGACAAGGCGCAAACCTGGCAGGGCATCGTGGCGCTGGAGGGCGACAGCATAGGCGAGATGCTGGAGAACTATATGCTGCGCTCCGAGCAGCTGGAAACTCGGCTGATCCTGGCCTCCAGCGACGAAACCGCCGCCGGCATGCTGTTGCAGAAACTGCCGGAAGGCCATGGCGATCCGGAAGGCTGGGAGCGCATCCAGATGCTGGGCGCCACGCTGAGGGCGGACGAACTGCTGGGCCTGCCGGCCGAGGACGTCCTGCACCGCCTGTTCCACGAGGAAACGGTGCGGGTGTTCGATCAGGAGACGGTGAGCTTCGCCTGCAACTGCAGCCGTGAACGCGTCGGCGACATGCTGAAGATGTTGGGCGGCCAGGAGGTGGGCGAGGTGTTGCTGGAACAGGGCAGCGTGGAAATCGTCTGCGACTATTGCAACCAGCATTACGTTTACGACGAGGACGACGCCAACCGTCTGTTTGATTACGACGTGATCGCCGCCGCGCGCGAGGCCAGGCATTGACGCCTGTCCCTTTGGCTGGGCAACAAACTTTATCGAAGCCGCTTGCGCGGCTTTTTTTACGCCCTTTTTTCGGTGAAAAACAGGGTAAAAATACCAATGTTGTAATTATGGTTTAAATTGAGTGTTTTATTTTAAACTGAATTCTCATGACGATGGCTATTCTATATGATTTGAAATGCGCATCTGAATATTGATGCGACATTATTAATGTCTTGGATAGCGTCATGATAAAAACAGCTTCGCTCAGCGGCGTGCGCGCACTGAGTCTTTCCGTGATGGCGGCCGCCTTATTGGCCGGTTGCGTCAGCGATTCCGAAAAAACAGCGGTCAGCCAGCCGGCGCCGCAGGCCAATCTTCCTCAGGCCGGCCACTCCTCGCATTCTCCGGCTTTGTCGGAGAAACCGTCTTATCCGCACGGCCTGCCGCCCGGCGCGCCGGCCGACGGCGCCGGTCCCGGCGCCAAGCCGCAAGGTCCGATGCAGCAGACCGGCGCGCGCCGCGCCAAGGAGGCCGCGGCCGGGCCGCAGTACGCCGCCTGCGAGGAGGCCAAGCTGGGCCAGTTGTCCGGCGCGGCGCTGGCGCGCTATGTCGCCAGCGTGCAGGGCACGTGCATGAACCGCCTGTTCCAGGCGGACGCCTTCAGCTACCGGGTGGTGTCGCCGGCGAATATGCGGGAAGTGGCGGCCGAGGCCCGCGCCCGCGCGCAAAGCTGGGACGGCAAGAGCGCCAACGGCTTGTGGCCGCTGGCGGTGTTCCTGAAAGCCGGCTACTTCACCCAGTACAGCCACGCCGCGGAAGTGGGCGATTACGGCCGTCCGGTGGACGAGCCGGTGATGCAGGCGGTGAGCGCGCTGGCGGAAAACCCGGCGCTGTGGAGCGAGCCGGTGCGCGACGGCAGCGGCGACCACGACGCCTGGTATCTCGCGACCGATCTGCGTCAGTCGGTGGCGGAAACCATGATTCTGGCGGATTCGGTGCGCAAGCAGGAATACGCGCTGCCGCTGCTGCAGCGCTTCTTCGGCCGCTACAACGCCGCGGCTAAGAACAACTGGGCGCGCATCGCGCTGCATCCGATGCAGACCACCCTGTTCAATATGCATTACACCGAGGGCTTCGCCGACAAGGCGGGCGCCGGTCAACTGGACGCGCTGGCGACCAGCCTGGCAGGGCTGACCCGCGCCGGACAGCCGGCCTTCGCCGACGAACAGATGTATCTGAACACCGTGCGCGAAACCGGCCGTTTCATGCAATACCCGCGCACCGCCAAACTGGCGGAAGACGCGGTGGCCGGCCTGCTGGGCGGCGAGAAGTTCGGCGCTTCGTGGGCGGAAGCGGTGTACGCCTTGAAGAAGCTGGGCAAGGTGCCGTGCGAGCGCTACGGCATCTGCCAGGCGGAACAGGAGCTGAAAACGCATCTGTTCCCGCATAGCTGGAGCTTCGACAACGGCAATCTGGTGTTCGAAACCCCGCTGGCGCTGGCCGAAGTGGAGCCGCTGTACTACGCGATGAAGCAGGTGCAGGCGCAATTGGGCCGGGTCAGCGGCATCAGCCAGCCGGTGAACGGCGACACCAACGCCAAATTGCGCATGGTGATCTACGGCAGCAAGACCGCCTACCAGCGCTTCCAGGGCCTGCTCAATGAATTGTCCACCGACAACGGCGGCATTTACATCGAAAAGGACGGCACCTTCTACACCTTCCAGCGCGAAGTGCCGCGCGAGAGCTATCTGAGCCTGGAAGAACTGGTGCGCCACGAGTACGTGCACTATCTGTCCGGCCGCTTCATCCAGCCGGGCATGTGGGGCAGCTCGGACTTCTACCGCGACGACCGCCGCATGGCCTGGTACGACGAGGGCTTCGCCGAATTCATGGCCTGGAGCACGTCGCGCGACGGCATCAAGGTGCGCGGCCACGTGGTGGACGTGGTGGCCAACGGCTGGCCGCAAAGCTATCTGGAACCGTCCCGCATCATGCGTTCCAGCTATAGCGACGGTTGGGACTTCTACAGCCATTCCGCCTTGTGGTTCTACTACCTGAACCAGCAACAACCGGGCCGCATCGCCGAGATCCTGGCCTCGCTGCGCGCCGACGACGTCAAGCGCTTTGATGCCCTGGTGGCGGAAATGGGCCGCGACGCCGGTCTGGTGCAGGGCTTCCACGATTATGTGGGCCGCCAGGTGGAGGCGCAGCGCGCCGGTCAACTGGGCAATACCTCGACCGAGCGGGGCGTGGACTGGCTGAAACAGGCGGAGTGGCAGGCCGGCGAGATCGGCGCGATCGAGGGCGCGATGCGCCGTCATCTGCCGGTGGCGTGCCGCGTCTGGGCCGACGGCGAACGCAGCGCTCTGCGCCGCTTCGAATGCGACGGCGTCTTGTCCTTGCGCTCCGGCACCGCCACCATGGCGCGCCAGGAGCTGGACAAGACCCTGGACTCCGCCTTGCAGAACCTGCTGCGCGGCAGCGGCATCAACAATATGATGGCGCTCAACTGCGCGGCCACCGACTACGACTTCAAGGCCAAGCGCGCGGCGCTGCGCTGCGAAGGCCCGCTGGGTCCGGCCGCGTCGCAGCCGTCGAAGCCGGGCGGCGGCGACGCCCAGCTGGGTTTGGCCAAGCTCAGCTATTCCAGCCCTGTGCGCTGCCTGCGCGGCCAGCTGCAAGGCGTGGGCGAGCCGGACGGCTATAGCCTGGTGAGCGGTCCCAAGCTGGGCCGCGCCGTCATGGCCGACCACGGCGCCTTCAACTACCGCCGTGATCAGGATCAGCCAGGCGTGGCCGACCAGATCACCGTGCGCGTGCGCAAGGGCGCGCAAACGCGGGACGTGGTGGTGCAGTTGCTGGCGACGCCGGTGAATATGTCGGACGAGGCGTGCTGGGCCCGCGCCGGTTGAGGCGTGTCTGAGGCATGAATGAAAAGAGCCGGGAGATTCCCGGCTCTTTTTGTTTTAGAGCGCTTGAACCTGGCCCAGGTCCGGCCGCTCCAGCCACGCCATGAAGGCGTCGCCCAGCCTTTGACTCTCGGCGGTGGCCTGGCGCCAGACTTGCTGACGCTGCGCGTCCCGGCCCAGGTAGCGGTGGAAGTCGTTGCGGTCCGGCAGTTTGCCGCCGGGCAGGCGCGCCAGGTAGTCGCGCGACGGCGAGATCAGCACGGTGTTGGCGTGGTGGGCCGGATTGGACCGGCGCCAGGGCAGGAATTTGTCGAACCAGCCGGGCACGATGCGCTCGGTGAAATGAGGGTAGAGCACGATGTCGTCGCCCTGGGCGAAGGGAAAGTCCAAGTGGTAGTCGGTCAGGCCTCCGTCGCGATAAGTGGCCGCCGGCGCGCCCGGCAACTGTACGCCGTTGAGCACGCCAGGAATGGCGATGGTGCCCATCAGCGCGGCATCCAGGTTGTCCATTCCCAGCGGTTGGCACAGCGTAGGGATGTCGTCCGCGGGCTTGAAGCGCAAGTCGCTGCGCGGGTCGTGGCAGATCACCCGGCTGAAGGCGTGGCGCAGCAGGCCGCGGGACACGGCGTTGAGCGCGGCGCTCAGCGCCAGGCCGCCCAGCAGCGCCGCGCGCGCCTCGCTGGCGAGCAGGCCGTGGGAACGCACCAGCAACAGGCTAAGCTGATAGTGAGGGTGATCGATCAGCGCGCCGCGCGCCTCGGGCGGCAGCACCTCGTCCAGCATCAGGCGGGTCTGGCGGGTGATGTCGGCCACGCCGATCTTGGCCGCGTAGGTTTCAGCGGTGTAGCGCTCCGCTAGCCGGGCCAGCGCCTGACGCGGTTCGGCCTGCATCGCGCAGGCGAAGCGCCAGCCGCCGATGGAGGCGCCGACCAGCTCGCGCCGACGCGGGCTGCGGTTCAGCCATTCGAACACCGCCTGGTCCAGGCCGGTGATGCCTATCGCCTTGGGGCCGCCGGCGGCGCCGGGCAGGGTGGCCACGCTGGCGGCGGGCAGGCCCTGGCGCGCCAGCAGCTTGCGGGCGTGCGCGCCGGCCTTGATCACGAGAGGCGGGTAGGGAATATGAATGGCGGGCATGGTGTTTTATTCTGGGCTGGGGTTGGCCAGCGCGGGGCGGTTTTTGGTATCCTGCTGGGTTTCGATATTCATTCGCATCGGGCGGCGCGGCCGCCTTCAGGAGCACAGTCATGATACCCGTAAGCCAACTGACCGACTATCTGCGCGAGCAGAGCCTGGATCTGGATCGCACCGAGCTGCAGATCGCGGTGCTGACCCTGTCCGCGGTGTTGAACGCGGACAAGCCGGCGGCGCGGCAGGATTTGTACCGCTACCGGGTGCCCAAATTGAGCGAGGACGGCAGTTGCTCCTTGTTCGAGGAACTGGCCGACGAGCCTTACGACCTGGCGCCGCTGTTCGGCGGCGAAAGTCCGGAGGCGACGGCGGCCCTGCGCAATCTGCTGGCGCTGGTGGAGTCGGTAAACCTCAAGGTGGGCGCGGACTGGCTGGGCGTGTATCGCAAGATAGGCAAGGGCCAGCAGGCCAAGCTGGTCAAGCTGGCTTATCAGGGCGTGCCCAGCCGCGCGGAGTTTCCTTTGACCGAGGCATTCGCCGAGTACAGCAACAACAGCCGGGTGGGCCTGACCGGCTGGGCGGTGCTGATCGAGGACGTCAAAGCCTGGCGCGCCGAGGGCGGCGGCTATTACGAGTGCGACCCCAAGGTGATGAGCGAGGTCTGCCTGCCGGTGCTGGGTCAGGACGACAATGTGCTGGGCATTCTGGACGCCGAGGCGTCCAGCGCCGGTTTCTTCACGCCGGAGCGGCTGGTGTGGCTGGCCGCGTTGGCCATTGTGCTGGCCGAGCCTTTCGCCGCCTTGCCGCTGGCGCTTGAAAATCCGGAAGCCGACCACAGTTAATAAAGATTATCGCGCGCGGATTCAGGCGCGTTCATCAGGTTTAGCGGAGAAACAATGTCATTGCCTGCTGTCGAGCTCAGCGCTGATGAGCCGAGGATGGAGTACATCGCCAGTTGCAAGCTGCCCACCCCCTGGGGTGAGTTCACCATGCATGGTTTTGAGGAAGTGGGGGGGCGCGAGCACGTCGCGCTGACCCTGGGCACGATAGACGACGGCGAGCCGGTGCTGTCGCGCCTGCATTCGGAGTGCCTGACCGGCGACGCGCTGTTTTCACTGCGCTGCGACTGCGGCTTCCAACTGGAGGCGGCCTTGTCCGCCATCGCCGCCGAAGGCCGCGGCGCCCTGCTGTATCTGCGTCAGGAAGGCCGCGGCATCGGCCTGATCAACAAGATCCGCGCCTACCAGCTGCAGGACGGCGGCGCGGATACCGTGGAAGCCAACGAGCGGCTGGGCTTTCCCGCCGACATGCGCGACTTCCGCATCGCCCGTCATATGCTGGACCAGCTGGGCGTGTCGCGGGTGCGGGTGATGACCAATAATCCGCGCAAGATCGAAACCCTGCGCAATGCCGGCATCGATGTGGTGGAACGGGTGCCGCTGGAAGTGGGACGCAATCCGCACAACGACCGTTATCTGGACACCAAGGCCAGCAAGTTGGGCCATATGTTGTTCAAGTGAGCGGCTGCGCCGGAACGGCGCAGTCGGGGGGATGTGCGAGCGGGAGCCGACAGGCTCCCGTTTTTCATGCCAGCGCCGCGCAGAGCGCTGTCCAGCGGGCGGCCAGCTCGTCCGCCGCCAACGCGGCGGGAAAGGCCAGCCGGCGGCGCGCGGCGGCGATCTCGTAATCGATGCCGTGGCAGTCGGCCCCCAGCAAGCGGACACCGGCGGGCAAGGGGGCGCTCTGCGTCAGCAGCTCCGCCTCTTGTTCCGGCTCCAGCGTCGGGCCGCCCAGCCACTGCTCGGCCTCCAGCCAGCCCATGCGGCCGAAGCCTTCGATATAGCGCAGCCGTTGCGGCTGCAATCGGTAGAAGGCGAAGTCCAGCTGCAGCCAGTCTTCGGCCTCCGGCTGGTAGCGCAGATGGCGCGCCAGTTCCAGCGGCGTGGGTTGGAAGGCTTCCATATCGCCCAGCAGGGTCAGGCGCGCGCCGCTCTGACTGGACGCCGCCGCCGGGTCCAGCAAGGCCACGCTGCAGCGCGGATCGGCTTGCAGATTCTTGCTGTGCTCGGCCAGCGCGCTGAGGCAGAGCGTGGGGCGGTGGCGCAGGTCGGGCACGCAGGGTATCGGCGTGGCGTAGGGATAGCCGGCCAGTTGAGTGCTGTGGGTGGCCAGGCTGGCGTGGACACAGCGGTGCAGCAGATGGACGGCGGCTGAGGGCGGGATTTTCATGTTTGGTTTCCGGCGCGAAGTGGGCCCATCTTAGCCGCCGCCGCCGCCGGGCGCAAAAAAGCCCCGGAGGACCGGGGCTCAAGGCGAGAGAGCGCTGCTTTAAAAACCGGGGGTCCGCGCGATGAAGGCGTTCAGATTGGCGATGTTCAGGCTGCCCCAGCCGGTGGTGTAGTCCCAGCCCTTGGCGGCGCTGTAGGCACCGTTGCTGCCGCTGGTGACGTCGTGGTACAGCGCGGGGTTGGCCTTGAAGTATTTGTAGATCGACGGCGCCGGCGAGTGGATGTTGTTGCCGTTGGCCGACTCTATCCGCGCCCAGAAGCCGGTGAACAAGGGCGCCGCCAGACTGGTGCCGCCGATCTGCGAAGTGCCGCCGTTGACCAGGACCAGCGCGCCGCTATTGGGGTCGGCGTCGAAGGAGACGTCGGGCACGCCGCGCTTGGTCTTGGAAATGGTCAGCACGCCGGCGCTGCTTTGCCAGGCCGGAGCGTTCTCGGTATAGCTGGGGCCGCCGCCGCCGCCGTTCCAGGTGCTTTCCGACAGATACGCGGTTTTGCCGCTGGTGGACAGGGTGGTGCCACCCACCGCGATCACGTAGGGCGACACCGCCGGGTAGCTCTGGCGCGCGGTGCGGCCGCCGCACTCGTAGGAGCCGGAGTCGCCGGTGGACACCGAGAAGGTCTGACCCTGGGCCACCGCCGCCTGGAAGATCTGGTCGGCGCTGGCGGTCATGCCGTCGCTCTGGGCGCTGGTCTCGCATTCGCCCAGCGAAACGTTGACCACCTTGGCCGTGCCGTCGCTGACCGCGGCGTTGAAGGCGGCGGTGATGTCGGCGTTGGTCATCGACGGCGCCACGTAGAAGTTCATCTGCTGCACCGCGCCGCCGGCGGCGGCGAGGATGTCCTGGCTGTCCAGGTTCCATTCCTCGGTGCCGGAGGTGTCGCTGCTGGGCGTGCCGCTATTGATCACCGAGGTGGCCACCGCGCCGTAGCCTGCGCCGCTGGCGAAGTCCTGCAGATCGCTCAGCGTCTGGCTCAGGTCGCCTTCGGCGATGATGCCGACGGTGGTGTTGCTGGCCGGCGGCAGGCTGTTCGCGTTGTAGATGGACGGGAAGTCGGTGGGAGCGTGGCCGCTGACGCTGGTCGTCTTGAAGGCCTGCGGCGTCGGATGGCGCAGCGCGGTGTGGAATTGATGCACGTTCTGCAGGCCGTGGACCGCCAGCACGATGTCGGCCAGCGCGCCGGGCACCTGGGCGTTGGCGACATTGGCGAAGGCCTGGCGGCCATTGATGTCGTAGCGGTGCAGCGAGGTCTGGAAGCCGGCCTTGACCGTGGCGGCGCTGCCGTCGGCGGTGATCAGCAGCCGGTTGGGCGCCACCTTGATGTTGCGGAAGCCGCTGGCCTGCAAGTGTTTGACCACGGTTTGCGCCTGGGCCTCGGTGGGGGAGAACTGGCTCAGAAACTCGGCCTTGCTCAGGTAGCGCTTGCTGCGGCCTTGAAGGATGTCCTGGGTCAGCGCGTCCAGCTGCGCCTTGTTGCGCACTTTCAGCGCCACCGCGACGTGGACGCTCTGGCCGGCGGCGACTTCGCCGCTGTCTTGCGCCTGCGGGGTCAGCGTCTGTACCGGGTGAGCCAGGGTGTTGGTGGATTGCCAGTTGAGGTTTGCTGCTTGCGCCGCGATGCTGAAGAAAGCGGCGGACACCAGTGCGGCCGTGTATTGCTTGGCAAACATTCACTTCTCCTCTGAAGAAGTACCGCGCGGGCCTGCGCTTGGGCAGGGCCCTTGGACCGGGCTTGTAGTCGCTCGACGGCGCGCCTTTGGTCCAGGTTGGTTGCCCTTGGTGCGGAAGGGCTGCTCCCGATGGGGAACGCTGAATGTGTAATCCCAAATCTCAATCGATGACAAGTAAATTATTGATCAGCGTCAAATCTGTATGCAAAACGCAAAAAAATGACAATGGCAATGCTTTTTTCTGATTGATCTAATGAGTATGCCTGATGGTTTGCGGCTTGCGTTTTGGGTCTATTCAAGACCTGGTGCGCAAGATAGGGGTAGGCGGGGAAGCGCTTTGCTCATGAGCGGCATGAGTATTTCGAAGAGTCGCCGCCATGGCCGCAAACGCTTTGTCTGGCGCCTGCCCGCCTGGCGTTAAACGGGCGCTTACAGCCGTAGCGCGGCCAGCAAGGCGTTTTCCAGCGCCAGCACGGTTTTGTCGTCGCTAAGACCGGGGCCGGAGATCAGGAAGGAGTCCTCGGCGCGGCTGCCCAAGGTCATGATCTTGGCGGATTGCACATTCATCCGGTAGTCGGACAGCACTTTGGCGATGCGGGCCAGCAGGCCGGGGCGGTCGCCGGCGACGATGGACAGCACGTAGAAGCTGGCCTTGTCGTCCGGGCGGATCAGGATTTGCGGCGTGATCGGGAAGTGCTTGAGGTGGCGGCTGATGCGGCCGGAGGCGGGCAAGCTCAGTTCGCCCTCCTGGCGCAGGCATTCGGCCAGTTCGAACTCGATGAAATTGATCATGTCGCGGTAATCGCCGTCATGATGCTCGGGCACGAAGACGTGGAAGGTGTCCAGCGCGTAGCCGTGGCGGGTGGTGTAGACCTTGGCGTCGGCGATGCTGTAGTGGGTGCGGCCGAAGAAGGCGCAGGCGCGGGCGAACAGTTCCGGCCGGTCCCGGGTGTAGATCAGCACCTGTATGCCCTCGTGGTCGTCGGACAGCCGGGCGCGGACCAGGGGCTGCTCGGCGTGGACGAAGCGGTTGAGCAGGCGCGCGTGCCAGGCGATCTCCTTGGCCTCGTGGCGCAGGAAGTAAACAGTGTCCAGCTCCTGCCACAGCGCGGCCTCCACGCCGCCGGGTACCGCGTGCAAACGCAGCAGCGCCTGGGCCTGGTGTTTGCGTTCCTCCAGCTCCGAGGCGACGTCCAGCTGGCCGCCGCGCACCAGTTGGCGCATCGCCGCGTGGTAAAGGTCTTCCAGCAGCTTGGCTTTCCACGCGTTCCAGACTTTGGGGCTGGTGCCGCGGATATCGGCCACGGTGAGCAGGTAGAGCGCGGTCAGCCGGCGCGGCGTGCCGACCAGCTCGGCGAAGCGGCGCACGGTTTCCGGGTCGTAGATATCCTGCTTCTGCGCCACGCTGGACATGGTCAGATGTTGGCCCACCAGCCAGGCCACCAGCTCGCCGTCCTCGGCCGGCAAGCCGTGCTGGCGGCAAAAGTCCGCCGCGTCCACCGTGCCCAGCGCCGAATGATCGCCGCCGCGGCCCTTGGCGATGTCGTGGAACAAGCCGGCCAGATACAGGGTTTCCGGGCGTTCGAAGTCGTTGATCAGCCGGGACATCAGCGGGTATTCGTGGGTGAAGGCGCTGCTGGCGAAGCGGCGCAGATTGCGCACCACCATCAGAATGTGCTCGTCCACGGTGTAGACGTGGAACAGATCGTGCTGCATCTGGCCGACGATGTGGCCGAAATTGGGCAGGTAGCGGCCCAGCACCCCGTATAGATTCATCCGCCGCAGGCAGCGCGTCAGCCCGTTGGGCTCGCGGAACAGTTGCAGGAACAGCTCGCGGTTGCGCGGGTTGTTGCGGAAGCGCTCGTTGATGTGGCTGCGCGCGTGCCACAGCGCGCGCAACATGCGCGGCGCGAAGCCGCTCAGTTCCGGGTTGCGCTGCAGCATCAGAAAAGCTTCCAGGATGGCGGACGGGTATTTTTCGAACACGTCCGGCTGGCGGATGCCCAGCATGCCGTTGACCGAGTAGAAGCGTTCGTTCAGGTTCTGAGTGACGCGCGGCACTTGCGAATAAATCCGGCCGCGCAGATTGGGCAGCAGGATGCCGTTGAGCTGGTTGACGGTCTTGGCGGCGCGGTAATACAGCTGCATCGCCTGTTCGCTGGCGCGTTTGGCCGGCGTGTCCTGCAGGCCCAGCGCCTGGCCCAGCTGTTGTTGCAGATCGAAGATCAGCCTGTCCTCGCGCCGGCGCGCCAGCAAGTGCAGTTCGATGCGCAGGCCCAGCAATTGGCGTTCGCTGTGCTTGATCAGGCGCGCTTCGGCCAGGGTCAGGATGCCGCGGCGCACCAGCGCGTCCCAATTGTCGCCCAGGCCTATGGCCTTGCTGATCCACAGAATGGTGTGCAGATCGCGCAGCCCGCCTGGGCTTTCCTTGATATTGGGTTCCAGATTGTTGCCGACGCCGAAGTGGCGGGTGTGGCGCTGCTGTTGCTCCTGGGTCTTGCCCTCGAAAAAGGCCAGCGGGTCGCGTTGGCGGTCCAGCAGCGCGCTCATGCGCCGCCAGGGCGCGGCGTCGCCGGCGATCAGCCGGTTTTCCAGCAGATTGGTCTCAATGGTGATGTCGCCGCGGGCCTCGGTCAGGCATTCCTCGACGGTGCGCACGCTGTGGCCGATTTCCAGGCCCACGTCCCACAGCAGGCTGATGAAGGCGCCTACGCGTTCGCCCAGCTCCGGCGACGGCGGCTGGTCCAGCAGCACCAGCAGGTCGATGTCGGAATAGGGGAAGAGCTGGCCGCGGCCGTAGCCGCCCACCGCGATCAGGCTGGCGGCGCCGTCCAGGCCGGACTGCGCCCACAGCGCCTGCAGCGCGGCGTCCACGGTCTGGCTGTGCCGTTTCAGATATTCCTGGGGATTGCGCTGCTGCCGGTATTGCTCGGCCAGCGCCTGACGTTTGCCGGCCAGCTCCTGGCGCATGCGGGCGAGGGATTCCGCGGCCGGCGAACTCATGTCAGCGCCTTTCCTGTCTGGCGATGATGGCGACGCCGGCCACCAGGAACAGCAAGGTGGGCAGGGTGGCGGACAGGATGGGGTTCCAGTCGTACAACAGGCCCAGATGGCCGAACAGGCGATTCACGAAGTGAAAGGCGATGCCCAGGCAGATGCCGCCGAACAGACGGATGCCCAGCTGGCCGTGGCGGCGCTGCTGCGGGGTGAAGGCCAGGGCCACCAGCGCCATCGAGATGCAGGCCAGCGGATAGAACAGCTTGCTCCACAAGGCGATTTCGTAGCGCTGGGTTTGCTGTTTATTGCTGCGCAAATGCTCCAGATAGGTCAGCAGCGCGCTGGCCGACATCTGTTCCGGCACCACCAGCAGCACGGACAGGATTTCCGGCTCGACGATGGATTTCCAGGACAGCTCGGGGTAATGACGGCTGACGGCCTGGTCCGCGGTCAGCGTGGTTTCGCGCACATTGATCAGCCGCCATTGCTGCTCGTCTTTGGAGAAGGAGCCGCGTTCGGCGTAACGGGTGCGCACCAGGCGGAAATTATCGTCGTAGGTGTAGATGCGCACGCCCAGCAGCGAGGTGTCCGGCAGCATTTCATGGACGTTGATGAAGTTCTGATTGTCCTTGACCCAGATGCCGGAACGGAACTCCTGCGCCACCATGGAGTGGGTGGCGGACAGCTTCAGGCTCTGCGCCTGCTGGCCGGTGCGCGGCGCCACCACCTCGCCCAGCAGCACGGTGAGCAGGGCGAAGCCGAGGCCGAATTTCAACAGCGTGGCGGCGATTTGCGGCAGGGTCACGCCGCTGGTGCGTATCACCGTGTATTCGCTGTTGGTGGCCAGCTGGGTCATCGCCACCATGCCGCCGATCAAGACCGCCAGCGGCATCAGTTCATAGGCGTGGCCGGGCATCAGCAGCGCGACATAGCCCAGCATCTTGCCCAGGGTGTAACTGCCCTTGCCCAGATTGGGCACCTCGGCCAGCAGGTCGAAGAAGCCGTACAGGCCCAGCAGGGCCAGCAGGGTGAACAAGGTCGCCTGGCTCAGGGTGGCGACGATGTAGCGATGAATCAGTTTCATGACGGGATCAGGATTTCCGGAACAGCAGGGACAAGGCCTGGCCGATGGGACGGGCCGGGCGGTTGCGGTAGCTCAATAGCGCCAGCGCCAGCGCCAGCATGGCCAGATGCACCAGAAGCACCAGCCAGACGCCGGCCTTGCCCTGGGCCACCCAGTTGCGGGCCACGGTCAGTCCGTTCTGATAAACGAAGAAAACCAGCAGCGACAGCAAGAGATTGTAGGTCTGGCCGCTGCGCGGGTTGAAATAGGACATCGGAATCGCCAGCAGCGCCAGGATCACGCAGCTGATCGGCATCGACAGCCGCCAGGCCAGCTCGGCGCGGTAGTCGGCGGAGTCCTGGCTCAACAGCTGGGCGGTGGGAATGGCCTGGCGATTGCCGGACGGGCCCGGCATCTGCTGGCTTTCGCCGATGCCGGCGGTGTAGCGCTGGAATTCCGCCACCTCGTAGTTGGCGCTGCCGGGTTCGCCGACGTAGCGTTGGCCGTGTTCCAGCACCACCACGCGCTCGCCGTCCGGCTTAGTGGTAATAAAACCGGATTTGGCGAAAATCGTCGCCACTTTGCCGTCGGTGATTTCCTGCATGAAAATATTGGTGGCCGCGCCGTGCTCGCCGGAGTAGTTCTCGATGAAATACACCTTGTTGGACGAGGCCGATTCCTTGAACACGCCGGGAGAGATCGCGGAAACCTCCTCGCGGCGTTTGATCTGTTCTGCATAGTCCTGGCTGCGCTGGTCGGCCCAGGGGCCGATGAACAGGGTGACGCCGGCGATCAGCACCGCCAGCGGCAGGGTGAAGCGCATCACCGGCCACACCCAATTGCTCAGAGACAGGCCGGAACTGAGCCAGACCACCATCTCGTGATCGCGCCAAATACGGGTCAACACCACTAAAATGGTGGCGAAAACCGTCAAAATCATCAATACCGGGAAAAAGCCCAGCGTAGTGAAGCCAAGCACCGCGGCAACGGCCTCGTTGGCCATCTGTCCTTCGGCCGCGCGGCCCAGCAGATTGACTGCCTGAGTGGAAACGATAATCGCCAGGAGCACGATGAAAACGCCTAAAGCGCTCAAAGTCAGCTCGCGAGTCAGGCTTTTTTGAAAAACCATTTATTCAGTGCCTTTTTGACTTTTCATGAAAAGCATTGTGATAATTCCGGGGACCATCCAGAAACGTCAAAAACGGACGATTTCGGAATCAACAACAAAATCCGTCTTCACCGGAAGGCCGGGCCGTCAGGATTCTACCCGCGCATCGACGGCCGGTTAAGAGGTGGAGCTACAGACACTCGCTCTACACGGGAGTTCTCAATGGAATTTAACATAAAAAGCGGCAGTCCGGAAAAGCAACGGGTAGCTTGCGTTATCGTCGGCGTGTACGAATCCCGCAAGCTGACCTTCGCCGCGGACCTGCTGGATCGCATCTCCAACGGCTTCATCAGCGACGTGCTGCGTCACGGCGATATGGAGGGCAAACTGGGCAGCACGCTGGTGCTGCATTCGGTGCCGCACACCCTGTGCGACCGGGTGATGCTGGTGGGCCTGGGCAAGGAGCGGGAGTTCCGCGCCAAGGAATACCGCGAGGCGGTGCGCGCCTCGGTCAAGGCCTTGACCCAGACTTCGGCGGTGGAGGCGGTCAGCTACCTGAGCGAACTGACAGTCAAGAAACACGACGTCGAGTGGATGATAGAACAGGCGGCGGTGGTGACGCTGGACGCCTTGTACCGTTTCGACCGCTTCAAGAGCAAGGTGGACGAATCGGTGCGCGAGCCGCGCAAACTGACGCTGGCGGTGCCGCGCCGCAGCGATCTCGCCGACGGCGAAAAAGGCCTGCAGCGCGGCCTGGCCAT
Organism: Chromobacterium sp. S0633; assembly: GCF_024158805.1. Taxonomy (NCBI): domain Bacteria; kingdom Pseudomonadati; phylum Pseudomonadota; class Betaproteobacteria; order Neisseriales; family Chromobacteriaceae; genus Chromobacterium; species Chromobacterium sp. S0633. The sequence continues at coordinate 66,864 of NZ_JAMZGH010000025.1, read as the reverse complement.
CGGCAGCGGCATGAAGCTGGCCAAGGACCTGGGCAATCTGCCGGGCAATGTCTGCACCCCCAGCTATCTGGGCGAAGAAGCGCGTCAGATGGCCGCGGCCTTCGGCGCCGACGCTGAAATCCTGGGCCCCAAGGACATCGCGGAACTGGGCATGGGCTCCTTCCTGTCCGTGGCCAAGGGTAGCGTGGAAGAGGCTCGCCTGATCGTGCTGCGCCATCACGGCGCCAAGGACAAGGGTGACAAGCCCATCGTGATGGTGGGCAAGGGCATTACCTTCGATTCCGGCGGCATCTCGCTGAAACCGGGCGAGGGCATGGACGAGATGAAGTACGATATGTGCGGCGCGGCCACCGTGCTGGGCGCTTTCCGCGCCGCGGTGGAAATGAACCTGCCGCTGAACCTGGTTGCCATCGTGCCCACTTGCGAGAACATGCCCAACGGCAACGCGCTGAAGCCGGGCGACATCGTCACCTCGATGTCCGGCCAGACCATCGAGATTCTGAACACCGACGCCGAGGGCCGGCTGATCCTGTGCGACGCGCTGACCTACGCCGAGCGCTTCGACCCGGCCACCGTGATCGATGTGGCCACGCTGACCGGCGCCTGCGTGATCGCGCTGGGCCATATCGCCACCGCGCTGTACAGCAATCAGGACAGCCTGGCGCGCGAACTGCTGGCCGCCGGCGAGGAAGTGGCCGACCGTGCTTGGCATATGCCGTTGTGGGACGAGTACCAGGACATGCTGAAGAGCCCGTTCGCCGACATGGCGAACATCGGCGGCCGTCCGGGCGGCAGCATCACCGCGGCCTGCTTCCTGTCGCGCTACGCCAAAGCATACGACTGGGCGCATCTGGACATCGCCGGCACCGCCTGGAAGGGTGGCAAGGACAAGGGCGCCACCGCGCGTCCGGTGCCTTTGCTGGTGCAGTTCCTGCAAGACCGCGCCGACATCGCGCTGGGCAATGTGGTGCGCCGCGGCCGTCCGCGCCGCGAAACCCCTGAAACGGTGGACGATGAGCAGGATTGATTTTTACACCAAAGTGGCCGACCCGCAGGGCTTCGCCTGCCTGCTGGCGGCCACGGTGATGCGCAAGGGGGAGAGGCTGCTGATCTGGTTCGACAGCGAGCAGCAGCTCGACACCTTCAGCCGGCAGCTGTGGAGCTTCGGCGATACCCGCTTCGTGCCGCACTGCAGGCTGGGCGCCGACGAGGCGGCGGACACGCCGATCTGGCTGACCGCCCGCCTGCCGGACGCGCTGGAGCACCCGGTATTGTTGAACCTGGGTTCGAATTTGCCGGAGCGGATGGAGCGCTTTGATCGTATTCTGGAAATAGTCGGACGCGACGAAGCGTCGCTGGAGACGGCGCGCCTGCGGTTCAAGGCGTATCGCGAGCGCGGTTATGCAATCGAACATCACGACATGAGCAATAAGTGACCATGAGCGAGCCGTCAAAGCCCAAAGAGCCTGACTGGTCCGGCCTCAACCTGCCGGTGTTGACCGAGGTGGTGGATGAGTCGCAAGTGCCTACCTTGGGCGACGAAGTCATCGACATCCCCGATTTTGATTTCTCCAGCGAACTGGACGCGCTGGCCGACCAGTTGGGCGAGCCGCCGCAGGACCTGCCCGCCGAACTGGAAATTCCCGAACTGAGCCTGGAGGAGCTGATCGCCGCTCCCGTTCCCGGCGAAGAGCCTTTGCTGGACCTGGCTTCGCTGCCGTCGCTGGATCTGGACGACATGCCGGCCTCCGAACTGGGCATCGAGCAAGTGCTGCCCGGCTGGAACCCCGCCGCGGCCTTGCCGGAGGCGGCGCTGCCAGCGGCGGAAGCCGGCGATTTCGAATTTTCGCTGCAGCCGGCCGGCGAGGAGCCGCCGGCGGAGGCTTTGGCCGACGAGTCCGCGTCCATCGCGGAAGAGCCGCCGGCCGCGGCGCCTGCTCCGGCGCTCGATGCCGTGCCGCTAGTCGCCGAGGCTGAGCCGGCAATGGCCGCCGTGTCTGCGGCCGCCGAACCGGAGCCCGTTGGCATCGAGATTCCGGACGCGGAGGCGCCGACCGCCGTACCGCCCGCGCCGGATGTCGGCGTGGCCGAGACGCTGATCGAGCCGCCCGCGCCGACGCCTTTCACTTCCATTTCCTTGGATAGCCTGCCCACCGGCGTGCTGGGCGGCGGAGTCGGGCCGGAAACCCAGGTGGACAGCTTGCTGCCGAATTGGCCGGAGAGCCCGGCGGAGGAAGCCGCCCCCGTCTGGCCGGAACCCGCCGAGGCCCCGTCCGCCGGCGCGCCGGCGGACGATCTGGAACAATTTGCGCCGCTCCAGGGCGAGAGCGCCGTCGAAGCGCCGCCCGAGATGGATGTGCTGCCTGTGCCGGCGTTTGACGTCGCGCCGGCCGTAGCGCCCGAAGCGGTGTTTGAACCGGCGGTGGCGCTTCCCGATGCGATGATTTCGCCGGAGTCCGCCGTCGCCGCGGCGCTTGCCGCGCCGGGAGAGGAGCCCTTGCTGGCCGAGATCGACCAGGCGCTGGCGGGCTTGCAGACGGAGCCTGTCTTGGCGATGCCGGAGGCCGTTGAGGCGGAGGCGCATGAGCCTCCGGCTGAGACGGAAGCGCCAATGATGGACGCCGCGTTTGCCGAAGCGGCGGCAGAGCCGGTGTTGGACGAGGCGCTGGAACCGCAAGTGGCCGAGCTGGAAGCCCCGCATCTGGGCGCTGGGTTTGCCGAGCCGGTGGAGGCCGAAGCGGTAGCCGAGCCTGTGCTGGACGAGGCGTTGGAGCCGCAAGCCGCCGAGTTGGAAGTCCCGCATCTGGACGCTGAATTTGCCGAGCCGGCGGAAGCCGAAGCGGTAGCCGAGCCTGTGCTGGACGAGGCGCTGGAGTCGCAAGCTGCCGAACTGGAAGCCCCGCAGCTGGACGCTGGGTTTGCCGAGCCGGCGGAAGCCGAAGCGGTAGCAGAGCCTGTGCTGGACGAGGCGTTGGAGCCGCAAGCCGCCGAGTCGGAAGTCCCGCAGCTGGACGCTGCGTTTGCCGAGTCGGCGGAAGTTGAAGCGGTAGCCGAGCCTGTGCTGGATGAGGCGCTGGAACCGCAAGTCGCCGAGTTGGACGTTCCGCAGCTGGACGCTGAGTTTGCCGAGCCGGCGAAAGTCGAAGCGGTAGCCACGCCTGTGCTGGACGAGGCATTGGAGCCGCAAGCCGCCGAGTTGGAAGTCCCGCAACTGGACGCTGGGTTTGCCGAGCTGGCGGAGGCCGAAGCGGTAGCCGAGCCTGTGCTGGACGAGGCGCTGGAGTTGCAAGCCGCCGAGTCGGAAGTCCCGCAACTGGACGCTGTGTTTGCCGAGCCGGCGGAAGCCGAAGCGGTGGCCGAGCCTGAGTTGGGCGAGGTGCTGGAGCCGCAAGCTGCCGAACCGGAAGTTCCGCAGCTGGATGTTGCGTTTGCCGAGCCGGTGGAAGCCGAAGCGGTAGCCACGCCTGTGCTGGACGAGGCGTTGGAGCCGCAAGCCGCCGAGTTGGAAGTCTCGCAGCTAGACGCTGGGTTTGCCGAGCCGGCGGAAGTCGAAGCGGTAGCCGAGCCTGTGCTGGATGAGGCGCTGGAGTTGCAAGCTGCCGAACCGGAAGCCCCGCATCTGGACGCTGCGTTTGCCGAGCCGGCGGAAGTCGAAGCGGTAGCCGAGCCTGTGTTGGACGAGGCGCTGGAGCCGCAAGCCGCCGAGTTGGACGTCCCGCATCTGGACGCTGTGTTTGCCGAGTCGGCGGAAGTTGAAGCGGTAGCCGAGCCTGTGCTGGACGAGGCGCTGGAGTCGCAAGCCGCGGAACCGGAAGTCCCGCAACTGGACGCTGCGTTCGCCGAGCCGGCAATGCCCTTGGCGGACGCCGAGCCCGAGTCCTTGGCCCTGGCCGAGGGCGAGATTCCCGAACTGACGGTGCTGGAGTCCGAGCCCGAGACCGAGACGGATGGGATGGGGGCCGCGGAGTTGGCGGCGGGAGCCGGGGCGCTGGCGGCCGCGGGCCTGGCGCTGGCTGCCGGCGCGGCGTCGTCGGGAGAACCCGAGCGGGAAGCCGTTTCCGACGCGCCGCCGGCGCGCGGCGTGGAAGTCTTGAAAGTGTCCGAGGTGGCTTCGGCCGCCGCGGCCGCCGCGATGATGGCGCCTCAGGCGGTGAATGCGCCGCCGGGCACGGTGGCGGTGATAGACGAGCAGGCCTTGTTGCAGTCCATGTACGAGAAAATGCTGCCGCGGATGAAGGTGGAGTTGTCCTTGTGGTTGCAGGACGCTTTGGAGTTGCAGGCCAAGCAGATGTTGTCCGGCGTGATGCATCAGCTCAAGGAGGATTACGAGATGTTGTTCGGCGAGGCCTTGAAGGAGAGCTTGCGCCAGACCATCAATTCTTTGGGCAAGATTGAAAAGGATGGGAAACGCGATGAGTGATAGGTTATCGCATATCGTCACCCGCACCGGCGACGACGGCAGCACCGGCCTGGGCGACGGCAGCAGGGTGGGCAAGGACAGCTTGCGCATTTGCGCGCTGGGCGAGGTGGACGAATTGAACTCGGTGCTGGGCGTGTTGCTGGCGGAGACCTTGCCGGACGAGGTCAGGACCTGGCTGTCCGAGGCGCAGCACGATTTGTTCGACCTGGGCTCGGAGCTGGCGGTGCCCGGCTACAGCGCCTTGGGCGCCGAGCACGTGCAGGCGCTGGAGGCCGTGGTGGCCTTCCTCAACGAGGATTTGCCGCCGCTGAAGGAGTTCATCCTGCCCGGCGGCTGCCGGGCGGCGGCGCTGTCGCACCAGGCGCGTTCGGCATGCCGCCGCGCCGAGCGCGCGGTGGTGGCGCTGGCGCAGCGGGAGACGGTGTCCGACGCCGCGCGCCGTTATCTGAACCGTCTGTCCGATCTGCTGTTCGTGATGTCGCGTTATCTGAACCGTCAGGCCGGCGAGCCGGACGTGCTGTGGCGACCGGGGCGCAAAACCGGAGAGGCCTGAGAGGCTGTTCGATGTCTGCTGCGCGTCGGCGGGATGGTCCGAGCGGCGATCCGGCAAGAAAAACGGCAATCCGCATGGATTGCCGTTTTTTTTCAGTGAGGAGGCCTCAGGCCACTTCCGAAACCCGCGGACGGTAGGTGCTGTTCTGCAGCAGGGACTGGGTGGTCTGGTACTGAGTGACCGCCAGCTGGCCGCTGGCGTTCTGCTGTTGGGAACGGGCCACCGCGTTGTTCGCGTTGTTGTTGGTCTGATTGGTCTGCTGTTCCGCCTGATTGTTGGCGGCTTGCTGCTCATTGGCCGCCGGCACCGTGTTCGGGCGCGGCGGCGTCGCCGGCGGGGCGCTGGCGGCGCGATTGGCGCTGGCCGCTTCCGCCGCGCGCTGTTGAGCCCGCGGGGTGTCGTTGGCCGCGGCGGCCGGCGCGGCGGAGCTGGCCAGGGCGGCGGTTTGCGCCTGTTCCTGGCTGACCCTTTGCTGCTCGCCGTTGCGGGTTTGCGCGGCATTGGTCTGCGCGGTGTTCAGCTGGCGTTGCAGCTGCTGTTCAACCCGCGCGGTGTCGGGGTTCTGCCGGACCGCGGCCTGGCTGACGTTTTGCTGGGAAACCGCAGGAGTGGCGGACCGCGGTTCTTCCAGCGTCTTTTGCTCAGGCCGCGTGTTCTGCAGCGATTGCAATTGCTGCAGAGAGTTGAGGCTGCCTATGCTGCCGGTGCTTGCCATATCGCTCTCTCCAAACCGTGGGTGCCGTTGCCGTCGCGCAGGACGGTATAGAGCCCAGTTGCCCTATATCGCTGATTCTAGAATCTTTTTTACCGGATTGCCGAATTTTTTCAGGCCTAAAGGTCAGATTTGTGGCAGTAATACCAATTCCAGCATGCGTTCGGCCAATTGATCCACGCTCAGCGGCCCTTGGGAGCGGTACCACTGCACCGACCAGTGCAGGCTGCCCAGCAGGGTGCGGCGCAGCAGCGCGGTGTCGGGCTTGACCAGGCCGGCGGCGGCGGCTTCGTCCAGCGCTTGCTGCCACAGCGCTTCGTAGCGGTCGCGCAACACGATCAGGCCGGGCCGGGCGGCGGCGGACACGCTGCGCCATTCGTACAGCATCACTTCCAGCGCCGCCTGATTGTCTCCCAGCAGCGAATTGAGGTGGACGCGGAACAGCGCGGCCAGCTTGGCCCGCGGCGATCCGGCCGCGTCCAGCGCGCGCTTCAGCTGTTCGGTGGTGCTGGTGATGCCCAGCGCCATCACCGCGACCAGGATCTCCTCCTTGGTGCGGAAGTGGTAGAACAGGCTGCCGGACTGCATGCCGACCGCGTTGCCCAGGTCGCGCACCGTGGTGCGCTCGTAGCCCTGGTCGCGGAACAGTATCGCCGCGGCGCGGATCAGCTCCATGCGGCGGCTGTTTTCTTCGACGGGTGCGGTGTTGTCTGTGCTCATTATTGTGTTTTTTCTTGGGAGTGGGCGGGCAGCAGCGGAAGCGCGGCTTGCCAGACCCGTTCCGGCTCCATTTTTTCCAGGCAATCGGTATGGCCGTACGGACAGGTCCGTTCGAAACAGGGGCTGCAATCCAGGTTGAGGGAGACGATGGCGGCCCGCGTCGACAAGGGCGGCGTGAAGTCGGGGCTGGAGGAGCCGTACAGCGCCACCAGCGGCTTGTCCAGCGCCGCGGCCACGTGCATCAGGCCGGAATCGTTGCAGACGGCGAGCCGGGTCAAGCCTATCAGGTCTATCGCTTCTTCCAGGCCGGTGGCGCCGCAGAGGTTGACGGCCAGGCCGCCGGACAGGCGGCTGATGTCGTCGCCCACCTCGCGGTCCTTGCCGGAGCCGAACAACCACACCACGTAACCGGCGGCGTCGAAGCGGCGCGCCAGTTCGGCGAAGTGCCGGGCCGGCCAGCGCTTGGCCGGGCCGTACTCGGCGCCGGGGCAGAAGGCGACCGCGGGCCGGCCGGCGTCCAGTTGCAGCTTGTCCAGCGCCGCCCGCTGGCTGGCGTCGGTGAGCGCCAGCCGCGGATGGCTGAGCGGCCGCGGCAGCGGCTCGCCCTTGTCTTCCGCCAGCGCGCAAAAGCGTTCCACCATCATGGGCAGCGCCTGCTCGTCCAGTTCGCGCGCGTCGTTGAGAACCCAGTAGCGCGATTCGCCGAGGAAGCCGGTGCGCAGCGGGATGCCGGCGAACAGCGGAATCAAGGCGGATTTCAGCGAGTTGGGCAGCACGATGGCTTGATCGAAGCGTTCGGCGGCCAGCTGGCGCGCCACTTTCCAGCGCTCGCCCAGGCGCAGCGCGCCGTGGCCGAAGGGGTTGAGATGGGCCTTGGCCACTTCCGGCATCCGCGCCAGCAAGGGCAGGGTCCAGGCCGGCGCGAACACGTGCAGCTCCAGATCGGGGTGGCGTTGGTGCAGTCTTTGGTACAGCGGTTGCGCCATGACGCTGTCGCCGACCCAGGAAGGGCCGATGACGAGGATTTTCTTCTTCATTGCAGATGTTCCGATTGCAAACCGAAACCGGGGCGCGGCCCGGCTTGGGTTTGCAGACGAGGCGGGCCGGCAAGCAAAAAAGGTGCGGCTCGCGCCACACCTTAGCTGCGTTGCCGGCGCGGAGCCGGTCTCAGTGGTGGCCGCCTGCCGGGCCGTTCAGCTTGTAGCGGGTGCCGCAATAGGGGCACAGGGCTTCGCCGGTTTTGTGCACGGGCAGGAACACGCGCGGGTGGGAGTTCCAGGACACCATGTCCGGCATCGGGCAATGCAGCGGCAGGTCGTGCTGGGTGACTTCGATCACGCGTTGAGTGTTTTCTTTCTGTTCAGCCATTCTGTATTCCTTGCGGAGCCGCCGCGCGGGCGGCTCGTCTTGCTTAGTTGACGTAGGTCAGCCAGTGCTGGTGTTCGGCATCCAGTCCTTTGACGATGTCGAAGTAGCGCTTCTGGATTTCGGCGGTGATGGTACCACGATTGCCGTCGCCGATCGCGCGTCTGTCGAGTTCGCGGATCGGGGTCACTTCGGCGGCGGTGCCGGTGAAGAAGGCTTCGTCCGCGCTGTAGACCTCGTCGCGGGTGATGCGCTTTTCTATCAGTTCCAGGCCCATTTCCTTGGAGATCTGCACCACGGTGTCGCGGGTGATGCCTTCCAGCGCGCTGGTCAGGTCCGGAGTGTACAGCTTGCCCTTGCGGATGATGAAGATGTTTTCGCCGGAACCTTCCGCCACGAAACCGTCCACGTCCAGCAGCAGCGCCTCGTCGTAGCCGTCGGCGGTGGCTTCGTTGTTGGCCAGGATGGAGTTCATGTAGTTGCCGTTGGCCTTGGCCTTGCACATGGTGATGTTGACGTGGTGGCGGGTGAAGGAGGAGGTCTTCACGCGTATGCCTTTTTCCAGGCCTTCGTCGCCCAGATAGGCGCCCCAGGGCCAGGCGGCCACGATCACGCGCACGTCGTTCTTCAGCGGCGCCACGCCCAGCTTGCCGGAGCCGTAGAAGGCCATCGGGCGGAAATAGCAGGATTTCAGGCCGTTGGCCTTGACCACGTCCAGATGGGCCTGGCTGATCTGTTCCGGCGTGAACGGCAGCGCCATGCCCAGGATCTTGGCGGAGCGGAACAGCCGCGCGGTATGGTCTTCCAGACGGAAGATGGCCGGACCCTTGGGGGTTTCGTAAGCGCGCACGCCTTCGAACACGCCCATGCCGTAGTGCAGGGTGTGGGTCAGCACGTGGGTGGTGGCGTCGCGCCAGTCCACCATTTCGCCGTCATACCAGATTTTTCCGTCACGATCAGCCATCGACATCTTGGTGTTCTCCAATATTGTGTTTTCGCTTTGGGATGGGGCCGGATCTTGTCCGACCTCAGAACCTTTTCAAAGTCTCGCGAGCAAGGGCGAGACAAGGCGAAAACGAGCGAAAAAGCGGAATGTACACGTGGTACATGAGCATTTTGAGCTGGTTTTCAACGCCGTATCGCTGAAGCGCAGCAGACTTTGAACTAGGTTCTTATCCAATGAGTTTATCTCGCCCTCATGACGCTGTGAACCGTTATTTGAGCGCTTGCTCGAATACCCGCTGCCATAGCGCGCGGCACTGGCGATAGTCCTCCAGCAAGGCGGCGTCCGGCGTCACCGTCTGCTTTTCGTTGAGCCGGGCGGCGTGTTGCAGCCGGCGGTAGTGGCGGTAGGCGTTGCGCGCGGCTTCGGCGTCGGCGGCGGGGATCAGCCCGGCCTCGGCGGCGGTGGCCAGCAGCGCGATATTGCCGGCGTTGGCGGTCAGCGCCGGCAGCGCGTGGGCGTGGGTCAGGATCAGGTATTGGACCAGGAATTCGATGTCTATGATGCCGCCGCGCGCGTTCTTGGGGTCTTCGTCGCGGGCGGGGTGGCTGTCCAGCATGCGCTGGCGCATCGCCAGCACCTCGTCTCGCAACACGGCCGGCTCGCGCCGACGGGTGAGGATGGCGTGGCGTTCCTGTTCGAACTGGACGCCGACTTCGGCGTCGCCGGCCACGTAGCGGGCGCGGGTCAGCGCCTGGTGTTCCCAGACCCAGGCCTGTTGCTCCTGGTATTGGCGGAAGGCGTTGACCGAGCTGACCAGCAGGCCGCTGGCGCCGTTGGGGCGCAGCCGCAGGTCGATGTCGTAGAGCACGCCGGCGGCGGTGGCGCTGGTCAGCCAGGTGGACATTTTGCGCGCCAGCCGCGAATAGAGTTCGGCGGCGTCCGGGTGCTCGTCGTCGTAGAGGAAGATCAGGTCCAGGTCCGAGGCGTAGCCCAGCTCTTTGCCGCCCAGCTTGCCGTAGCCGATGATGGCGAAACGCGGCGTGTCGCAGTGGCGGCTGGGGATGTCCAGCCAGGCGTGGCGCAGCGTGGCCGCCAGCACGATGTCGGCCAGCAGCGACAGTTGATCGGACAGCGCCTCCACCGTCCACATGCCGGCCAGGTCCTGCGCCACCAGGCGGAAGGATTGCGCGTGCTGGAAGTGGCGCAGCGCGTCCATCTTGGCCTCCACGTCGCCGTCGGCCTGGCTCAGCTGCTGTTCCAGTTGTTCCGCCAGCTGCGGCCAGTCCGGCGTGGCGTAGAGCACGCGCGCGTCCAATAGCTCGTCCAGCAGTATCGGGTGGCGGGTCAGATAGCCGGAAACCCAGGCGCTGGACGAGTAGAGCGAGGCCAGCCGTTGCAGGGTCTGCGGGTATTCGGTCAGCAGCGCCAGGTAGGAGGCGCGGCGGCTGATCGCTTCCATCAAGGCGATGATGCGGGTCAGCGTGGCGTCGGCGTTGTCGAAGCGGGAGGCGACTTCGATCAGCGCCGGCATCAATTGATCGAACTGCTTGCGGCCGTTCAGCGGCATCTGCTGGTAGCGCTGCCCCTGGGCCAGGCTTTGCAGCTGGCGCGCCACTTGTTCCGGCTCGGCGAAGCCCAGCTGGCGCAGCCTCTCCACTGGCAATTCCTCGGCGATGTCGCTCCAGAGTTCGGTGAGCGGATGATCGGCGGCGCCCTCGGTGGGCAGGATGAACACTTGCTCGAAGTGGCGGGTGACTTTGCGGCGCTGCTGGTTGAGCCGGTTCATGAACTGCTCCCAGTCGGCGCAGCCCATGGCGGCGGCGATGCGGGCGCGGTTGTCCGCGGCGGCGGGCAGGGTCTGGGTCTGTTGATCGTCCAGATATTGCAGCCGGTGTTCCAGATTGCGCAGGAAGGCGTAGGCTTCCTGCAGTTCGGCGACGGCGGCGGGTTCCAGCAGCCGCAGTTCGCCCAGCCGGCGCAAGGTTTCGCGGGTGCCGCGCAGTTGCAGGCTGCGGTCGCGGCCGCCGCGTATCAGCTGGAAGACCTGGGCGATGAATTCCACTTCGCGGATGCCGCCGGGGCCCAACTTGATGTTGTCGGCCATGTCGCGGCGGGCCACTTCGCGGCGGATCTGCGCGTGCAGTTCGCGCATCGCGCCGTAGGCGCTGTAGTCCAGGTATTTGCGGTAAACGAAGGGGCGCGCCGTGTCGGCCAGCGCCGCCGCGTCGCCGCTGAGCGGCCTGGCCTTGATCCAGGCGTAGCGCTCCCATTCCCGGCCCTGGCTCAGCAGATAGTTTTCCAAGGCGGCGAAGCTCATCGCCAGCGGGCCGGAGTCGCCGTAGGGCCGCAGCCGCATGTCGACGCGGAACACCTGGCCGTCGGCGGTGACGTCGTTGAGCAGGGCGATCAGCTTCTTGCCCACCTGGGTGAAGTATTCGTGGTTGCTGATGGCGCGGCCGCCATGGGCGGCGCCGTCGGTGTCGCCGCTTTCCGGGTAGACGAAGATCAGGTCGATGTCGGAACTGACGTTGAGCTCGCCGCCGCCCAGCTTGCCCATGCCGATGACGATCAATTGCTGGACCTCGCCGCTGTCCTCGCCTATCGGCTGGCCGTAGTGGGCGAGGCCGGCGCGGGCGCAGGCCAGCGCCCGTTCGACGGCGAAATCGGCCAGCGCGCTGACGGTGGACACCACCTCGTCCAGATCCGCCAGGCCGTTGAGATCGCGGCAGATCAGCCGCGCCACCACCGCCTGGCGCAGCCGCCGCAGCGCCGGCGCCAGCCCCTCGGCGTCGCTCAGCGCCCGCCAGTCGGCGAAGGCTTCCATCTCCGCCGCGTCGAAAGGCCGGCCTAGCCTGGTTTGCAGCCGCTCCAATTCTTCGGGGCGGGCGGTCAGCAGACGCTGCAGATAGTGAGAGAACTCGCGGCTGCGGGCAATGGCAGCGGCCGTGTTTGCTGGCATAATAGGCCTCTACGGCATGTCAATTCTTGATGGCCACATTGTAACGGTTTGCCGCATTTGGAAAAGCTCTTCTCCGTTCTGTCCCATATCCATGTGATCAAGGTCCTGAAACGGACCTGTGCGCTGTTGGGAATGGCCGCCGCCGCCGCCTTGACGCTGCTGCTGGCGGCTTTTTGCGCGTTCACTTTCTGGGTGCTGCCCAATCTGAACCAGTTTCGCCAGCCGCTGGAGCGTTATCTGAGCCAGTCGCTGGGGCGGCCGGTGCAGGTGGCGGCCTTGTCCGGCGAATGGCTGACCGTGGGGCCGCGTTTCGAGCTGGGCGGCGTCACCATCGCCAATCCGCAGGACGGCAAGGCGCTGACCTTGCGCCAGGTGTCGCTGGAGCCGTCGTGGCGTTCCTTGCTGGCGCTGGAGCCGCGGCTGGCCAGCGTGGTGGTCAAGGGCCCTACGGTGGAGCTGCTGCGCTCGCGCCAGGGCGTGATCTACCTGAACGGCTTCGATCTGAGTTCCGGCTCCGCCGACAGCGGCCTGGGCAATTGGCTGCTGCGCCAGCCCAGCCTGGAGATCAGCGACGCGCGGCTGAGCTGGCAGGATGAATTGCTGGGCCTGCCGCGGCTGGACCTGAGCCAGGGCCAGCTCAAGCTGAGCGCCGGCCTGTTCGGCCACGGCCTGAAGCTGTCCGGCCAGCCGGCGGCGTCCTTGGGCAAGGGCTTCGATCTGACGGCGTCCTGGCGCGGCGACGACATCGCCGCCTGGCAGCAGTGGTCGGGCTCGCTCAAGGTGGCGCTGGACGGCGCCAAGGTGGGGTCGTGGACGCGTTATCTGCAACAACTGGGCATGCTGCGCAGCGGCGAGGGCAGTGGCACGGTGGAGATGTCCTTCTCCGACGGCGCCATCGACGCCTTGAAAGCCAGCGTCAACGTCCACGACGCCGCCTACACGCCGCCGGATTCCCACGAACTGGTGCTGCCGCGGCTGCAGGGCGAGTTGCAGCTGACGCGCCAGCTCAGCGGCAGCTATAAGGTCAAGGCCAGCCGGCTGAGCCTGGCCAGCGCCAGCGGCCTGGCTTTCGACAATTCCAATATCGACGGCGAGTGGCGTTACGGCGAGCAAGGCTTCGGCCAACTGACGCTGGACAATGTGGACCTCAGCCACCTGACCCCCTTCATCCACGCGCTGGGCGCCGACCGCAACCCCTTGTTCGCGCGTTTCTCGCCCAGCGGCGCGCTGCGCGACCTGACCGTCAGCTGGAAGGGCGCGTTGGAAGCGCCCAAGGCCTTCAAACTCAAATCCCGTTTTGAAAAGCTGGCCTGGCAGCCGTTCGGGGAGCTGCCCGGCGTGTCCGGCGTCAGCGGCGCGATCAGCTTCGACGAAAAAGGCGGCCGCCTGCAGTTGGATACCGGCAAGTCCCAGGTCAGCTATCCCTCGGTGTTCGTCGCGCCGTTGAATTTCGACAAGCTGACCGCCGACGTGGGCTGGCGGCGGGAAGGGCAGGCGGTGGTCTTGGACTTCCGCCAGGCCGCCTTCTCCAACGCCGATTTGTCCGGCAGCCTGCAAGGCAGTTATCGGCATCAGGGCGCCGGGGCCGGCGTAGCCGATCTGCGCGCCAGCATCGCCGGAGTGCCGGCGGCCAGGGTGGCGGAATACCTGCCGCATGAGGTCGGCGAGCACACTTTGCGCTGGCTGCGCCAGGCCTTGCAGGGCGGGCAGCTGCGCCAGGCGACGATGAAGCTGCGCGGCGATCTGGAGCAGTTCCCCTTTGCCGGCGGCAAGGGCGGCGAGTTTCTGGTGGAGGCCGAGGTGGAGCGCGCGCGTCTCAGTTATCAGTCCGGCTGGCCGCGCATCGACGACATCGACGCCCAATTGCTGTTCCGCAACGAACGGATGGAGGTGAACGCGCGCCGCGCCGTCACCGTGGGCGTGCCGCTGAGCGGCGTCAAGGCGGTGATAGACAATCTGGGCGCCGACGTGCCCATGCTGACGGTGGAGGGCCGCGCGGCCGACCGTCTGCAGCGCATGCTGGCCTTCACCACGCAAAGCCCGGTGGACGGCTGGCTGGACGGCTTCACCGGCCAGATCGAAGCCGGCGGCGACGCCAGCCTGGACTTGAAACTGGGGATACCGCTGGCCGGCGAACAGGGCGTGACGGTGCGCGGCGACATCCGCTTCGCCGACAACGCGCTGCGCTTCAAATCCCTGCCGATTCCGCCGCTGAGCAAGGCGCGCGGCCGGCTGACCTTTACCGAACGCGGCGTGGACAGCCCGGGCCTGCAGTTCGTCGGCTTCGGCGGTCCGTTCCTGTTGAAGGCCAACACCGGCGCAGACAAGCGCATGCGTTTCGAACTGGCCGGCCAGGCCGATTCGCGTCAAGTGCTGAAGCAGTATCTGCCGGCGCTGGCGGAGCAGGTGTCGGGCAAGTCCGGCTACCGCGCGCAGTTCGTCGTCAAGCAGGGCTTGGAAAGCCTGGCGGTGAGTTCGGACTTGCAGGGCACCGCCTTCGATTTGCCGCCGCCGCTGGCCAAGAGCGCCGGCGCGGCCTTGCCGCTGCAACTGCAGCTGCGACCGCAGCAGATGCGCGGCGTCCAGACCCAGCGGCTGGACTTCAGTCTGGACGGCATGATAGCCGGTCGCCTGCGTTTGAACGAACACGGCGATTTGCAGGCCGGCGCGCTGGGCGTGGGCCGCGCGCCGGGCGAGCCGGCGGCGTCCGGCCTGGCGGTGCGGGTGGCGCAGCCCAAGGTGGTGCTGGACGATTGGCTGAAACTGGCCGACGGCGCCGCGCAGTCCAGCGGCGGCGGAGAGCCTGCGGCCCTGCCGGCCTTGCAGCTGGAACTGGAAACGCCGGAACTGGTGTTGCCGGGCCTGAGCCTGCACAAGGTCAACGCCCGCTTGGGCAACCGCGAGTTGTCCAAGGCCTGGACCGTACAGCTGCGCTCCAATGAGATGAGCGGCGACGCCAGCTATCGACCGGAAGGCAACGGCCTGCTGCAGGCCAATCTCAGCCGTCTGGCCTTGAGCCTGCCGGCGGACAAGGAGAAGAAGGAGGGCGCGGCGGAGGCCAAGGCCGCGGCCGGCGGCGAAGCCTCGGTGCTGAACCGCAGGCTGCCGGAGATGAAGGTGCGCGTCGGCGAGCTGGTGTTGCAGGGGCGCTCGGTGGGCCGGCTGGAGCTGGAGGCGCGCCGCGAGGGCAGCGTCTGGCAGATGGCGCCCTTGCGGCTGACCACCAACGACGGCACGCTGAAGGCCACGGTGCGTTCGGACGCGCGCGGCGCCGGCAATGTCGACGCCCGCTTCGAATTGCTCGTCGGCGACGCCGGCAAGCTGCTGACGCGGCTGGGTCAGGGCGAGATTTTCCGCAACGGTCAGGGCACGCTCAACGGCCGTTTGAATTGGCCCGGCGGCCTGGGCGATCTGGATTTGGCCAAGGTATCCGGCGAATTGGCGCTAGACTTCAAGGACGGACGCTTCGCCAAGGTGGACCCGGGCGTGGTCAAGCTCCTGGGCGCGCTCAGCCTGCAATCGCTGCCGCGCCGTATCCGGCTGGACTTCACCGACGTGTTCAGCGACGGCTTCGCCTTCGACAGCCTGAAAGGCGAGGCGCAAGCCCGCAACGGTCTGTTCACTTCGTCCAAGGTGGAGATGAAGGGGCCGGGCGCGGACGTGACGATTTCCGGAGAACTGGACCTGGGCAAGGAAAGCCAGGCTTTGAAAGTGCACGTGGTGCCGCGGCTGGCGGAAAGCGTGGCGCTGGCGGCGGGGGCGGCCCTGCTCAATCCGGTGGTGGGCATCGCCACGCTGGCGGCGCAGAAAGTGCTGCGCGATCCGGTGGGCCGCATCCTGTCGGTGGATTACGAAGTGAGCGGCTCCTTGCGCGACCCCAAGGTGGTGCGCACCGCGATCGGTCCGATACAGCAGAACAAAGGGGGGAAACCATGAAGCAAAAATTCCTGGCGGCGGCGGTGCAGATGGTGTCCGGCTCCGACGTGACGGCCAATTTGCAGCGCGCCGCGCATTGGGTGGCGGAAGCCGCCGGCAAGGGCGCGCGGCTGGTGGTCTTGCCCGAGTATTTTTGCCTGATGGGGCGGCAGGAAACCGATAAGGTGGCCGTGTGCGAAGCCTACGGCGACGGCCCCATCCAGAGCGCGCTGGCGCGGATGGCGCAGGAGAACGGCGTGTGGCTGGCGGCCGGCACCGTGCCCTTGCGCAGCCCGGAGCCGCAGCGGGTGTTGAATACCACCTTGCTGTTCGACCCGGACGGCGAGGTGCGCGCCCGCTACGACAAAATCCATCTGTTCGGCTTCTCCGGCCTGGGCGAGACTTATTGCGAATCCAACACCATCCGTCCGGGCGAACAGCCGGTCAAGGCGGATCTGGGCTTCGCCGAGATGGCCTTCGGCATCTGCTACGATCTGCGTTTCCCTGAACTGTTCCGCCAGTTGTCGCCCTATGATCTGATGATTTTGCCGGCGGCCTTCACCGCCACCACCGGCGAGGCGCATTGGGAGCCCTTGCTGCGCGCGCGCGCGATAGAGAATCAGAGCTATGTGCTGGCCTCGGCGCAGGGCGGAGAACACGACAACGGCCGCAAGACCCACGGGCATTCGATGATCATCGATCCCTGGGGCCGCGTGCTGGCCGAAATAGACAAGGGCGAGGGCGTGATCCTCGCCGAAATCGACCCGACATTGATCCAGTCGGTGCGCACCCGCCTGCCGGCGCTGGCGCACCGCGTACTCGCGTGAAAGAACCCGACACTATGCAAGATGCTTTCTCCACGGCAGACAGCCTGCTGCTCAAGCCTTACGGTCTGGACGAGGCGGCTTTGGAAGCCACGCTGGCGCGCATGCGCCACCACGCCATCGACTACGCCGATCTCTATTTTCAATACACCCGCAGCGAGGCCTGGAGCCTGGAAGAGGGTATCGTCAAGTCCGGCAGCTTCAGCATTGACCAAGGCGTGGGCGTGCGCGCGGTGGCCGGCGACAAGACCGCCTTCGCCTATTCCGACGCCATCAGCCTGGAGGCGCTGAGCCGCTCCGCCGACGCGGTGCGCGCCATCGGCCAGGCGGGCGGGGACGGTTCCGCCGGCGCGCAGACCCGGCGCGCGCCCAAGCCGCTGTACCCGGCGCTGGACCCCTGCCACAGCCTGGAGGCGGCGGCCAAGGTGGCCTTGCTGGAAAAAGTGGAGCGGATGGCGCGGGCGCAGGACCCGCGGGTGATCCAGGTGATGGCCGGCATGGCCAGCGAATACGACGTGGTCTACGTGGCGCGCCACGACGGCGTGCGCGCCGCCGACGTGCGGCCGCTGGTGCGGCTGTCGGTGATGGTGATCGCCGAGCAGAACGGCCGCCGCGAGCAGGGCTCCAGCGGCGGCGGCGGTCGCTTCGACCTGGCCTACTTCGACGACGAGGTGCTGGAGCGCTACGCGCGCCAGGCGGTGCATCAGGCGCTGACCAATCTGGATTCGCGGCCGGCGCCGGCGGGCCAGATGACCGTGGTGCTGGGGCCGGGCTGGCCCGGCGTGCTCTTGCACGAGGCGATAGGCCATGGCCTGGAAGGCGATTTCAACCGCAAGGGCACTTCAGCCTTTTCCGGCAAGATCGGCCAGCGGGTGGCGGCGCCGGGCGTCACGGTGGTGGACGACGGGGTGATGGAAGAGCGTCGCGGCTCGCTGGCGATAGACGACGAGGGCAATCCCACTCAGCGCACCGTGCTGATCGAGGACGGCGTGCTCAAGGGTTATATGCAGGACGCGATGAATTCGCGCCTGATGCAGGTGGGCGCCACCGGCAACGGCCGCCGCGAGTCCTACGCCCACATCCCGATGCCGCGGATGACCAATACCTATATGCTGGCCGGTCAGCACGATCCGCAGGAAATCATCGCCTCGGTCAAGGACGGCCTGTACGCGGTCAATTTCGGAGGCGGCCAGGTGGACATCACCAGCGGCAAGTTCGTATTCTCCGCGTCGGAAGCCTGGCGCATCGAAAACGGCAAGCTCAGTTACCCGGTCAAGGGCGCCACCCTGATAGGCAACGGGCCGGACGTGCTCAACTACGTCAGCATGATAGGCAATGATTTGCAGCTGGATCAGGGCGTCGGCGTCTGCGGCAAGGAAGGCCAGAGCGTGCCGGTGGGCGTGGGCCAGCCTACGCTGCGCATAGACGGCGGCTTGACCGTGGGCGGCACCGGCGGCTAAGAAGCTGCGTAAACAGGTTCTTTGAGAAAGGCGAAGCGCTGGAGCTTCGCTTTTTTTTACGCCTATTTTCAAATTGAACAAGCAGATCATCCAAATTGAAAGCCAATTATCAAATCCCTTCGGCGGCGACACAATGCGCTGGTCCGGTGTCGCCGTGTTGGCGACGTCGCAATCGGGAGACGATGATGAAAGCTTTGACCTTGGCGCTGGGCTTCGGCCTGGCCTTGACCGCGGCCTTCGCCGGCGCGGCGGAAAACCTGCCGCAGCCGGCGCGGGTGTGGGCGGACCGTCCGGCCGGCAGCACGGCGGCGGTGAAGTTGGCCGCGCTGCGTTACGCGGCGTTCTGGAACAGCGGCGATCCGCGCTACGCCGAACTGGCCTTGGACCCCGACTTCATCGACCGCACCCTGCCCGCCGGCCGTCAGCAGGGCGTGGCCGGGCCCTTGCAGGCCTCGCGCCAGTTCCGCGCCGCGGTGCCGGATTTGAAGGTGGACGTCACCGACATGGTGCTGGCCGGCGACCGCGTCGCGCTGCGCCTGCATTTCCAGGGCCATTTCAGCGGCCGCTTCGGCGACGTGCAAGGCCAGGGCCAGCCGGTGGAGTTCCAGGCCTTCGACCTGTACCGCGTCAAGAACGGCCGCATCGCCGAGAACTGGCATCTGGAAGACAATCTGACCCTGATGCAGCAACTGGGCGTGGTGAAGCCATGAACGCGGCGACCTTTTCTTTCTACGGCCAGACCGTGGCGGTGCTGGGCGGCGGCTCCGGCATCGGCCGGGCGGTGGCGGACGCGGCCGCGGCGGCCGGCGCGCGGGTCTATGTGCTGGGGCGTAGCGCCCAATCCGAGGCGGATCGCGAAGGCATCCAGGCGGACATGACCGACAGCCGGGCATTGGCCCGGGCCTTCGCCGACATCGGCCGCATCGATCATCTGGTGCTGACCGCAGGCGCCCGGGTCGGCGCGCCGGCCTTGGCCGAGTTGAGCGAGGAGGCCTTGCGGCAGACTTTCGACGTCAAGCTGTTCGGCAGCCTGCTGGCGGTGCGCGAGGCCTTGCCCTATCTGACGGAGCGGGCGTCGGTGACCTTCACCTCCGGTCTGCTGGCGCGCAAATTCTCCAGCGGCGGCCTGCTGAAAAGCACGGTCAACGCCGCGCTGGAAGCGGCGGCCAAGAATCTGGCCAAGGAACTGGCGCCGCGCCGCGTCAACGTGGTCAGCCCCGGCGTGGTGGACACCGAGCTATGGGGCGAAGCCGGCTCGGCCGCGCGCCAGGCGACGCTGGCGCGCATCGGCCAGGGCCTGCCCGTCGGCCGCGTCGGCCAGCCGCGGGAATTGGCGCAAGCCTATCTGTTGGCGATGGCCAACGGCTTCATCTCCGGCGCGGTGCTGGACGTGGAGGGCGGGGCCTTGTTGTAGGCCGCGCCGAAGCGAACAAGAGGACTCGAGATGTCCGATACCCTACCCATTAATCGTCGCCAGTTCCTGGCCGGCGCAGCCGCGGGCGGCACCGCGCTGATGCTGGCGCACGGCGCGGCGCTGGCGGCGACAGGAGCAAGCAAGATGACGGCAATTTCAACAAGCGGCGGCGCCTTCTGGCCGAACGGCGCCCGCCTGGCGATTTCGATTTCCATGCAGTTCGAGGCCGGCGCGCAGCCGGAGCGCGGCGCCAGCGGGCCGTTTCCGCCACTGGACCCCAAGTACGCGGATCTGCCGATGCAAAGCTGGTACGACTACGGCGTGAAGGAGGGCATTCCGCGGCTGCTGGACTTGTGGGACCGCACCGGGGTCAAGGTGACTTCGCACATGGTGGGGCAGGCGGTGGACCGCAGCCCGCGGCTGGCGCGCGAGATCGTGGCGCGCGGCCACGAGGCGGCGGCGCACGGCCAAACCTGGGAGCCGCAATACCCGATGACGCCGGAGCAGGAACTGGCGGCCTACAGCGCCAATATCGCCAGCATCGAGCGCGCCACCGGCACGCGGCCGGTGGGCTTCAACGCCTTCTGGCTGCGCGGCACGCCCAATACCCTGAGCATTCTGCAGCAACTGGGCTTTCTCTATCACATCGACAACGTCAGCCGCGACGAGCCGTTCACGGTGGCGGTCAAGGGCAAGCCCTTCGTGGTGGTGCCCTATACCTTGCGCAACAACGACATCGTGCGTTTCGATTCGCCGGCGCTGAGCAATGAGGCTTATCTGTCGGATCTGAAGGCTGAATTCGACGTGCTCTACGCCGAGGCGGGTTCGCGGCGGCGGATGATGTCGATCAGCACCCACGACCGCATTTCCGGCTCGCCGGCGCGGGTCAAGGCGCTGGAGCAGTTCATCCGCTATGCGCAGAGCCATGCCGGCGTCGCCTTCATGCGCAAGGACGAGATCGCGCGCTACGCGCTGCAGGCGGACAAAGTGCCGGCGGACTGAGAACCTTGGGTCTTGAGTAGCGTTCCACAACCGCGGGACGGCCATTGGCCGCGCCGCGGTTTTCTTAGAGCCTGTTTACGATCTCGCGAGCTAAGGCGAGACAAGGCGAAAACGGCTGAAGAAGCGGAATGTACATGTTGTACATGAGCATTCTGAAACCGTTTTCAACGCCGTATCGCCGACGCGCAGCAGATCGTAAACAGGTTCTTACAATTGGGCGCCGGCCTCTGGCAGCAGGGCGGTGGCCGGCAGCGTCGACAGCCGCTCGCGCAGGAAATCGATCAGCCGACGAATGCGCAGCGGTTGGCCGCGCTGGCCGGGGTAGAGCAGATGCAGCGGCGCGCTGTCGGTGAAGTATTCGTCCAGTACCGTGAGCAGGCGGCCCTGGCGCAGATCGTCGGCGATGTCCAGCAGCGATTTGTAGGCGAAGCCCTGGCCTTGCAGCGCCCAGCGGCGGATCACCTCGCCGTCGTTGCTCTGCTGCGCGCGCTCCAGCCGCAGCGCGCGGCGCTGGCCGTGCTCGCGGTAAGGCCATTCGTGCATCGGGCCGTCGCCGGTGACCAGGGTCAGCGTCGGCAGCTCGGCCAGCTGCCGCGGATGGCTGGGCATGCCGGTGCGCGCCAGCAGCGCCGGCGCGGCGCAAACCACGCGGCGGCTGGCGGCCAGTTCGCGCGCGATCAGGCCGCTGTCCGCCGGCTGGCCGTAGCGGATGGCGATGTCGATGTCCTCGCCGATCAAATCGGCCGGGGTGTCGTCCAGCTGCAAGGCGAAATGCACCGCCGGGTGCAGGCGGCGGAATTCGTCCAGGCAGTCCAGCAAGGCGTGGCGGCCCAGGTCCGACGGCGCCGACAGCCGGATCAGGCCGCTGAGTTCGCGCTGCTCGCGCTGCAGCCGGTCCTGGCCTTGCTGCAGGGTGTCCAGCGCGCGCTGGCAGTGGTCGCGGAACACTTCGCCGGCCTCGGTCAGCCGAAGCTGGCGGGTGGTGCGCTGGAACAGCCGGCTGTCCAGCGCGGCCTCCAGCCGCTGGATGCAGGCGCTGGCGGCGGCGGGGGACAGGCCTTGCTTGCGGCCGGCGGCGGAGAAGCTGCCCAGCTGGGCGGCGTCGAGGAAGAGGCGTAGGTCGTTGAGTCGATCGAGCATGAGCGTGGCCCGGGCGCGGCAGCGCCCGGGCGGGGAGAGGTTTAAATGGTTTCGGTATTGGCCAGCAGCCATTCGCGCGCCGCGCCGTCCACCAGCGGCAGCAAGCGCGCGCGCACCTCGGCGTGGTACTGGTTCAGCCAGTCCACTTCGGCGCGGGACAGCAGGTTGAAGTCCAGGCAGCGGGTGTCGATGGGGCACAGGGTCAGGGTTTCGAAGCGCAGGAAGTCGCCGAATTCGTTCTGCGACGAGGCCACGTTCAGCACCAGGTTCTCGATGCGCACGCCCCAGCGGCCCGGGCGGTAGACGCCGGGCTCAATCGAGGTGACCATGCCTTCCTGCATCGCCATATTGGCGTCCGGCACCGCGCGGGAAATGCTCTGCGGGCCTTCGTGCACATTGAGGAAGTAGCCGACGCCGTGGCCGGTGCCGTGGCCGAAGTCGATGCCCTGCTGCCACAGCGGCGCGCGCGCCAGCGCGTCCAGCATCGGCGACAGGGTGCCGCGCGGGAAATGGGCCATGGACAGGCCTATGGTGCCTTTCAGCACCAGGGTGAAGTCGCGCTTCTGCTCGGCGGACGGCGCGCCGACCGCCACCACGCGGGTGATGTCGGTGGTGCCGCCCAGGTATTGGCCGCCGGAGTCTATCAGCAGCAGGCCGTCGCCCTTGATCTCGCTGTGGGCGGCTTCGGTGGCGTGGTAGTGCGGCAGCGCGCCGTTGGCGTTGAAGCCGGCGATGGTGCCGAAGCTGGGCGACACGAAGCCGGGCCGGCGCGCGCGCGCGGCGGTGATTTCCTCGTCTATGGTCAGCTCGGTGACGCGGCTGCGGTTGACCTCGCCTTCGAACCAAGCGAAGAACTCGCACAGGGCCGCGCCGTCCTGTTCCATCGCGCCGCGGATGTGGGCGGCCTCTTCCTCCGTCTTGCAGGACTTGAACAGGGTGCTGGGATTGATCGCCTCGATCACGCGGGCGGCCGGGGTGACCGCCTGGCGCAGGCCCAGGGTCACGCGGCGCGGGTCCAGCAGCAGGCTGGCGCCGGCCGGCAAGGCGGCGAGCGCCGGCTTGGCCTGGGCGTAAGGCCGCACTTCGACGCCGTCGGCCGCCAGTTGGGCGCGCAGCTCGGCGGAAACCTTGCCTTCGCCGACGAAGAGGGTGGCCTGCCGCCGGCTCAGCAGCGCGTGGCTGATGAAGACCGGATTGTAGTTGACGTCGCTGCCGCGCAGATTGAAGCTCCAGGCGATGTCGTCCAGCGTGGACAGGAAGTGCCAGTCGGCGCCGGCCTCGTCCATGGCGGCGCGCAAGCGCGCCAGCTTGTCGGCGCGGCTTTGCGGCGCGAAGGCCGATTCATGTTGATAGACCGGCGCGTCCGGCAGCGGCGGGCGCTGTGGGTCGATGGCGTCTATCAGGTCCAGATCGGTGCGCAGCCGGGCGCCGGCCTGTTCCAGCGCGGCTTGCAGCGCCTTGGCCGCGGCCAGGCCCAGCGAGTCGCCGTCCACCGCCAGGGTCTGGCCGGCGCTCAGGGTCTTGGCGATCCAGCCCAGGTGGTCGGCGCTGGCGGCGCTGACGATCTTGACCAGCTGGATGCCGCTGCCGGCCAATTCGGCTTCCGCTTGCACCCAGTAGCGGCTGTCGGCCCAGACGCCGGCGAAGTCGCGGGTGACGATCAGCGTGCCCATGGAGCCGGTGAAGCCGGACAGCCATTGGCGGGCCTGCCAGCGCGCCGGCAGGTATTCCGACAGATGCGGGTCCGAGGAGGGCACCAGACAGGCGTCGACGCCGGCGTTCTTCATGGCGGCGCGCAAGGAGGCGATGCGTTGCGGAATGGTGTCCAATTGCGGGGTTGCGAGGGTGTTCATGCCGGCTCCGGGGGATGTATGCCATGCATTCTGTGGCTAATGAAACCGGGGCGCAAGAGTATGAGCATAGCTGATGATTGCCATGTCATTTTAGCTGGAGGCGCGGGTGTCGGACGCCCGCCCCCGTTCAAGACCCGCTGTCGTCGAATTGAACCGTGGGCACGGCTTTGCGCAGGCCGCGCGTCAGGCACAGCAAATACGCCATGCCCGCGGCCAGCCAGGCCAGGCCGATTTGCAGGGTGAGCGCCGATAGGCTGGTCCATAGCCATAGCGTCAGGGCAAATCCAATCGCCGCAGGCAAGCCATAACGCAGCCAGGCGCTGAACGGATGCGGCTTGCCGTCCAGCAGATAGGTTTTGATCACCGCCAGATTCACTACCGAGAACGCCACCAGCGCGCCGAAACTGATCAGGGAGGCCAGGGTGGCCAAATCCATCACCAGCGCCAGCAGGGAACAAAGGGATACCACCAGTATCGACCAGATCGGGGTGTTGAAGCGTTGCGACAGGCCGGCGAAGACCCGGTGCGGCAAGACGCGATCCCTGCCCATGCTGTACAGAATGCGCGAGACCGAGGCTTGGGAGGCCAGCGCCGATCCAAAAGCGCCGGCCACATAGCTGGCGGTGAAAAAACTGACGAAATAGGGGCCGGCGATGCGCTGCATCACCTCATTGGCGGCGGAGTCCGCATGCTGGAACCGGCTGCCGGGGAAAGCCAGCTGGCTGATGGCCGCCAGCAGGATGAACAGCAGTCCCGCTGCTATCGTCGTGATGATGATGGCCCGCGGGATGTCGCGGTGCGGTTCCCGCGCCTCTTCCGCCAAAGTGGACACCGCGTCAAAGCCCAGAAAGGACAAACACAGAATGGCCGCGCCGGCCAGCACCGGAGCCATGCCGATGGCGCTGCCGTCCCCCTGCCAGGGGGCCAGCAGATCCACGCTGCTCTGAGTCATGATCTGCCGGGCGGCCAGCGCGACAAACACCAGAACAAAGACGAGTTGAGCGGCCACCAGCACATTGCCGAAACGCGACACCGATTGAATGCCCAGCACATTAAACACCGTGACCAGCGCGATCATGGTCACGATAAAGCCCCAGGCCGGCACTTGAGGAAAGCTTTGATGCAGGTAGATGCCGATCACCAGATAATTGATCATCGGTAAGAACAGGTAATCGAGCAATAAAGACCAGCCGGCCAGAAAGCCCGCCATCGGACCAAAGCTTTTACGGGCGTAAGAATAGGCCGAGCCTGCAACCGGGTAACGGCCGACCATGCGGCTGTAAGACAGCGCGGTGAAAAAAATGGACAGCAAGGTGAGCAGATAAGCCAAAGCGGTGCGGCCGCCGGTGACTTGAGTGACCACGCCATAGGTGGTGAATACGGTCAAGGGCACCATATAGACCAGGCCAAACAAGGTCAGCGCCGGCAGCGATAAGACTCGGCGCAGCGATCCGGCGTAGGGCAGGGGCTGCGCGGGCGCCGTCATGGGGAACGGGGGGGATCCTGGCATCATGATGCTCCTCTATTGTCGGCCAGCGCTTTGGCGCCTGTCCAAAGTCCGCTGCGCGTCGTTAACCGTCTCTTGGGACCGGCTATTGTTGTCGATTCAAGCCGCTTGCTATCCATGGCGCTTATCGTAGCAAGGCTTTCTCCGCGGCCTCGACGGCTTGCTCGAAAGTGTCCGCGATGAGGTCGGCCTGCTCCAGGCTAAGCGTCAACGGCGGCGAAATGATGAAGGTGTCCGCCAGATTGCGTATCAACACCCCATGTTGACGGCAGTAGTCGGAGATATAGGCGCCGAAGCCCAGATCCAGATCAAAAGGCTGTTTGCCGACGGGGTCGGCCACCAGTTCCACGCCTATCATCAGGCCCAGGCCGCGGACATCGCCCATATGGGGATGCGTGCTCTTTATCCTTGTCAGGCGCTGCAATAAATGACCGCCCACCTTGGCCGCGTTTGCCGTCAGCTTGTCCCTTTCGATGATCTCCAGATTAGCCAGCGCCGCCGCGCAGGCCAGCGGATGGCCGGCATAGGTGTTGCCGTGATAGAAGGCGGTTGGGCTGAACTGGCGGGCGTCGCTGGAGTGAAAGGCGGACTCCACCCGCTGGTTGATCAAAGTCGCGCCCAGCGGGATGTAGCCGCTGTTAATCCCTTTGGCGAATACCATGATGTCCGGTTTCACTCCCCAATGCCGGCTGCCGAACAGCTTGCCAATGCGGCCGAAACCGGTGACCACTTCGTCCGCGATCAGGAGCACGCGATGGCGGTCGCACACCTCGCGCACCAAGGGCCACTAATTGGCGGGCGGGACGATGACGCCGCCGGCGCCTTGCACCGGTTCGGCAATGAAGGCCGCCACGCTGCCGGGGCCCTGATGCAGGATTTCCCGCTCCAGCAATTGCGCGCATAAGCGGCCTAGGGTGTCTGAATCGTCGGTGTAGGGGTTGCGGTATAGATGGGGGGTGTCCACTTGGCTGAAGCCCGCCAGCAAGGGCTCGTAAGCCTGGCGATAAGCGGTGCTGCCGTTCGCCGACAAGGCTCCCAGGGTGACGCCGTGGTAAGCCTGCTTCAGCGAGATGATTTTATGGCGCTCCGGCTCGCCGCTTTGCCGCCAGTACTGGCGGGCCAGCTTAAACGCCGCCTCATTGGCTTCCGAGCCGCCGGAGGAGAAAAAGGCGGCGCTCATGCCTTCCGGCTCCGTCATCCGGCATAAGCGTTCGGCCAGCGCCTGGGCAGGCTGCGTGGTGGTGCCGCCAAAAATCGAATAAAAACCCAGCTGGTTCAATTGTTGGGTGATCGCCTCCTTGATTTCCGGATGGTCGTGCCCGACGTTCACATTCCACAAGCCGCCTTGCCCATCAAGATAGCGTTTCCCGGTTTGATCGAAGACATGGCAACCCGAAGCGCGATCGATCCGCAACGGCGGATGCGCGGCAATATGGCTGGCATTGGCGAAGGGGTACAAGAGATGGCCGGTGGGATGGCGATTGGCCGTGCTGCTCATGATGTTCTCTCCTCGGTTTTACGATGCGGCGCCGGTTGGTTTCGATGGCCGGCGTTCTGCTGTTCTACTGCTCCTGATTCAGCGTCATCCACACCCCCTTGGTCTGGGTGTAGGCCAGCAACGCGTCAAAGCATTTGTCGCGGCCATTGCCGGACTCTTTCCAGCCGCCGAACGGCAGTTGCATATCGCCGTCCATATAGCTGTTGACGTAGACCATGCCGGCTTCGACCTCGCGCGCGAAGCGATGCGCGTGGTTGAGGTTTTGGGTCCAGATGCCCGCCGCCAGGCCAAAGCGGCTGTCATTGGCGATGGCGATGGCCTGGTCCAAGCCGGATACCGGCATCACGCAGGCCACCGGGCCAAAGATCTCTTCCCGCGCGATGCGCATGCCGTTGTCCACGCCGGCGAACACCGTGGGGTTGACGTAGGCGCCGTGTTCCAGGTGGCGCGGAGCGTCGCCGCCCAACAGGCATTGCGCGCCGGCTTGCCGGCCCAGCGCGATGTAATCCAGCACGCGCCGCTGCTGACCGCGGCTCACCAGCGGGCCCATGCTGGTGGCCGGGTCCAGCGGGTCTCCCGGGAGGTGATGGCTGCGCGCGGCGCTTAGGAAGGCGTCGAGGAAATCGGGAAGAATGCTTTGCTCCACCAACAGGCGGGAGCCGGCGCAGCATACCTGGCCTTGATTGCCGAATACGCCCATGGCCGCCCAGCGCGCGGCGGCCTCCAGGTCCTGGACATCGGCCAGAATCACATGGGGGGACTTGCCGCCGCACTCCAAGGACAGTTGCTTCATATTGGACTGGCCCGCGTAGCCCAGCATCAGCTTGCCCACTTCCACCGAACCGGTGAAGGCGATCTTGTCGACATCCCGATGCAAGGCCAGCGGCCGGCCGCAGCCAGGCCCGTCGCCGGTCAGCACATTGAATACCCCGGGCGGGCCGCCGGCCTCGACGAAGAGCTTGGCCAGCCATAAAGCGCTGAGCGGAGACTCCTCCGCCGGCTTGAGCACCACCGAGTTGCCGGCCGCCAGCGCGGGCGCGATCTTCCAGCAGCTCATCAGCAGGGGGTAATTCCAGGGCACCACGCAGGCCACCACGCCCAAGGGCTGACGCAGCACAAAGCTATGGATGTGGTGGGCGGTTGCGCCCACCGTGCCCTGCACCTTGTCGATGGATTCCGCGGTAAAGCGCAGGCATTGCACGCTCAGGGGCAGGTCCACCGTCAGCATCTCGCTGATCGGCTTGCCCATGTCCAGGCAGTCCAGCAAGGCGAAGGTGCGCTGATGTCGTTCGATCAAATCGGCGAGCCGATTGAGCACGGCCATACGCTCGCGCGGCGGCCGTCTGGACCAGGCGCCGGATTGAAACGCGCGCCGCGCGGAATTGACGGCGAGATCCACATCCTGGCTATCGGCGCTGGGCAGCTCGGCCAGGATTTCGTCATTGCTGGGATTGACGCTGGCGAAGCGCCGGCCGGAACGCGCCTGGTGAAAGTCCCCGTCAATGAACAGTCCCAGCTCCAAGGGCGGCTCCTTGGCCAGGGCGCGCCAGTCGGCGGCGGATAGGGGTTCAGCGCTCATCGTCGGCTCCTGAGTCTAATAAATGAGGAAAGGCGCCCAGCGCTTCAAACTGGCCGGCCAGCGACAGCAATTGCCGGTCCGCCCCGCGCGCGCCGATGAATTGCAGCCCAAGCGGTCTGCCGTCCGGAGTCAGGCCGCAGGGGACGACGCAGGCGGGATGCTGGCTCAGATTGAGCGGGAAGCTGAAGCCCGCCCACTCCGTCCAGGCCGCGCCATCGCCGGCCGGCTGTCGCGAGGCGATGGGGAAGGCCGCCAAGGGAGTGGCCGGCGCCAGCAGCAGATCGAACCGGCTCATCGTTTGGTCCATGAAGGCGCCAAACTCGGCGCGCCGGGTCTGAGCCGCGACCAAGTCCGCCGCGCTCAGGGCCAGGCCGCGTTCGGCTATCTCGACAAAGCCCGGGTCCAGTTGTCCGCGCAGGGCCGGCGCCACCCTGGACAGCCGGTTGGCCGCGCCGCTGAACCAGTGCTTTTGGAAAACATCGAGCAGATCGATATCGGGGAGCTCGAATGGCTGGATCTCCACCCCCAAGGAGCGCAGCAGATTCAAGGCCTGTTCCATGACCGCGGCCACTTCCGGCCGCAGCTGGCCGCAGGCCGGGGTGGACCAGTAAGCCACCCTGGCCCGGCTGAGCGCCAGGGGCGGGAAGGAGGGCGGGTTGCCGATGGGCTGATGCCAGTCGCGCAGGTCGCGGCCGCTCATCGCGTCCAGCATGGCGCTGACGTCGCCGACGCAGCGCGCGATCGGACCAAGATGCGCCAGGGTGCCGAAGGCGCTGCCGGGATAGGCGGGCACCCGGCCAAAGCTCGGCTTGTGTCCGACCAGGCCGCAGAAGGCCGCCGGGATGCGAATGGACCCGCCGCCGTCCGTTCCCAGGTGCAATACGCCCGCGCCGGCGGCCGCCGCCGCCGCCGCGCCGCCGGAAGAGCCGCCCGGCGTCAGCTCAGGTCGCCAAGGATTGCGCGTAATCCCATGCAGCGGATTATCGGTGACGGCTTTCCAGCCGAATTCCGGCGTTGTCGTCATGCCCAGCAAGACGGCGCCGGCGGCGCGCAAGCGAGCCACCGACGGCGCGTCGCGGTCGCAAACCGCCGCGCTGCTGCTGTGGCTGCCATAGCGCACGCTCCAGCCTTGCACCTGGACGATGTCCTTGATCGTGACCGGCACGCCATCGATGGGCGACAAGGGACGGCCCCGCCGCCAACGCTCATCGGCCGCGGCGGCGGCGGCGAGCGCGCCGGCGCGGTCGATGGAAGCGAAGGCGTTGTATCGGTCTTGGACCGCCGAGGCCCTGGCCAGCGCCGCGTCCGCGACTTCAAGCGGAGAAAGGCTTGCCGCGGCGTAGCGGGCGGTCATGGTTTGCACGTTCAGCCGGCAGAGCGGGGACGCGTCCGCCAGTGGATTTGTAGAAATAGATGACATACTCAGCTCCAAGGTAAGGAGCGGCGTGGCCGCAATGGCATGACTGGGCGGTGGTGTTGCCTGGCGATGATGGTAAGCAAACGAGGCGGCGCGGAAAAACGCATTTTTCGCGGCAAGTTGCGCTGTTTTTATGTGTAAGAGCCTGTTCAAAGTCTTGCGAGCGAGAGCGAGACAAGGCGTTGCGGCTGAAGAAGCGGAATGGTCATACGGTGCATGAGCATTCTGAAGCTGTTTTCAAGGCCGTATCGCTGAAGCGCGGCGGACTTTTAACAAGCTGCTCAATGCCGGCGAGGGGGCGGGGCCATGAATATTTCGATTAGACAAATCCGTTATGTCTATGAGGTGGCGTTGACGGGCAGCATCGCGGCGGCGGCGGAGTCGATACCGATTTCCAAGTCCGCCTTGTTGAGCGCCATCATTCATGTGGAACACCAAATCGGATTTCGGATTTTTGAACGCCGCCCGGCGCGAGGCGTAAAAATCACCCCGGCGGGCAAGCAATTCATGCTGGCGGCGCAGGATATGTTGGAGGCGAAGTCGACGTTTAATCGCAGCATCGCCAATCTGACGCGGCCGGGCGCCGTGCAATTGCGGATTGGCTGTTTTGAGCCGTTTGGCGCTTTATTCATGCCGGATGTGCTGAAGCGCTATATACAGGGCCAGGGCGAAGTCGACATCCAGCTGCGGGAAGGAGATCAGTCGCAATTGCGCGGCTGGCTGGCGGCCGACGAGGTGGATTTGATCGTGACCTACGATATCGGCTTTCACTTGGACGAGGAGGTCAGCCGTATCTGCAAAGTGCCCTGTCATGCCTTGCTGTCGAGACAAGACCCGCTGGCGGAACAAGAGTCGGTCTCCTTGGCGGATTTAGCGCTGCGGCCGCTGGTATTGCTGGATTTGCCGCAGACGGCGGCGTATTTGCTGGCCTTGTTCGCGATATCGCCTTGTCAGCCTCATGTGCGCTTCAGGACGCGCTCTTATGAAACCGTGCGCGCGGCGGTTTCCGCGGGATTCGGCTGTTCCATCCTGAATATGTGCCCGTCCGGCAGCGCCACTCGGGACGGACCGGCGTTGATACGAAGACCGTTCTCCGATTTCAGCCCCGCGCCCACGCTGATCGTGCAGGATAAACATGGTCGGGAAAAACCCGCTTTCATCCAGGATTTTATTAGCGCGACGCAGCAGCATTTTCGCCAACTGGGGCCAGAGGGTTTCGCCGTGGCGATCCCGGCCTTGGCGGCGACTTTGTTTCAGGTGTAAGTATTGATTGAACCATTTAAAAGACGATTGGAACCGCCGCTCTGGCCTTGACGCCCGGATGGGTATTTTATCGCCATGGCAAGCCCGGATGAGGTCTATACTGGAGCCGGCATTGGCACCGCCGATGCACGCCAAGGAGCTGATCATGAGTAAATCAAGACACAGCAGCAAGGAAGCCAAAAAACAGCCGTTGATGACGCCCAAGGAGAAGCGGGCGGCCAAACATCAGAAGAAGCATGGGCCGGACGGGGCGCCCATCATTGTCCCTCACTAAGGCGAGCGCCGCGGCGATGCGGCTGCCTTGATGTGCTGAGCGCCTCGCTGGTTTTGATCCGTGCGCTGTTTCCCTTCACGGTCCATCCGACCGTCTACGCCGGCCAGCGGGCCGGCCAATCGCCCAAACCTCCTGCCTTTGCGGCCAGGAGGTTTTTGTTTGGCGCGGATTGCTTGCGGATCAAGGGCAGGCGCGCGCCGCCAAAATATGCTTGTTGATTTTTTTCGGCGGAGACGATAGCTTTACCGGCTTTATTCGGGGCCAGCCGCCGTGAACGCGGCGGGGGCGGGGGACAGGCGATGCAACAGGTCATCGAGGCGACGGGCTATCACGCCCATGTGTATTTCGACGCGGCGCAGCAAGCCGCGGCGCGGCGGCTGCGCGAGGCGGTGGCGCAGCGCTTTGCCGTGGAGTTGGGGCGCTGGCGAGAGCAGGCTTACGGGCCGCACCCGGTGGGCGCGTATCAGATCGCCTTCGCGCCGGCCTTGTTCGGCGAGATCGTACCGTGGCTGATGCTGAACCGGGAAGGGCTGAGCGTGCTGCTGCATCCGCTGACCGGCGACGATGTCGAGGACCACAGCGACTTCGCCATGTGGCTGGGCGCGCCGCTGGAGTTGAACATGGACTTTCTGCGCCAGCACGGCGACAACGGGCGCTCGGGCTAGCCGCGGCGGGCGCGGCCAAAACAAAACCCACCGGCCGGAGCCGGTGGGTTTTGTGATTGACGGGTACCGGTTTTAGCGCCGTTCCACCGCCAGCGCCACGCCCATGCCGCCGCCTATGCACAGCGTGGCCAGGCCCTTCTTGGCGTCGCGGCGCTGCATTTCATGCAGCAGGGTGACCAGCACGCGGCAGCCGGAAGCGCCGATCGGGTGGCCCAGCGCGATGGCGCCGCCGTTGACGTTGACCTTGTCCGGGCCCCAGCCCAGTTCGCGCGCCACGCCCAGCGCCTGGGCGGCGAAGGCTTCGTTGGCTTCCACCAGATCCAGCTCCTCCACGGTCCAGCCGGCCTTGTCCAGCGCCTTGCGGGTGGCGGCCACCGGGCCTATGCCCATGATTTCCGGCGCGCAGCCGGTCAGCGCGTAGCCCTTGATCGCGGCCAGCGGCTTCAAGCCCAGCTGGTCCGCCTTCTGGGCCGACATCAGCAGCACCGCGGCGGCGCCGTCATTGATGCCGGAAGCGTTGCCGGCGGTGACGGTGCCTTCCTTCTTGAAGGCGGCGCGCAGCTTGGCCAGGCCTTCGGCGCTGGCGTCGTGCTTGATGAACTCGTCGCTGTCGAAGGCCAGCGGATCGCCCTTGCGCTGCGGCACCAGCACCGGGGTGATTTCGTCCTTGAACTTGCCGGCTTTCTGAGCGGCGGCGGCGCGTTGCTGCGAGGCCAGCGCCAGCGCGTCCTGCTCTTCGCGGCCGATGCCGTACTTTTCCGCCACGTTTTCAGCGGTGATGCCCATGTGGTAGGCGTTGTAGGCGTCGGTCAGGCCATCGTTGACCATGGTGTCGATCAGCTGGGCGTTGCCCATGCGGAAGCCGTCGCGCGAGCCGGGCAGGATGTGCGGCGACAGGGACATGCTTTCCTGGCCGCCGGCGATGACGATGTCGGCGTCGCCGTTGGCGATGGCCTGGGCGCCCAGGTGCACGGCGCGCAGGCCGGAGCCGCAGACCACGTTGAGGGTGGTGGCCGGGGTGGTGACCGGCAGGCCGGCCTTGATCAGCGCCTGGCGCGCCGGGTTCTGGCCGCTGCCGGCGGTCAGCACCTGGCCGAGAATGACTTCGCTGACGTCTTCCGGTTTCAGGCCGGTTTTGGCCAGCAGGGATTTGATGACGGTGGCGCCCAGTTCCGGGGCCGGGATCTTGGCCAGCGCGCCGCCGAAACTGCCGATGGCGGTGCGGGTTGCTGCGACAATCACGACTTCCATGTTTTTCTCCGTCTCTCTCTTCAATGTGACCGCGAAGGTCGGTGTGTCGGCCGGCGCGCCGGCGGCGGGGCGGGAAGGCCGCTAAAGCGTTGCGAAGCGGCTTTCAACGCCCATGTCTATCCATCCCGCCGACGCGCAGCAGATCGTAAACAGGTTCTTATTGCAGGCTGGCCACCACGCTGGGCATGGCCTTGGCCAGCACATAGCTGCCCGGCGCCGCTTGCAGCGGCGGGAAGTCTTTGCTGCCCAGGCTCTTGGGCGCGGCGACTTTCTTGCCGGATTGAGGGGCCAGCCAGGCGTCCCAGTCCTTCCACCAGCTGCCGGGGCGGCTTTCCGCGGTTTCCAGCCAGGCGTCCGCGTGCTGGGGCTGGGCGTCGTTGACCCAGTAATTGCGCTTGTCCTTGGTCACCGGGTTGATCGAACCGGCGATATGGCCGGAGGCGCCCAGCACGAAGCGCCGCGACGGCGCGCCGGTCAGGTAGTGGATGCCGGAGTAGGCGGAGCTCCACAACACGATGTGATCTTCGCGCGCGGCGAAGATGTAGACAGGGATGTCGATCTTGGAAACGTCGATGGGCACGCCGCACAGGGTGATGGAACCCGGCTTGGTCAGCGCGTTGTTCATGTAGAACTGGCGCAGCATGAAGGTGTGCATCGGCAGCGGCAGGTCCACCGCGTCGTTGTTCCAGTAGAGCAGGTCGAACGGCGCCGGCGTCTTGCCCAGCAGATAGTTGTTGACCACGTAGTTCCACACCAGATCGTTGGCGCGCAGGCTGG
Source organism: Chromobacterium sp. S0633 (assembly GCF_024158805.1). NCBI lineage: Bacteria > Pseudomonadati > Pseudomonadota > Betaproteobacteria > Neisseriales > Chromobacteriaceae > Chromobacterium > Chromobacterium sp. S0633. The sequence continues at coordinate 33,350 of NZ_JAMZGH010000025.1, read as the reverse complement.
CGAAGGTGCGGCCTATCTCCTTGCCGCTGATGATGCCGCCGGCGGCGATCTTGGCTTCGCGGCTGGCCACCAGGTTCTCGTCGATGAAGTAGGAGATCTCGCCCGGCTCGGCGTGATCTATCAGCGAGGTCATGAAGGTGGTGGAGTCGAAGTATTTGAGTCCGCGCGCCTGCAGCACGCACTGGGTGGTGGTCAGGATCACGCCGCCGACACAGAAGCCCAGCGCGTTCATGCTGTCCTGCTTGCTGATCTTGCGCACGGTTTCCGCCGCGGCGATCACGCCTTTCTCGATATAGCTTTCCCAGGTGAAATGCTTCATCTCCGGTTCCGCCGAGCGCCAGCTGATCAGGAACACGCGGTAACCCTGGGCGACGAAGTGACGGACCATGGAGTTGTCCGGCTGCAAATCCATCAGGTAGTACTTGTTGATGCAGGGCGGCACGATCAGCAGCGGTTTTTCATAGACCTGGCCGGTGGTGGGGGTGTACTGGATCAGTTCGATCAATTCATTGCGGAACACCACCTCGCCCGGGGTGACCACGATGTTCTTGCCGATCTCGAACTGGCTCTCGTCCGACATCGAGATATGGCCCTTCTGGAAATCCTCCAGCATGTTCTTCATGCCGTCGACCAGGCTTTCGCCCTTGGTCTCTATTGCCCGTTTCATCACGTCCGGGTTGGTCAGCATGAAGTTGCTGGGGGAGACCGCGTCCAGGTATTGGCGGGTGGCGAAGGCCAGCTTGTCCTTGGCTTCTTCCTCCAGCTGGGCGTTGTCCACCAGCTCGGTCATCCATTTGCTGGTGAGCAGATAGCCTTGCTTGAGGAAATGGTAGAACGGGTGTTCATCCCATTCCGGCGAGGCGAAGCGGCGATCGCCCTTTTTCGCCGAGGCGTCGCCGTTGGCGGGCGCCTGGCCCAGGAATTGCGACCACAGATTCATCTGCTGCTGATACAAGCTGCTTTGCCAGGCGAACAGCTGGCCGGCGTTGCTGAGCATGGCGCCCCAGGCGTTGGCCAGCGGCAGTTCAGCATTTCCAGGTTGCGGCGGCAGCGGCAGGTTGTTGACGAACTGCTGCATCCATTGTTGGTTGGCCTCGGATAGGCTGGCGAAGAAACTATCCAGCGGGTTTGTACTTTCTTGGGTCAAAGCTGTCTCCTGAAACGTGCCGAAGCGTTATCGAAGCTTTCCTGCATTGGACCGTGTAACAAAGTGTGCGGTCGCAAGGTACGCCATGACTGTAACAGGGTTGCATGACATTTTCACCGGGAGGAGGACGATAAGGCGCGTCGAAAGCCGCATCTTGTTGCCGCAGTGCACAATCTGCCTAGCTGTCCTTTCGGCCTGGCATGCCGGGGGGGTGGAAATTATGGGATAATCGCGAGCTGGTAAGCTTGGCGTTGAACAGAACGGGAAAGGATGGTCATGACGGCATTCAAGGCGCGCTTGGGCGATCAAGAGGTCGCGGTGGGCAATATCTTCTGCATCGGGCGCAATTACGCCGCCCACGCGGCGGAATTGAACAACCCGCTGGAGGACGAGCCGCTGGTGTTCCTGAAACCGACGTCGGCGCTGGCCGGAGAGGGCGAGCTCCTGCGTTTGCCCGACTATTCCCGCGACGTTCACCATGAGTGCGAACTGGTGCTGCTGATAGGCAAGGGCGGCCGCGACATTGCGGAGTCCGAAGCGCTCGGCCATGTGGCCGGCTACGGCATCGGTCTGGACATGACGGCGCGCGACGTGCAATCGGCGGCCAAGAGCAAGGGGCAGCCCTGGACCAAGGCCAAGGGCTTTCCCACCGCCGCCTGCCTGTCTCGTTTGGCGCCGGCGGAGCAGGTGGCCGATCCGCAGCGGCTGAGCTTCGAATTGCGCGTCAACGGCGAGCTGCGCCAGCAGGGCGACACCGGCCTGATGCTGTTTCCGGTGGCCGCCGTCATCGCCTATCTGTCGCGGATCTACGGCCTGCAGGCCGGCGATCTGATTTATACCGGCACGCCGGAGGGCGTGGCCGCGGTGCGTTCCGGCGACCGGCTCAGCCTGAAGCTGGAGGGCCTGGCCGCCGCCGAATGGAGCGTGCTCTGATGGCGGCCTCAGGCGAGGACGACGGCAAGGTCCGTCTCGACAAATGGCTGTGGGCCGCCCGTTTCTTCAAGACCCGGCAGCTGGCGCACGAGGCGCTGGAGCTGGGGCGGGTGCAGGTCAACGGCGACCGGGTCAAGGCGTCGCGGGTGGTCAAGGAGGGGGACCAGCTGGTGATGCGCATCCATCAGCTGGAATACCGCGTCGAGGTGCTGGCGCTGAGCACCCAGCGCCGGCCGGCGCAGGAGGCGCGGCTGCTCTACCGCGAGGACGAGGCTTCTCAGCGCGCCCGTGAAGAGCAGGTGCTGCTGTTGAAGGCGGAGCGCGCCAGTTTCCCGCACGGCGAGGGTCGTCCCACCAAGAAGGCGCGGCGGGAGATCGGCAAGTTCAAAGGGCAGTTCTGAGCGCGCGCTTGCCGCGCGCCGTTTTACGTTTTCAACCAGAAACCCGTCAAGGGCCGAGCTTCAGATCATGTCGTCTTCCGCGTCACCCGCCGTATCCCTGCTGCCGTTCAGCCTGTTCTATTTCAGTTATTTCGCCTTCCAGGGCCTGTTCAGTCCGTTCTGGGGGCTCTATCTGCAATCGCTGTCCTTCTCCGCCTGGCAGATCTCGGTGCTGATGGCCTTGTCCACGCTGGCGCGCATCGTGGCGCCCGGCTTTTGGGGCTGGCTGGCGGACCGCCGCGGCCGCCGGCGCGCCATCATTCTGACGACGTCGCTGTTGTCGGCGGCGGCCTTCCTGCTGGTGGGACTGGACCGCGCTTTCTGGTGGGTGTTCGTCAGCCTGGCGGTGTCCCACTTCTTCTGGGCGGCGGCGCTGCCGCTGGTGGAGGCCAGCACCGCCCACCTGACGCGCGCGCAGCCGGGGCGTTACAGCCGGGTGCGGGTCTGGGGCTCGATAGGCTTCGTCTGTCTGGCGATGAGCGGCGGCCTGCTGCTGGACGGCATCGGCATTGGCAATCTGCCCTGGGCGCTGTGCGCGCTGCTGGCCCTGGTGGCCGCGGCGGCCTGGCGGGTGCCGGAAGTGGCCGCCGAGCGCAAGAGCGGACCGTCGGCGCCGATAGCGGCCACGCTGCGGCGGCCGGAGGTGATGGCCTTGTTCGGCTGCTGCTTCCTGATGGCCTTCGCCCACGGCCCTTACTACACTTTTTTCTCCATCGGCCTGAAGCAGGCGGGTTATGAGCAAGGCGCGATCGGCATGCTGTGGGGGCTGGGCGTGGTCAGCGAGGTGGCGGTATTCCTGCTGATGCCCAAGATCATGGCGCGCGCGCGTTTGGAAACGCTGATGCTGGCGTCGCTATTGGCGGCGGCGCTGCGTTTCGCCTTGATCGCCGCCGCGGCCGAGCTGGCCTGGGTGGCGATAAGCGCGCAGCTGCTGCACGCGCTGACTTTCGGCCTGCACCACGCCGCCTCGGTGGGCTTGATCCACCGCATGTTCGACCCACATCACCACGGCCGCGCCCAGGGTCTGTACATCATCGCCTCCTTCGGCGTCGGCGGCAGCGCCGGCGGCCTGATCGGCGGGCTGGTGTGGCCGCACGGCGGCATGGCGACGACGTTCGCGATGTCGACGGCCGCCGCCGCGCTGGGCGTGTTGCTGTGCCGGCGCTGGCTGCGGCCGGCGGCACCTGCTCAGGCGGGCTGATCTTTGAACAGGGCCGGCGGCACGAAGTAACAGCTGTCGCCGTCGATGCCGGGCAGCTCGATCCGGCCCTGATAAAGCAGGCCGATTTTCTCCAGCACGCGGATGGACGCCAGGTTGTGCGGCGCGGTGATGCCCACCACCACCGCGTGGCCCAGTTGCCCGCGGCCGTGTTCTATGGCGGCCAGCGCGGCTTCGCTGGCGTAGCCGCAGCCCCAGTATTGCTCCAGGAAGGCGTAGCCGATGTCCGGATAGTCCAGGCCGTCGCGCTTGACCAGGCCGCAGATGCCGACCGGAGCGCCGTCGTCGAGCCGTTCCACCAGCAAGAGGCCGTGGCCGTGCTTGCGATAGCTGGTTTGCGGGCCTTCCTCGATATAGCGCAGCGCGCCGAGCAGATCGTGGGCGTCCTTGTCGCCGATATTGGCGATGAAGGCCGGCTCGTTCAGCAGCTTGAGCATGAAGGGGGCGTCGCTGGCGTGCAGCGGACGCAGTTGCAGTCTGGCGGTGGCGATGTGATGCATGGCTGGTTCGGATTTCGCGGGATGAGGTCGTAAAAAAAGCCGACGGCGCTAGCGCCATCGGCTTTGATGCTAACAGGCCTGCGGCTCAGCACTCAACAATATTCACCGGCACTTCGATGACATTGATGGCCAGGCCGCCGCGCGCGGTTTCCTTGTACTTGGTGCTCATGTCCATGCCGGTGTCGCGCATGGTCTTGATCACCCGGTCCAGCGACACGAAGTGCTGGCCGTCGCCGCGCAGCGCCATGCGCGCCGCGTTGATGGCCTTGACCGAGGCCATGGCGTTGCGTTCGATGCAGGGCACTTGCACCAGGCCGCCCACCGGATCGCAGGTCAGGCCCAGATTGTGCTCCATGCCGATCTCGGCGGCGTTTTCCACCTGTTCCGGGGTGCCGCCCAGTACTTCGGCCAAGGCGCCCGCGGCCATCGAGCAGGCCGAGCCCACTTCGCCCTGGCAGCCCACTTCGGCGCCGGAGATGGAGGCGTTGAGCTTGAACAGCACGCCGATGGCGCCGGCGGTGAGCAGGAAGCGCACGATGCCGTCGTCGCTGGCGCCGGGCACGAAGCGGGCGTAATAGTGCATCACCGCCGGGATGATGCCGGCCGCGCCGTTGGTGGGCGCGGTGACCACGCGGCCGCCGCCGGCGTTTTCCTCGTTCACCGCCAGCGCGTACAGATTGACCCAGTCCATCACCGTCAGCGGGTCGCGCAGCGCCGCCTCGGGCGAGGCCAGCAGCTTGCGGTGCATGTCGGCGGCGCGGCGCTTCACCTTCATGCCGCCGGGCAGGATGCCTTCGCGCTCGCAGCCGCGCTTGACGCAGTCCTGCATCACTTGCCAGATCTTCAGCAGCTCGGCGCGCACTTGTTCCTCGCTGCGCCAGGCCAGCTCGTTCTCCAGCATGATCTGGCTGATGGACTTGCCGTGGCGCTGACACAAGGCCAGCAATTCCGCCGCGCTCTTGAACGGGTGCTTGAGCTCGGTGACGCCCGGCGGCACGAAGCCGGCGTCGATAGCGGCTTCATCAACCACAAAGCCGCCGCCCACCGAGTAATAAGCGCGCTTGGACAGGCTGGCGCCGCTGGCGTCGAAGGCTTCAAAAATCATGCCGTTGGGGTGGTAGGGCAGGGTTTTTTTCTTGTGCAGAATCAGGTGTTCGCCTTCGACGAAGGGCACGGTCTGCTTGCCCAGCAGGGCGACGGACTTGTCGGCGCGGATGGCGGCCAGCATGCCGTCCACCGCGTCGGTGTCCACCAGGTCGGGCTGTTCGCCCTGCAGGCCCAGCAAGACCGCGACGTCGGTGCCGTGGCCCTTGCCGGTGGCGCCCAGCGAGCCGAACATTTCGGCGCGCACGCTGGCGGTCTGAGCCAGCAACTCGTCTTTTTCCAGCCGGGCGATGAATTGGCGCGCGGCGCGCATCGGTCCAACCGTGTGGGAGCTGGACGGGCCGATGCCTATCTTGAACAAATCAAAAACACTGATGGCCATAATGCTTCTCTTTAAGGGCTGTGTCCCGCTAAGCGGGTTGTTGTCCGGACGGCCTGGACCGTCCTTATTATTGTCGTTGTCATGGTTTCGCACGGCTTTGGCGCGAGGGCCGGCCTGCGCCTCGCCATCTTGCGGCAGCCGGGCAATCTAGACAAGCCGGCGACGGCTGTCAATTTAGAATTATAGAGTCAGGACTAAGTTGCGTCGGGGATTCGACGAGTTGAAACCGCTTCGCATTCGGACGGCATGAACCGGGCGGGCGGAAGGCCCTTGGGGCAGGCCGGGGAGGGGAATGGGGCGTGAAAAAGCCCGGGCGAGCCGGGCTTGGAGCTTAGAACCTGTTTACGATCTGCTGCGCGTCGTGAGACGTGACACGGTGAGTACCCTTTCGAAATGCTCATGTACCACGCGTACACTCCGCTTTCGCCTTGCCTCGCCCTAGCTCGCGAGATCGTAAACACGTTCTTAGACTGCGGCGGCGGTGAAGCGGCGGCGCAGATGCTGCGGTTTTTCCAGTTCGTCGACGATGGCCACGGCCAGGTCTTCCACGCTGATATCGGCCGGCTTGTCGCCGTTGAACAGCAGCTGATCGCCGCCCAGCCGGTATTTGCCGCTGCGTTCGCCCGGGTGGAGGAAGGCCGGCGGGGAGACGAAGGTCCAGTCCAGCGCGGTTTCTTCGCGCAGGCGGCGCAGCGCCTCGCGCACGCCCAGTGCGCCTTCCTTCCATTCCGCCGGGAATTCCGGGGTGTCCACCAATTGCACGCCGGGCGCCACTTCCAGGCTGCCGGCGCCGCCCACTTCCAGGAAGCGCTTGACGCCCGCCTGCTTGACGCCGGCGACGATGGCGTCGTGGCCCTTGACGGCCAGCGCCTGGATGTCGGCCTTGTCCCAGCCGGGATTGAAGGCGCTGACCACGGCGTCGTGGCCGGCCACGGCGGCGGCGATCTGGCCGGCCTGGTAGGCGTCGGCGGCCACGCCGCTCAGCTGCGGGTGTTGCGGCAGCTTGGACAGAGTGGTGACGATGGCGCTGACTTGATGATTGCGGGCCAGCAGTTCTTGCAAGATGGCCGAGCCGACAAAGCCGCTGGCGCCGATCAGAGCGATTTTCATGGGGATTCCTTTTCGCGATAAACGTGATGAAGTTTGATGGCGTTCAGAATAGCAGCTTGATTATAGAGCGATAATCCGGCAAAAATAAGATTGATAGTTTAGATAAGCTTAATAATGGATGCATTGAGACGGATGGCGGTCTTCGCCATGGTGGTGGACAAGGGCTCGATGAACGGCGCGGCGCGCGAACTGGGCATGACGCCGTCGGCGGTCAGCCAGCACATCAGCAAGCTGGAGCAGCAGCACGGCGTCAGCCTGTTGCACCGGACTACCCGCAAGCTGACGCTGACCGAGGCCGGCAGTCTGTTCTATCAGGGCTGCGCCGATATGCTGGCCGCGGCGCAGCTGGCCGAACAGCGCTTGCTGGAGCTGCGCGACGCGCCGGTGGGCGAGCTGCGCATCGCCGCGCCCACCGGTTTTGCCGGCGCGCTGTTGAGCGAGGCGCTGACGCCGCTGCTGAGCGCGCACTCGGGCCTGAAGCTGCGTTTGTTCTTCCACGATGAAATGATAGATCTGGTGGACAACCGCATCGATCTGGCTTTGCGCGCCGGCGTGCTCAAGGACTCCAGCCTGGTGGCGCGCCACCTCGCGGATTGGCCCAATGTGCTGTGCGCGTCGCCGGCTTATCTCGCGCGTCAGCCGGCGATCACGCGGCCGGAGCAATTGTCCGCGCTGCAGTGGGTGGCTTTGTCGGATCGCAAGCTGGGTTGGCTGGCCTTCGAGCATGCGGACGGCAGCCGCTTCACCGCCGAGCCGGACGCGCGCCTGGTCAGCAACAATATCGTCGCCGCGCGCCAGTTCGTGCTGGCCGGCATGGGGGTGGCGGTGCAGCCGGAGCCGGAGATACGCCAGGAACTGGCCGACGGCCGCTTATTGCGAGTATTGCCGGAGTGGAGCTTGCCGCCGCTGGCGATTTACGCGGTGACGCCGCGCCGCGACATTCAGCCGGCCAAAGTGCGTTACGCGATCGAGGCCTTGCGCGCCAGCCTGAGCAAATGAAAAACGCCGCCGGCAGGGCCGGCGGCGTGATTGGAACGGCAGTCGTTCAGGATCAGAAGGCGATCTTGAAGCCTACGCCGAAGGCTTGCGGGTCGTTGCCGGCGGTCAACGAAGCGTTGCTGGCGCCCAGATTGCTATCGTATACCGGGTTGTTGGCGAAGTTGGCTTTGGCCTTGGCGTTGTTGCTGATCTTGGTGTAGTAAGCCAGTACTTGGGTGGTTTTGGACAGGTTGTAAGTGCCGCCCAGAGTCCATTGCTTGGCCTTGAAGTCGTCGCCGTTAACGCCGGCGGAGGTGTTCTTCAGCGTGCCCAGCTGGCCGTAGGACAGCTTGACCGAAGCCGCGCCGAAGTCCTGACCCAGAGCGATCAGCCAGTCGTCTTGCTTAACTTGGCCGCCGCCTACCTGGTCGTAGGTGCCCCACTCGTAGTTGCCGCCGACGAAGGTGCCGGTGTCGAACTTATAGCTGGCGGCCAGGCCGTAGAAGGTGACGTTCTTGCCGGAGTTCAGCGACAGTACCGCCGGGCTGGAGTTGTTGTACGAGTTGCTGTTGGCGATAACGGCCGTATCGTACTGGCGATCCCAGGCGGCGGCCAGGTTCAGGCCTTGCCAGGTGTAGCCCAGGCCCAGGGAGATGCGTTTGGAGTCGTTGCCGGATACGCGGCTCTCGTCCACGCCCCAGGACGCGCCCAGCTTGAAGCCGGCCCAGCTCGGGGAGAAGTAGTGAACCGAGTTGGCCATACGCGCTTCGCCGCGGCTGTTGACCGAGCTGCTGCCGAAGTTGTCGGCGGTGGTGTTGACCATCAGGTCGGTGCCCAGCGCGCTGTTGCTGCTGCCGGTGAACATCTTGTAGGCGGAGTCGTGTTGGCCCAGCAGCACGCGGCCGAAATCGCCGTTGTCGAGGCCGATGAAGGTGTTGCGGGTGGCGAAGGTCGCGCTCTGACCTTTGTCGTTGGTGCCGCCTTGTTCGAAGTTGCGCAGGCTGTTTTCCACCTGCCAGATCGCTTTGGTGCCGCCGCCGATGTCTTCAAAGCCCTTGAAGCCGATGCGGGAGTTGTGGTCGACGATGCGGGTGCGGCTGCTGTATTCGCTGCCGCCGGAACCGGTGGCTTTGCTCGATTCGATGCCGCCGCTGAGGAAACCGTAGATGGTTACGTCAGCGTGGGCGACAACGGGCAAGGCGAACATTGCGGCAAGCAGGGCTGCCAGATTTTTCTTTTGCATCTTGAATGCTCCAAGTCAGTTTTTGCTTTACTAAAGTCAGGTGCCGAAGCTGGCGGACCTGCAATATCTATAGTAGATAAGTGCGGTATCGCCACAACACATGTCTTAGTTTAGCCACAAAATATGACGTGGGTGTTGCAATGATGTTGCATCAAGACAATTCGGACAGGGGTAGTGTTGCAATTACGCCAAGAATTGATTGGGGTAGACCTCGTCCAGCAGGGTGCGGCAATCGACGATGCGCAGATCGTTGTCCTTGGCGAAGTCCATCAGAAAGCAAAACACCTGCGGGCTGATTTTCTCCAGTTTTTTGTCCACCGCCACGCAGCGCACGCCGTCCAGCATCATCGGGCGGACATGGGCGTGGTAGTGCAGTTTCTGATCGTCGAAGGAGGCTAGGATGCCGGCCAGGCGTTCGGCCCAGTCGCTGGGGCGGAAGGTGCGCCCCTCGGAAGTGATGCCCTGGATGACTATTTCGTATGGATTGCAGATCATGGCGGTGGACCGGAGTGTTTGCTTTTGGTTTAGCCTGTTTTTTATCGTCTGCTAAGCGATTTGCGCTTGGCGTTTTATGTTCAGGCGTTTTGTTTGTTGCTGAATATTTAGCATTTTACCCGAAAATCAGATGCGCTTGAATGGCGGCAGCGAGGCGAGCAGCCGCTTGCCGTAGCTTTGTTTTTGCAAGCGGTTGTCCAGAATGGTGACGCGGCCGTAGTCGCGTTCGGTGCGGATCAGCCGGCCCACGGCCTGGACCAGCTTGATCGAAGCTTCCGGCACCGTGATCTCGATGAAGGGATTGCCGCCGCGTTTCTCTATCCAGCGCGACAGGGTTTTGCCCACCGGATCGTCCGGCATTGCGAACGGCAGTTTGGCAATAATCACGTGCACGCAGCTTTCGCCGGGCAGGTCCAGGCCTTCGGAGAAGGAATCCAGGCCGAAGATCACGCTGGGTTCGCTCTGTTTCAGCCGCTGATGGTGCTGTTCTATCAGCAGGCTCTTGGGGATTTCGCCCTGAATCAGCAGCCGCTCGCGCAGCGCGGCCGGCAGGCCGGCGGCGACCTCCTGCATTTGTTTGCGGGAGGAGAACAGCACCAGGGTGCCGACCGGTTCTTTCACATCGATCAGCTTGGGCAGCCATTCCACGATTTCGCGGGTATGGCCGCCGGCGTCCTTGGGGCTGGCCAGCATCGGCGGCAGATACAGCTCGCCCTGCTCGTCGAAATTGAAAGGGGAGTCCAGCGCCACGCAGCTGACTTCCGGCATCCATTTCAGGCCGGTCTGCGACAGCAGCAGGTCGAATTCGCCCAGCGAGCGCAGCGTGGCCGAGGTCAGGATGGCGCCGGCGGCGCGGCGCCACAGCGTGGCGGCCAGGCTGGCGGCGGCGCTGACCGGCGAGGCGGAGAACAGGTAATCGCCCTTGCCCTCGGCGCGGCGGGTGATCCATTTGGCGATGGGCGGGCTGGCGGGCTCGGTTTCTTTTTCAAACAACTCCCACACCGCCAGCAGTTGTTCGGCGCGCGCGGTCAGAAAGCCCAGGTCGGAGGCGGTCTTGTCGACTTGCGCCGCTTCGCCGCCCTTGTCCTTGCGCGCCTCGCCCAGCGCGTCGGTCAGCAGGCTCAGCTGTTTGAACAGCGAGCGGGCCGAGGTGGCCATATTGGCGGTGGGGCCCTGGAAGCGTTCCGGCAGCACGCCGTCCTCTATCAGCCAGGTGGGCTCCAGATTGTCGCTGGAGGCGGCCAGCGCGTCTTCGCCCTCCAGCAGCCACAGCCACTCGGTCAGCGTTTCGGAGCAGGCGCTGGCGGCTTCTATCGCCTGGCTGACGATGTCCACCTTGTCTGTCAGCGCCTCCACGCGGATGGCGGCGGCGGCCACTTTGTCCAGCCAGGACATGGCCTGAGCCAGCGAATGTTCGGCGGAAAACTGGTTAACCGCCTTTTTGGCCAGGTGGTGCGCCTCGTCGATACAGTAGTAACTTTCTTCCGGCGCCGGCAGGATGACGCCGCCGCCCATGGACACGTCGGCCAGCATCAGGTCGTGGTTGGCCACCACCACGTCCACGTTTTCCAGCACGTCGCGCGCCAGATAGAACGGGCATTCCGGCCGGTTGGGACAGGCGGCTTTCAAACAGCCGTGGCGGTCGTTGGTGACGCGCGACCACAGGCCGTCCTCTATCACGCTTTCCCAGGCGTCGCGGTCGCCGTTCCAGCGGCGGTAATAGAAGGCGTCGGCCAGCTGGCGCAGGGTTTCGATTTCGCCGGCTTCCGGCTTGCGGTCCCATAGCGCCAGCGTCGGGTCCAGGTCCAGCAGCTGGCCTTGGGCGTTCTCGGCGGTCAGCGCGTAAATGCGCTGCGGACACAGATAGCGGCCGCGGCCCTTGGCCAGGGCGAAGGTCAGCGGCAGGCCGCTGTTTTCGACGACGAAGGGCAGGTCGCGGTTGACCAGCTGCTCTTGCAGGGCGACGGTGGCGCTGGTGACCACCAGCTTCTTGGCGCGGGATTTGGCCATCACGCCGCCGGCCAGCAGATAGGCCAGGCTTTTGCCGACCCCGGTGGGGCCTTCGATCACGGCGATGCTTTCGCCGGCGCGCTCCGGCCAGTCGTCGCCTTCCTTGTCCTTGCTGCGCGACAGCGCGTTGGCGATCTCCGCCAGCATGCGGCGTTGCGCGGCGCGCGGGCGGAAGCCCGGCAAGTTGTCGGCTATGGTCCGGTAATGGTCGCGAATCGCGTCTTTTTCAGCAGGGGTCAGCATGGCGGCGATTGTACCGCAAGGGGGCGGCCTTGTCTGGCCGCGCCAAGCCGGGCGTCGAATATGGGGAAATCCTGATGTGCGACTGCAAAATGACGGCGACGCGCGGATGTGGATAGGATAGGCAAATATAAAAACAAGCGAAATTGCGCGAGCGACTTAGGCAGACAAATCCATCAATAACAGCGCAAAGCAATATCAACAGGAGAAACCCGATCATGACACCCGTTAGCCGAGTGCTGGTGGTCAGCGACGATGCCAAATGGCAGGCCGATGTGCTGGCCGGACTGGGCGCCGCCGCTGTGCGGCTGGAAAACCCCTACGGCCTGACTTTCGTCGGCGTCGCGCGCAGTCAGGACGCGTTGGATCAGATCGCCCGAGACGGCGACGTCCAGGTGGTGCTGGTGGACAAGCAGTTGCAGGAGAAGGGCGTCAGTCAGGCGGCGGCGCAGCTGGCCAACCGCATCAGCGCCTTCCGTCCGGAAATTTCGCTGTATGTCTTATTGTTCGACGACGACGAGCGCGCGCTGGTGGAAGACCTGGCCAGCCACGCGGTGGACGGCTATTTCTATCGCGACGAGCTGGATTTCCACGGCTGGTTCCGCATTTTGTCGGCGGAGCTGGCGGAAAAGTCCGCGACGCCGTTCTACGACAAGCTCAAGCAATACGTGCGCATGGCCAAGGATTCCTGGCACACGCCGGGCCATTCCGGCGGCGATTCCTTGAAAGGCAGCCCCTGGGTCGGCGATTTTCACGACTTCGTCGGCGAGAGCATGCTGCGCGCCGACCTGTCGGTGTCGGTGCCGATGCTGGATTCGCTGCTGCACCCCACCGGGGTGATAGAGGAGGCGCAGATGCTGGCGGCCAAGGCCTTCGGCGCCAAGCGCACCTACTTCGCCACCAACGGCACCTCCACCTCCAACAAGGTGATCTTCCAGACCTTGCTGGCGCCCGGCGACAAGCTGCTGCTGGACCGCAATTGTCACAAATCGGTGCATCACGGCGTGATCCTGTCCGGCGCGCTGCCGGTGTATCTGGATTCCTCGATCAACAAGCAGTTCGGCATTTTCGGACCGGTGCCCAAGGAAACCATCTTCGCCGCGATCGACGCCAACCCCGACGCGCGGGTGCTGATCCTGACTTCCTGCACCTATGACGGCCTGCGTTACGATCTGAAGCCCATCATCGAAGCCGCGCACGAGCAGGGCATCAAGGTCATCGTCGACGAGGCCTGGTACGGCTTCGCCCGTTTCCACCCGGCGTTCCGGCCGACGGCGCTGGAGTCCGGCGCCGACTATGTGACCCAGAGCACGCACAAGGTGCTGTCGGCGTTCTCCCAGGCCAGCATGATTCACGTCAACGACCCCGGCTTCGACGCGCATCTGTTCCGCGAGAACTTCAATATGCACGCGTCGACCAGCCCGCAGTACAACCTGATCGCCAGCCTGGACGTGGCGCGCAAACAGGCGGTGATGGAGGGCTACCGGCTGCTGGACCGCACGCTGAAGCTGGCGCAGGAGTTGCGCGACAAGATCAACTCCACCGGCGCTTTCCGGGTGCTGGAACTGTCGGACCTATTGCCGGAGGAGGTGAGGGAGGACGGCATCCAGCTGGACCCGACCAAGCTGACCGTGGACATCACCCAGTCCGGCTTCACCGCGGACGAATTGCAGCAGGCGCTGTTCGAGCGCTACAACATCCAGGTGGAGAAATCCACGTTCAGCACCATCACCCTGCTGCTGACCCTGGGCACCACCCGCAGCAAGGTGTCGCGGCTTTATGACGCCATGCTGCGGTTGGCCAAGGAAAAGCGTCCGCCGCGACCGCTGGGAAGGATGCCGGAGATTCCGCGTTTCTCCCGTCTGGCCAGCTTGCCGCGCGACGCTTTTTACGAGGCCGGCGAGCGCTTGCCGCTGCTGGACGACGACGGCCGCCCCAACGCGGCCCTGGTCGGACGGGTCTGCTGCGACCAGATCGTGCCGTATCCGCCCGGCATTCCGGTGCTGGTGCCCGGCCAGGTGATAGACGACACCATTCTCGCGTATTTGGCGCGGCTGCAAAAAACCCAGAAATCCATAGAAATGCACGGTTTGGCCGAGGATGGCGGCGAGTTTTTGCTGCGAGTGCTCAAAGAAGGGGAGCTGGCGCAACTGCCTGGACGCGCCTTGTTCAAATGAATGCTTGTCAGACAGGCTGATTTCCGATAAATATAAGTCTTGTCGCAATTATGTAAATCATGCGCTTTGCGTAGGCATGCTTGCGACGCCTGTGAATGACTTGAGACCAGCGTGTAGTAATGTGCCATCGCGCATGAAGGACACTGAAACGGTGTCGAACGCGCGGTGGCTTTTTTTTTGAAATGGAGCACCATGACGTCCCCTAGGCATTACTTGCAATTCAGCGACCTGACCCACGAGGAATACCGCCATCTCTTCGAGCGCAGCAAGGTCCTGAAACGACGACGTAGCGACGGTCAGCTGTACCAGCCGCTCGTCGGCAAGGTGATGTCCATGGTGTTCGAGAAAAACTCCACCCGCACCCGCGTTTCTTTCGAAGCGGGCATGGCGCAACTGGGCGGCCACGCGATGTTCCTGGACTCGCAAAGCTCGCAGATGGGCCGCGGCGAGCCCATCGAGGACACCGCCCGCGTGCTGTCCCGGATGAGCGACATCATCATGATCCGCACCTATGAGCAGGCGCTGGTGCAGCGGCTGGCCGCGCATTCCAAGGTGCCGGTGATCAACGGCCTGACCAACGAATACCACCCGTGCCAGATTCTGGCGGACATCTTCACCTATATCGAGCAGCGCGGCTCGATCAAGGGCAAGACCGTGGCCTGGATAGGCGACGGCAACAATGTCTGCCGCACCTGGCTGCAGGCGGCTCGCATCCTGGGCTTCAAGCTCAAGGTGGCGACGCCGGTGGGCTTCGAGCTCAAGGCCTTGGACGGCCAGCATTACGGCCCCGAGCACTTCGAACCCAGCCACAACGCCAGCCATGCGGCGACAGGCGCGGACCTGGTGACCACCGATGTGTTCACCAGCATGGGTTTCGAGGCGGAGAAGGAAGCGCGGCTGGAAGCCTTCCGCGACTACCAAGTGACGCCGGAGCTGATGAAGCTGGCCAAGCCGGACGCCTTGTTCATGCACTGTTTGCCGGCGCACCGGGGCGAGGAAGTGGCCGCCGCGGTGATAGACGGGCCGCAGAGCGTGGTCTGGGACGAGGCGGAAAACCGCATGCACGTGCAGAAGGCGCTGATCGAGTTCCTGCTGCTGGGCCAGCGCTACGACTGAACTGACGACGCGGGCGAGCCCGCCGTTTACGCGATTCGGCAAGGCCGCGCCAGGCGCGGGCCGGATCCGGCAATCAATGGATTTGAAAGAATACAAAATGTCTGACATCAAGAAAGTGGTACTGGCTTACTCCGGCGGTCTGGATACTTCGGTAATTCTCAAGTGGCTGCAGGATACCTATCAATGCGAGGTGGTGACCTTCACCGCCGACATCGGCCAGGGCGAAGAAGTGGAACCGGCGCGCAAGAAGGCGGTGTCGCTGGGCATCAAGCCGGAAAACATCTTCATTGACGATCTGCGCGAGGAATTTGTCCGCGATTTCGTGTTCCCGATGTTCCGCGCCAACGCCGTTTACGAAGGCGAATACCTGCTGGGCACCTCGATCGCGCGGCCGCTGATCGCCAAGCGCCAGATCGAGATCGCCAATCAGGTGGGCGCCGACGCGGTGTCGCACGGCGCCACCGGCAAGGGCAACGATCAGGTGCGCTTCGAGCTGGGCTATTACGCGCTGAAGCCGGACGTCAAGGTGATCGCGCCGTGGCGGGAATGGGATCTGCTGTCGCGGGAAAAACTGCTGAACTACGCGGAAACCCACGGCATCGACATCAGCAAGAAGAAGAACGGCGGCAGCCCGTATTCGATGGACGCCAACCTGCTGCACATCTCCTATGAAGGCACGGTGCTGGAAGACCCGGCGGCGGAGCCGGAAGAAGATATGTGGTTGTGGACGGTGAGCCCGGAGAACGCGCCGGATCAGGCCGAATACATCGAGCTGAGCTATGAGAAGGGCGACATCACCGCGATCAACGGTGTGGCGATGAGCCCGGCCCAGGTGCTGACCGAGCTGAACCGCCTGGGCGGCAAGCACGGCATCGGCCGGCTGGACATCGTGGAAAACCGCTATGTGGGCATGAAGTCCCGCGGCTGCTACGAAACCCCGGGCGGCTCCATCATGTTGAAGGCGCACCGCGCGATCGAATCCATCACCCTGGACCGCGAAGTGGCCCATCTGAAGGACGAACTGATGCCCAAGTACGCCAAGCTGGTCTACACCGGCTACTGGTGGAGCCCGGAGCGTCTGATGCTGCAAGGCATGATCGACGCTTCCCAGGCCACGGTCAACGGCTGGGTGCGGTTGAAGCTGTACAAGGGCAATGTGATCGTGGTGGGCCGCGAATCCAAGACCGACTCGCTGTTCGACCCCGCCATCGCCACCTTCGATGAAGACGGCGGCGCCTACAATCACGCCGACGCGGCCGGTTTCATCCGCCTGAACGCGTTGCGGATGCGGATTGCCGGCAACGCCAAACAGAAACGCGGCTAAAGCGCCGCGTTGGACCCCAAAAGCCCCCGCAGGGGGCTTTTTTTAATGACGCAAAATATGGAAACCAATCATCGATCCAATGCCTGGATCCCCTGGGCCTTCGTGTTGCTGTGGAGCACCGGCTTCATCGGCGCCAAACTAGGCCTGCCTTTCATCGGCCCGTTCACCTTTTTGGCGATACGGATGGGTCTGACCCTGCTGTGCTTCGGCGCGCTGATCGCCTGCTTCCGGCCCGCCTGGCCGGGCCTGGCGGCGGCCAAGCACCAATGGGCTTGCGGCGCGATGCTACACGGCCTTTATCTGGGCGCCAGCTTCGCCGGCATCAAGCTGGCGGTGCCGGCCGGCATCACCGCGCTGATCGTCGGCCTGCAGCCGATACTGACTGCGATACTGAGCTGGCTGATGGGCGAGCAGCGGCTGAGCCGCATGCAATGGCTGGGCCTGGCGATAGGTTTTGGCGGCGCGCTGCTGGTGGTGCTGGGCGGCAAGGGCTTGCAGTTAGGCGCCAATCCCGGCCTGTGGCTGACCGCGCTGGCCTTGTGCGCGATCACCGCCGGCACCTTGTACCAGAAACGCTTCGGCCAGGGCGTGCATCCGTTGACCGGCGCCTTCCATCAATACCTGGCCGCCTTCCTGATTACCGGCGCGCTGGCCCTGGGGCTGGAGCGCGGCGAGGCCATCCACTGGAACGCGCAACTGGCGCTGGCCCTGGGCTGGAGCGTGCTGGCGCTGTCGGTGCTGGCCATCCTGCTGCTGATGCGCATGCTGAAGGACGGCGATGTCAGCAAGGTGGCCAGCTATTTCTATCTGACGCCGGGCCTGGCCGCGGTGCAGGCCTGGTGGCTGTTCGACGAGCAATTGAGTCTGCTGGCGGTGGGCGGCATGCTGTTGGCCGCGCTGGGCGTCGCCCTGGTGCTGCAGAGGTTGCGCTGGCGCCGATAGCCGCGCGCGGGCATTGAGCCGGAGGGCGATGGCGAGTATCTTATTACGGCCAGGCGGGGCGCATCGCTAAGACCCCGCCGGTCCGTGATCTGCTGTGGACGCAAAGGACAACAAGTGTCGGAAGAACAATTCACCAATATTTCCATGATCGTGTGCCTGGGCGGCCTGATCATTTTCATGGGCTTCATCATCTGGGACCTGGGCAAGAAGGCTCAGGCCGGCAAGATGGGCATGTTCATCCTGTTCCTGGTACTGGGCTTCGGCGTGTCCGGCTTCCTGTTCAAGAACGTGCTGGTGGAGTTCCTGATCCAGAAGTAAGAACCTGTTTACGATCTGCTGCGCTTCGTGAATCTTGGCACGGTGAGTACCACTTCGAAATGCTCATATACCCTCTGTACATTCCGCTTTCTCAGCGGTTTTCGCCTTGTCTCGCTCTGGCTCGCGAGATCGTAAACACGTTCTAAGACCCGCGATACCGCGAACAGCCGGCAAGCTTGCTTGCCGGCTTTTTTATTGTGTCGCCGGGAAGCTGCGCGATTTTGCGCGCGGCGCTTGGTTGGGAGGGGGTTCTTAGTCGGTATAGCGCAGGGCGATGGCGCGGAAGGTTTCCGTCATGCTCAGGAAGGCGGCGACGATGTCCGGGTCGAAATGCTTGCCGCTGCCTTCGCGGATGATGGCGACCGCCTGCTCATGGGGGAAGGGGGGCTTGTAGACGCGGCGGGATATCAGGGCGTCGTAGACGTCCGCCACCGCCATCAGCCGGGCGGACACCGGAATGTCGTCGCCGGTCAGGCCCTGGGGGTAGCCGCTGCCGTCCCATTTCTCCTGATGACTGTAGGCGATCTCCTTGGCGTGGCGCAGAAAGCTGCTGGGAGAGTCCAGCAGCCGCTCCGCCGCGGCGATGGTGTCGCGTCCCAGCGTGGTGTGGGTTTTCATGATTTCGAACTCTTCCGGCGTCAGCTTGCCCGGTTTGAGCAGGATGTCGTCCGGAATGCCCACCTTGCCGATATCGTGCAGGGGCGCGGATTTGAACAGTTCCTGGATGGTCTCCTCTTCCAGCACGGCCTGGAAGCGCGGGTGATTGCGCAGTTGGGTGCACAGGGCGAGCACGTAGTTCTGGGTCCGGCGCAGATGGTTGCCGGTTTCATGGTCGCGGGTTTCCGCCAGCGAGGCCAGCGCCAGGATGGTGACGTCCTGAACCACTTGCACTTCGTGGATGCGGCGTTCCACTTCGGTTTGCAGGAAGGCGGCCTTGTCTTCCAGAAAGTCGGCGGCGGCCTTGAGCCTCAGATGGGTTTTGACCCGGGCCAGCACGATGGGCGGCGAGATGGGCTTGATGATGTAATCCACCGCGCCGGCGTCGAAGCCGGCCTGTTCGTTCTCGTTCTCGCCCATCGCGGTCAGAAAGATCACCGGGATGCGCGCGGTGCGCGGGTTGGCCTTGACCTGGCGGCACGTCTCGAAGCCGCCGATGCCGGGCATCATCACATCCAAGAGCAGCAGGTCCGGCAGCGCGTCGCCTTCCAGCAGTTCCAGCGCGCGCTCGCCGCTGTTGGCGATTTGGGTCCGATAATGGTCTTTCAGCAAGCCATACAGCAAGGTGAGGTTTTCTGGGGTGTCGTCCACGATCAGAACGGTCTGACGCGGGGCCGCCGGGGCGGAGTCCGTCATCTTATGTCCTCCGGCAAGGGGATGCGCTGGGCGGCCGCGGCGTGGCGCAACAGTGTCAGCGCGTTGACGAAGTCAAAGTGGTTCAGCGCTTTTTCGAAGTCGGCGAATTCATCGGGGCCGAACAGGGCGCGCAGCGCCGGCGTCTGTTGCAGGAACAGTTCCAGCGCGTCGCCGTCGCTGGCGGCCAGCAGGGCGGCCAGTTGTTGCAGCAGCGCCGGGTCGGCCGGCGCGTCCGCCGTCGGCGCGCCGGCGCCGGATAAGCGGTCTTCCGCTTCCAGACCGGCGCGCAGCGCCGTCATCACCTGTTCCAGCGCCTGTTCCAGCGGCGCCAGATGAATGGCGCCGCGCGCGCGCAAATCCCGCTCCAGCACGGTGGCCGCCTCCTGCAACTGCACGCAGCCCACATTGCCGCTGACGCCTTTGAGCGTGTGCACGGTGCGTTCGGCCTGGACGTAGTCGCCGATTTCCAGCGCCGCGGACAGCCGCGCGGCGGCGTCCGCTTCCTCGGCGATGAATTGGCGCAGCAGGTGCAGATACAGCTCGCGCTTGCCGGCCACGCGTTTCAAGCCGGCCTGTTGATCCAGGCCGGGGATGTCCGGCAGCGCCAGCGCGGACGAGGCGGCGCGGTGGATCTCCGCGCCCGGCGGTATCGGCTTCACCCAGCGCAGCAGGGTCTGGAACATCGTATGCGGGTCTATCGGCTTGGCGATGTAGTCGTCCATGCCGGCGCTCATGCAGTCCTCCCGCTCCTCAGACAGCGCGTCGGCCGTCATCGCCAGCACCGGCAAGGAGGCGAACTGGGGATCGGCCTTGATCTGCCGGGTGGCCGAGATGCCGTCCAGCACCGGCATCTGCACATCCATCAATACCGCGTCGAAGCCTTGCGGCCCCATCGCGGCCAGACGCGCCAGCGCTTCGCCGCCGTGATTGGCCAAGGTTACCAGCGCGCCCGCGTCGCCCAGCAGTTCCACGGCGATCTGCTGATTCACCAGATTGTCTTCCACCAAGAGCAGGCGCACGCCGTCCAGCCGCGGCAATTCCTCGGTCAGCGCCACCAGGCCGTGATCCCGCTGCGGTCCGAACATCGCCAGCACCACGTCGTAGAGCGAGGACAGGCTGACGGGCTTGATCAGGACCGCGTCGCAGCCGCTCAGCTCGCCCTGGGCGCGCACGTCGTCGCGGCCGAAGGCGGTGGCCAGCACCACCTTGATGCTGCGGCTGATGCTGCGAATCTGGGAGATGGTTTCCACCCCGTTCATGCCCGGCATCATCCAGTCCACGAAGACCGCGTCGAAAGGCCGGTCCAGATTGGCCTGGGCGATCGCCGCCACCGCCTCCGGCCCGGAGGCGCAGGCGTGGGCGTAGAAGCCCAGCGAGCGCAGCTGGTCGGACAGGATGTCCCGCGCCGAGGCGTTGTCGTCCACCACCAGCACGCGCAGGCCCTTGATCTCTCCGGGCAGGCCCTGGCGGCGGGTGTCCACGGCGGAGGAGACGCCCAGCCAGGCGTTGAACATGAACAGACTGCCCCAGCCGGGGGCGGATTCCACCCGGATGGAGCCGCCCATCAGCTCCACCAGCCGCTTGGCGATGGTCAGGCCCAGGCCGGTGCCGCCAAAACGGCGGGTGGTGGAGCCGTCCGCCTGGCTGAACGGCTGGAACAGCCGCGCCGCCTGTTCCTCGCTCATGCCGATGCCGGTGTCGTGCACGCAGAAACGCAGCTGGACCTTGTCGCCCACTTGTTCCAGCCGGCTGATGATGATGGCCACTTGGCCCTTTTCCGTGAACTTGATCGCGTTATTGCTCAAATTGATCAGCACCTGGCTGAGCCGCAGGGCGTCGCCCACCAGCCCCTTGGGCACGTCCGACCCCACTTCGAACAGCAATTCCAGCGATTTGTCCGTCGCCTTTTGCGCCACCAGCGAGGACACCGCCTCCAGCACATCGTCCAGCCAGAACGGTTCGGCCTCCATTTCCAGCTTGCCGGCCTCCACCTTGGAGAAGTCCAGGATGTCGTTGATGATGCCCAGCAGGGAGGTGCCGGCGTTGTGGATTTTGTTGACGTAGTCGCGCTGTTGCCCGCTCAGCTTGGTTTTAAGCGCCAGATAGGACATGCCGATGATGGCGTTCATCGGGGTGCGGATTTCATGGCTCATATTGGCCAGGAACATCGATTTGGCCTGGGTGGCGTCTTCCGCCTGCTGCTTGGCCACGCGCAATTGCCCGGCGGTGTCCGCCAGCCGTGCGTAAAGCAGGCCGTTTTCCAGCAGCAGGATGATCAGCACGAAGCTGGCGGACAAGAGGCCGTAGCCGCGGCCGGCGTAAAAGCCCAGGTCGAAGCGGCTGGCGTTGAGCATGGCGGACAGGGCGATGTCGCACAGCCAGGCCGTCATCACCACCGCCAGCCAGACATCCAGCAAGGTGCGCGTCCAGCGCCGCAGCAAGAGCAGCAGCGCCAGCGCGCTGAAGCCCCAAACCGCGGACACCACGCCGAACATGATGGGGGTGTAGCGGCTGCCTTGCATGATGGGGGGAAACCAGGGGTGGCCCAGCGTGGCCAGCGCCGTCAGCGCCGCCATCAGCGCCAGCGAGCCGGCGACGCAGCCCAGCACCGCCGGCAGCGCGCTGGCGAAGCGCTTGGGGCCGTCGTTGCGCTGGGCGAGCAGCGCGTAGGCCAGCACCATCAGCGGAAAGCCGCCGTGCCAGAACATATACATCCAGGCCGTGGTCTGCGGCCCGGCGCCCAGCAGGCCGCCCGGCGCGAACACGCCGGGGAAGGTCAGCGAATGCGCCATCGCCATCAGCGCGGTGAACAAATAGCCCGTCGCCAAGGCCAGCAGGGCGCGAGCGCGCAAGATCGCGTACTGGCCGAACAACAGCGCCGCGGTTACCAGATCGCAGACCGCCATCGCCGCCTGATAGGCGGGAATGAAGGCGGGCACCTTGGGCAGGGGCAGCTTGGCGAAGGGCAGCGCGCAGACGAAGACCAGCATGGATACCACGATGGCGGCCAGGGCCAGCCGGCGCTGCGCGTGGCTGGGCGGCAGCGTGGACAGAAACTCGAAGGCGTCGTTGCCGGAGGCGGGAGTTTGCTGCATGCGCCAAAGCTCCATTGATCAACGGATTTGGTGTTTATGAATTAATCATATTTTGCTGTTTTATAGCATATGCACTCGTAAGCAGGGAGTGGAATGTCCATTGCGTATCCACGCATGCCGGAGACGCCGCGGGGACCGGCGGGCATGGGGGCGCGCCGCCGGATCGGCGCTGTCGCGGAGCGCGGACTTTGACCGGCGGGCTCAGGGCGCCAGCGGCGCCACGCCGGCGTAGACCTTGCGCAGCGCGGCGCGGACGTCGTCCAGCCGCTGCTCGCCCTTGGGCGTTTTGGCGGTTTGCATGCAGAGCCGTTTGGGCGCGCCGTCCACGGTCAGCGCGTCGCAACCGGCGCGGCCGGCCGCCGCCATCGCGTCGCTGTCGCCGTAAA
Source organism: Chromobacterium sp. S0633 (assembly GCF_024158805.1). NCBI lineage: Bacteria > Pseudomonadati > Pseudomonadota > Betaproteobacteria > Neisseriales > Chromobacteriaceae > Chromobacterium > Chromobacterium sp. S0633. The sequence continues at coordinate 10,838 of NZ_JAMZGH010000025.1, read as the reverse complement.
GCAGCCGGCCGTCCACCAGCACCGCGGCCACGTCGCGCAGTCTGGCGTCCAGCAGCGCCTGGCCGGGGGCGGCGGCGCGGCTGGACAGGATGACGACGTCGGCTTTCAGGCCGGCGCGCAGTTCGCCGATGTAGTCGTCCAGGGCCAGCGCCCGCGCCGGGTGGCGGGTGATCATGGCCACCCAGTCCCGTTCCCGGATCGCGCTTTGGAATTGCCGGCGGTTGATGCTTTCCGCCACGCGCAGTTCGTCGAACAGATTGTCGCTGCCGGTGGGGTTCCAATCCACGCCCAGCGAGACCGGCACGCCGTGGCGCAAGGCGAGGTCGACGCGGGTGGTGCGGCCGTACAGGGCCAGATTGCTTTGCGGGGACCAGATCAGCTTGCTGCCCGCCGCGCCCATCTGGCGGAACTCCTCGTCGCCGAAGGCGGTGCCGTGGATGACGGCGGTGCCGGGGGCGAGCAGGCCCTTGGCCTTGAGCGTGGAGAATTCCGCCAGCGCGTCGGCGTCCACGCCTTCGGCGACGTGGATCAGGAAGGCGTCGGTCGCGTTCCAGTCGATCTTGGGCGCGCCGCCGACGTCCAGGATGAAGGTGCGGACGTGGGCGGAAGAGACCGGCAGGCCGGACTGGGGGTTCTCCGCATTGCGGATCAGCCCTTGCAGGCAGCGGCCGGCGGGCGAGCCCTGTATGGTGGTGACGCCGCTGATCAGCGCCTTGGCCTCGCCGTATTTCACCATTTCGCAGATCAGGCCGCTTTTCTTCAATTGATCGTAGGGGCGTTTGAAGGTTTTGTAGGCGGCGGCGCGCTGCCATTGCCCGCGGTTCTGGTAGAGCTTGGGCGGCGTCCACTTGGGCAGCGCGTTGTAGGCCACGTGGTTGTGGGCGTCGATGAAGCCGGGAAAGACGTAGCCCTCGCTCACGTCCAGCACGGTGGCGCCGGGGGGCTCGGCGCAGTCCGCGCCGGCGCAGACGATGCGGTCGCCGGCCAGCACCAGCCGGCCGTCGCTCTCTTGTTCCGCCAGCACCAGGCGGCCGCGTATCACCAAGTGTTCGTCGTCGCCCGGCGTCACCGTCACCCCGGCGTGGGCCGGCAACAGCACGGCGGCGCACAGCAGCCATCCCAGGCTTTTCATTTGCTTCTCCCGCCGGTTCAGCCCTGGTCCGCCTGCGCCGTCCACAGAATGGAGGCGTTGGCGGCCGGGGTTTTCAGTTTGGCCTGGCCCTTGATCACCCGCGTGGCCATATCGCCCTGGCCCAGCCAGGCCGGCATGCCGAAGGGCAGGTCCGCGGCGGGAATCCGCGCCAGATCCTGCTCGCGAAAGCCCGTCAGCTCATAGGGCGTGGGGTCCGGCGCAAGGCCGGGGTCCGGGTTCAGCAAGGGCGCCAGCGCGGCCAGGGTCTGGTTCCAGGATTTGAGCAGCGCGCCGGGCGAGCGCGCGGTGGGATGCTGCGGCTGGAACAGCCGCTGCGCGGCCTTGAAGGACGCCGCGCCGGGCCAGTCGTCCAGCACCTTGGCCGCCGCCTTGCCAAAGCCGATCACCGCTTGCAGGCCGGGTTGCTTGAGCTGGTCCAGCAATTGATTGCGCCAGGCGCGCACGGCGGCCTGGTCCATGAAGCCGGCCATCTCGGCGTCGAACTGGCCGTAAATGCTGTACAGGCTGGCGTTGACGATCACGTAGGAACGGTCCAGGCCCAGCTTGCGCAAAAAGCCCTGCACCCGCTGGCCGGCGGTGCCGACCATGGCGCGGCGCGTCAGGTTTTCATCGGCGGACGGGTCCTGTCCCACGATCAGCACCTTGGCGCTGCCGTCCAGGCGGCCGCGGTAGTAGACGGGGCCCCATTCCAGGCGGAATTTGGCCGGGAGAGCCTGATAGCTTGCCAGCGGAGCGTGCTCGAACAGCGAGGAGAAAGGCGGGGGCGGCCCGGGGTCCCAGAGCATGTGCTTTCCTTTGAACCTGTTGGCGGAGCCCGTTGACTGCGGGCCGGCTCGGAGGGCCGCGCGGCGGGTGTTTGAGGTATATGCGATCAAGCGCGCGAATGAAATACGTAAAACCCGCTAGCGGGACATCCTGGCGTCATCTTGCCGCGGCAAGATCGACGTTTTGACTGTCTTGATCAACACCGGAGAACGCCATGGATCGCCGCCGTTTTTTGAAAACCTCGCTTGCCGGAGGCGGCCTGTTGCTGGCCGGGCCGGCGCTGGCCGCACCGGCCGTCGTCACCTCGGACCGTTTGCGCCCGCTGATGAATTCCGGCATCCAGATCGGTGACGCGAGCGCGGACCGCGCCATTGTCTGGGCGCGCTCCGACCGGACCGCGCGCCTGGTGGTGGAGTGGGACCGCAGCGAGCGCTTCGCCAGCCCGCGCCAGGTGCGGGGCCCCTGGGCGACCGAGGCCGGCGACTTCACCGCGCGCGTGGATCTGAGCGGCCTGCCGGCCGGCGAGCGGCTGTATGTGAGAGCGCGTTTTGAAGACGCGGTCCATCCGCGGGCCTGGTCCGAGCCGGTGACAGGGAGCTTTCGCACTGTGGCGGAAACGGCGCGCGATCTGCGCTTCGTCTGGTCCGGCGACACCGCCGGCCAGGGCTACGGCATCAATCCGGACTGGGGCGGAATGCGCATTTACGAAACCATGCGCCGGCAGCGGCCGGATTTCTTCGTGCATTGCGGCGACACCATTTACGCAGACGGCCCGATGGCGGCCGAGACGGCGGTGGAGGGCGGCAAGATCTGGCGCAATCTGCTGACGCCGGAAGTGAGCAAGGTGGCGGAGACGCTGGACGAATACCGTGGCCGCTACCGCTACAACCTGATGGACGCCAATGTGAGGCGCTTTGCCGCCGAGGTGCCGCAGATCTGGCAATGGGACGACCACGAGGTGGTCAACAATTGGTCCGACGGCAAGGACTTGTCCGCCGACCCGCGTTACCGCGAGAAAAACATCGGCGTGTTGCAGGCGCGCGCCACCCGCGCCTTTCTGGAGTACGCGCCGCTGCGGCTTCACGGCAACGGCGAGGACGAGCGGGTCTACCGCCATCTGCCGCAAGGGCCGTTGCTGGATGTCTTCGTGCTGGACATGCGCAGCTATCGCGACGCCAACGGCGCCAATCTGCAGCGGGAGAGCGATCCGGGCGCGAACTTCATGGGCCGGGCGCAGCTGCAATGGCTGTTGGAAGGCTTGCAGGCTTCCAAGGGCGTCTGGAAGGCGGTGATGGCGGACATGCCGCTGGGCCTGCAGGTGGCCGACGGCAAGAACGCGGACGGCAGCGCGCGCTGGGAGGCGATGGCCAACGGCGACCACGGCCGGCCGCTGGGGCGCGAACTGGAGCTGGCCTGGCTGCTGGGCGAGATCAAGCGCCGCGATATCCGCAACGTGGTGTGGTTCACCGCCGACGTGCATTACACCGCCGCCCATCATTACCATCCGGAACGCGCCGCCTTCGCGGACTTCAATCCGTTCTGGGAGTTCGTCTCCGGTCCGTTGAACGCCGGCACCTTCGGTCCCAATCCGCTGGACATGACTTTCGGCCCCAAGGTGGTGTACCAGAAGGCGCCGGAGACGCAGAACCTGTCGCCGCTGGCCGGCATGCAGTTCTTCGGCCAGGTGGACATAGACGCCCGCAGCCGCGCGATGACGGTGAGGCTGAAGGACGTGGCCGGCCAGACCTTGTTTACTCAGGAGCTGGCGCCGGCCTAGTTGCGACGCCCATCGCGCGCTTGACGCTATTTCCTGGGATTCAATAGAATACATACGTATGTATTCAATGAGCCGGGAGGCATCGTGAGCAAACCCAGATCCATCGATCGCAATCAGGTGTTGGACGCGGCGGAAGAGATCATAGAACGCAAGGGGGCGGCCGCCCTCACCATAGACGCCGTGGCCAAGGCCGTGGGCATCAGCAAGGGCGGGGTCCAGTCCTGTTTCGGCGCCAAGCGCAATCTGGTCAACGCCATGTTGGAGCGCTGGGGCAAGCACTACGACGCGTGCTTCGAGAAAACCGCGGGCGTCGCTGCCGAACAGCTGTCCAGCGTCGAGCAAGTCAAAACCCATGTCCGCATCACCGCGACGGAAGAGGCCTTGATCGCCCGCGCCGCCTGCCATCTGAGCGCCATGCTGGAGTCCAAGGATCAGAAAGACTGGGTGCGGGCCTGGCATGCCGAGCGCTTGGGCAAGCTGGACGTGGCCACCGAGGAGGGCCGCCGCGCGCGCGTGGCCTATCTGGCGGTGGAAGGGGCGTTCATGCTGCGCTACTTTGGCCTGGCCGAGATGAGCGAGCAGGAGTGGCGGGACGCGTTCCAAGATATCGAGCGATTGGCGGAGCGCTGAAGACGTTCTTGGCGCGCTCATTATCAAGTGGGCCGCCGCAGGGTTTTTCCGTTCTTGCCCGAGGGCGCGTAAACAGGCTCCGGGCGTGTGCCGCGACGGCTGAACGGGCTTTGATGATTGAGTCGGGGAAGGGGCGTTTAAAGATGCTTAGCTGGGTGTTGTTGCTGTTTGCCAGCGGTTTGGAAGTACTGTGGGCCGCGGGTTTGAAGCGCTCGGAAAGCGCATTGGAATGGTTGGCGACCATTGTTTGCATCATCGGCAGTTTCTCCTTGCTGGTGCTGGCGACCAAGAGAATGGGCGCGTCGACCGCCTATGTGTTTTTCGTGATCTTCGGAACCGTAGGCGCTTATCTGTTGGATGTGGCCTTGTTCGGCAAGCCGTTCAGTCCGGTGGCGATGCTGGCGATTGCGGTGATCCTGTTTTCGGTGGTGCAACTCAAGCAAGTGAAAGACTGAAATGGACTGGCTTTATCTGTTGGCGGCGGGCGTGCTGGAAATTCTGGTGGTGGTGGGGATACGGGACATCGCGCTGAAGCGGTATGTCAGGGGCTGCGCGCTGTATGCGACGGGCTTGAGCAGCTCCTTGTTCCTTCTCTATCTGGCGATGAAAACCATAGACATGTCTATTGCTTACGCCGCTTATACCGGGATTGGCGTGGTGGGCACGGTGGTGACCGGCATCCTGTTCTGGGGCGATAAAAAGAGCAATAAAAAGCTTGCCTATCTGTCGCTGCTGGTCGCGTCCATCGTTGTGCTCAAGACCGCCGGTTAGCGACGACGGCCGTGCGGGATCATGGTTGAGCGGCGGGCGCGAGTCCGCCGTCCAGCCGCGCCAGGATGCGGTAGGCGGCGCTCACTCGCTCGGCCAGCGGATAGGACTTGTTGGCCAAGAGCACGATGCCCAGTCGTTTTTCCGGGATATAGGCGGCGTAAGCCGAAAAGCCGTTGGTGGACCCGGTCTTGTTGATGAAGGCCCGCGTTTGCGGCGGCAGCGGCGGATCCAGGCGCTGCGCCGGCATGCCCTGATAGATGTAGGCGGGGGCATTGCCGCTCAGCAGCCGCGGCAGGTCCACCGGATACGGGTATTGTTCCCAGATCAGGCCTTGGGTCAGCACCCCGGCGCGGTAGTAGCCGATATGGGTGTCCTCGAGCGCGGCCCGCAGCTTGGGCGCCATGGGCAGCAGGCCCATATTGGCGTTGAGGAAGCGCGCCAGGTCGGCGGCGCTGGACCTGACGCCGTAGGCCTCGTCCGCCAGCAGGGCCGGAGTCAGCCGCGCGGGCCTGTCGTTCTTGTCGTAGCCCTGGGCGTAGTCGCGCATTCTCTGGGCGGGGACGTTGACGAAGCTGCTGTCCATGCCCAGCTTGGCGAAGATCCTGCCTTCCACCGCCGCCGCGTAGGGCATGCGCATGCTGGCGGCGGCGATCTGGCCCAGGACGCCGATGCCGATATTGGAATAGACCCGCTGCCCGCCCGCCGGCTGCCTGGGGCGCCAGCGCCGCATGAATCGCCGCAATGTGCCGGCGTTGTCGACGTCGTCCGGCACGAACAAGGGCAGGCCTGAGGTCTGAGTGCCCAGGTTCAGCAGCGTGACCCGTTCCAGGCCGCCGCCGGCCAGCGCCGGCAGGTGCTGGGTCACGGGGTCGGCCAGCGAGAGCCGGCCTTCGGCCTGAGCATAGCTGGCCAGCGCGGCGGTGAAGGTTTTGCTGAGCGAGCCGATCTCGAACAGTGTGGCGCGCGTTACCGGCCTATGGTCGGCCTTGGAGGCGACGCCGTAGTTGTAAACCTGAACGCCGCTGTCGACGGCGAGGCCCACCGCCATGCCGGGGATGCCGTGCTTGCGCATCAGCGCCGGGATTTCCGCGTCGACGGCGGCTTGGGGCGAAGGCGCGGCGGCCAGGGCGTGGGCGGATAGCGCGGCGCAGGCCAGCAGCAGGACGCGGCGATTCATTGCGGGCATGACGATGCCTCCTTGTCGATGAGGATGTGGGAAAAGAAGGGGCGGCGCGAGTCATGGCGTCTGCGCGTCGCCAGGGCCGCTTGGCGTCTGTTCAAGGCCCCGCGAGCGAGGCGAGGCCTTGCGTCCGATCAAGCCGCATGCGCCTGGGCGATAGGGGGATTTCGAAACGGCGTCTGCCGCATCGGGCCCCGCGACGCGCGGCGAATCGCAAGCGGCTTTCTTAGGAGCGGTTCAGCGCCAGCAGCAACTGGTTCACGCCGTCGCTCATCGCCTGGTAGCGGGTCTGCTTGCCGCGGGTCAGCGCCACCCATACCGCGGTCTGCCGCTGGGGATCGATGGCGACGTAGCTGAAAAAGCCGCCGCCGCCGGCGGTTTTTTGCAGGAAGGGCCGGGTGTCCGGCTGTTCGTGCATCGCCACCCAGCCCAGGCCCAGCGCGTCGGCCTTGCCGGGCACGTCCATGCCGGCGAGGCTGCGCAATTCGGCGCGCTGATAGCGCATCTGGAAGGTTTGCTGGTACAGGCGCTTGCGCTGCTCGCTTTGCGGCCGCACCAGGTCCTGCAGCCAGCGTTGCATGTCGGCGGCGGTGGAATAGACGCCGCCGCTGCCTATGGCCGCGCTGGTGTTGACGCAGGGACTGGCCTCCACGCCGCGCAGCAGGCGCGCGCATTGGGCGGGGCTGGGGCTGAAGGTGGTGTCGCGCATGGCCAGCGGCCCGGTGACGGTGTCGCGCAGCAGCGCCGGATAGGGTTTGCCGGCGGCGACGGCCAGCGCGTCGGCCAGGTAGTCGTAAGCCAGATTGGAGTATTGCGCGCTCTGACCCGGCGCGAAGCGGGCCTTGGTCTTGGCCAGCCAGCGCCAGCGCTGCTGCTGATTGGGCCAGACGAAAACCGGCGTGTCGCGCGGCTTGACGCCCGGCAGTTCGCGCGGGAAGCCGCTGGTGTGGGTGGCCAGGTGGAGCAGGGTGATGGGCTGGCCGGCCAGGGCCTTGGACTGCGCGCTTCCCGCCGGCGCGAACTTCCGCAGCGGATCGTCCAGCTTGAGCCGTTGGTCCAGGACCATGGCCGCCAGCACTTCGCTGGTCATCAGCTTGCTGAGGCTGGCGATGCGCAGCAGCGAATTGGCGTCCGGCGTCTGGCGGCTGCCCGGGCGGGTTTCTCCGTAAAAGCGTTGCAGGCCGCCTTGTTTGTCGACGACCACCATCACCATGCCCACCGCCTGGCTATCCTTGAAAATCCGCTCGGCGTGCTGGTTCAGTTGGGCGATGGGCATGGCGGCCTGGCTCAAGGCCGGCAGGGCGGCCAGGGCCAGGCTGATGAATCCCTTTGTTCTCATTGATCTTGCTTTCCCTTGGATGAGGCGGCGCGCCGGCGGCGCCGTCAGATGGCGTGCATTTTAGGGGGGAGGCGGTGGACGGCATAGCGCGCAATATGTAACGACTGTAACCAGAGCCGCCGACCCAGTCCGAAAGTACAGGCACGCCCGGTTTTCAAGATGCTATTACTGGCTAGTCGAAGTCCCTATCGCCGCCATTATCGGCCCCGCCTCGTCCGCGCCAAGGCGCCCGCCCCTGATTGACGACTTAGTGGCTGTTTGTTCGCCCGCGCCGCCGCGCGGGGGAGGAGAGATCCATGCGCAATCACGCAATCATCACCTCAAGCCAGGGGTAGAACCGCTGGCAAAACCCGCTTGAACGCGCCAGCCCGCGCGCCGCGCCGGCGTCATGCCGTTTGCGCGGGTTTTGTCAGCTGCTGTTGCCGTAGGGAGGTCGCCGGCCTTGGGCCCGCGCCTGGGCAGCTGACTCACTTTGGAGGAAAGCGTCATGCCATCAGTCAATCAGTTCGCCTATGTGCCCAACACCAGCACGTATAAGTTCGCCTATGGCGGCTCCATTCCCAATATGTCGATCGCCAATATGCCCAGCGACACCAATTGGGCGCGCTGGACCATGCTCAACGACGGCGAGTATTACCGGATGTATTTCTTCAAGGGCAGCAGCGCGGACACCTTGTACCAGGCCGCGTTCAATCCGGCCACGTCCAAGTACGAGTTCGGCTTCCACTCCATCCCGGAGTTGAAGATCACCGGCGCGCCGCCGGACGCGGACGCCAGCAGCGTGTCCATGCTCTACGACAGCAGCACCAGCACCTATCGCTTGTATTTGCGGCGCCTGGGCGCGCCCACGGTGCTGTACCAGTTCGGTTTCAACCGCTCCACCAACCACTATGAGTACGGCTACAACTCCATTCCCACCCTGAACGTCACCGGCGCGCCGGGAGACACCGACTTCCACCGCTGGTCGATGTTGTTCGACGGCAGCACGTACCGCTTGTACGCCTTCAAGGTGGGCAGCGTGGACACCTTCTACCAGTTCGGCTACAACCCGCAGACCCAGGCCTACCAATACGGTCACGATTCCATTCCCATCCTGACCCTGGTGGGCACGCCGGCCAACAGCAATCTGACCAGCATGTCGATGTTGTTCGGCCAGGGCGATTACCGCTTCTACTTCCAGACCTTGTAAGCGCGCGGCGGGCAAGGGCGGCGGACGGCCGGAACGGCGGTCCGCCGGCGGCTTCAGTCCCGCAAATCCACGATGGGCGGCGTCTTGCTGGTGACGGGGTCCAGCCGCCATCGCGCCCGCGCGGCCAAGCCGAGCGCGAAGGCGCCGTCATCTGGCGCCAGGCCCAGCAAAGCCGCCAGGCGCGCGCGCAAGGCCGCTTCCGGGCCGGCGTCCAGATGTTCGGCCAAGAGCAGGGTCAGCCGCTCGCGGCCGGCCGGGTCGCGGTCCAGCTGGATCTGGAAAGCGTGCTCCGCGCCGGCCAGTTGCGCGAAATCGTCCAACTCGTACGTGGTTTCATTGAGGCGGAAGGACCGGCCGTCGCGGCCGCGCAATTCCAGCCAGCGTTCGCCGTCGCACTCCACCCAGCGGCCGATATCGCCCAGGCAGTAACGGAACACCGGGAAGCGCCGCCGCCAGGCGTTGCTGACCGCGATGCGGCCGTAACCGGCGGCGTCCGGTTGCAGGATCTCCGCCGCCACCCGAGGCAGCACCCGGAACAGGCCGGGGCGGCGGCTGGCGTCGCTCCAGGCCCAGATGCCGGTTTCCGCGCCGCCGTACAGCGACCAGACCTGGGCCGCGCCCAGCGCGGCGCGCAGCCGCGCCAGCGTGGACGCGTGCAGGGTTTCGCCGGCGTACAGCAGCTGCGGAATCTCCAGCCGCTCGCCGGCGGTTTCCAGATGGGCGGCGAACAAGGCCAGCCGCGACGGGGTGCCCAGCACGTGGCTGGGGCGGAATCGCCGCGCCGCGGCCAGGATGTCGGCGTCGGCGGCGTGGGCGCTCATCGGCAGCGTGGTGGCCTGACAACGTTCCAGCACATCGTCGACGATGGCCGCGGTGCGGTAGAGATTGGCGTAGCCGAACAGGTTCAAGGCGATGCTGGCGGGACCGAACACCCCGTCGGCGCGCAGCCGGTCCGCCAGCGCCTGCCGCTGGGCCAGGTTTTCCGCAATGTCCACCGGGAAGATCAGCGCCGCCCGGGTGCTGCCGCCGGAGCGCACCAGATAGAGGCCGGACGCTTCCCGCTCCGGCGAAAACGTCTCCAGCGCGGCTTGCAGCGTCGCCTTCTCCAGCGGCGGCGCGTCTTCGGCGCAAGCCACGCCGCGGTAAAGCGTGCGATAGAAGGGGTGGGCGCGGGCCAGTTCGAAGCACTCGCGCAGCAAGGCCTGCTGGCGGGCCGGCGCGGGCGGCTGGGCGGGCGGCGCCTTCATGCCGGCAGCCTGGCCGCGTCCATCGGCGTCAGCCCCAGCTGGATCAGCAGCGGACGGTGGCGGCTCAGGAAGGCGCGCCGCTGCGCCGCGTCCGGCAGCGCTTCTTGCGCGTAGTCCAGCCAGCGCTGCGCCAGCATGCGAGCCAGGCGCAATTCGTCCGCGTCCTGGCTGCCCGCGTAGCGCAGCACCGTGGGCGGGGTGGCCAGCAGCCGCCAGTCCCGGCACGGCCGGTGCGACAGGCTGTCCGCCAGAATGCGGAAGCGGATCAGCGGCGCGGACAGCAGGCCGGCGCGTCCGCCGTGCGCGACGATCTCTTTCAGTACCCGGTACCAGAAATCGATGCCCTCGTTCAGCCGCGCGCCGGCCACATAGCGTTGCGTCAGCAGCCATTGCCGTCGCGCGGCCACATTGCTGGCCCGGCCCATGAAGAAGTCCGGGTGGCCGGCGGTGCGCAGCGGTCGGGGCAGCAGGAAGGCTTCGTCCTCCAAAGGCTCCAGTTCTGCGCGCAAGGCGTCCAGCTGCGGAAAGCGTTCCTCAGGCGGCGCGCTGTCGTAGCCCAGCACCGCCAGGTCCAGCCGGTGCTCGTTCATTTTCTGCTCCAGCAAGCGCAGGCAGTCCGGCCGGTAGCAGTCGTCGGCGTCCAGGAAGCTCACCAGTTCGCCGCCGGCCCGCGCCAGGCCGGCGTTGCGCGCCGCGCCGGGGCCGCTGTTGCGCGGCAGCCGCAGCAGCACGCTGCGGGTACGGCTCAAATCCTGGGCGTGGTGGCGCAAGGCCTGCTCCGCCGCCT
>NZ_JAMZGH010000136.1:0-529 GCF_024158805.1 Chromobacterium sp. S0633 | reverse complement strand
CGTAGGGGAACCTGCGGCTGGATCACCTCCTTTCTAGAGAAGGTTGTTGATCGAGTACTTACAGCCTATCGGTTATTTGTAGTTAAGGGCGTCAGCCAGCGATGGCTGAACAAGAAATGGGTTTGTAGCTCAGCTGGTTAGAGCACCGTCTTGATAAGGCGGGGGTCGTTGGTTCGAGTCCAACCAGACCCACCAGAATTTCTGTTGTCGGAGTAATCCGGCCGCACAAATAAAGCTGAAAGGCAAGGCGAAAGGCGGCGAAGTGTGCTGATGCACACGAGGCGCGTTTCAACGCGGCATTTCAGGTTTAGAGGGGGATTAGCTCAGTTGGGAGAGCACCTGCTTTGCAAGCAGGGGGTCGTCGGTTCGATCCCGTCATCCTCCACCACAACTCAAACACAAGCGAGTTTGCAAGATAGCTTGATTGTGTTTGCGTTGTATTTTTAACGCCCGATCTTTAACAAACTGAAGAAGCCGAATATATAAAGACGGCGAGAAGGAAGCGTAGAGTTAACTCTTTACGCGGACG
>NZ_JAMZGH010000135.1:0-549 GCF_024158805.1 Chromobacterium sp. S0633 | reverse complement strand
CTGGGTCAGGCGACGACCTACCAATACAACCGCGACGGCCAAGTGCTGAGCACCACCACGCCGGCGGGAACCACCCGTAGCGGCTACGACAGCGCTGGTCATCAGATCGAGAGCGTCGACGCCAACGGCACCCGGACCGTCTACCAATACGACGCGGCGGGCCGGGTGCTGCAACGCACCGTGGACCCGGACGGCCTGAAACTGAGCAGCCGCACCGAATACGACGCGGAGGGCCGCGTGCTGCGGCAAACCGAGCCCAACGGCCGGGTGACCGAACAGCGCTACGACGCGGCGGGCCGGCTGCAAAGCCTGATCGTCGATCCGGACGGGCTCAAGCTGACGACCACCTACGGCTACGACGCCCAGGGACGGCAGATCCGGGTGACGGAAGCGGCGGGGACGGCGCAGGCGAAGACCACCGAATACGAATACGACGGCGCCGGTCGTCGGGTGCGGGAGACGGTGGACCCGGAGGGGCTGAAGCAGAGCACGGTGTACCAATACGACGGCCAGGGCAATGTGGTGTCCAAGACCGACGCGATGGGCAAA
>NZ_JAMZGH010000134.1:0-551 GCF_024158805.1 Chromobacterium sp. S0633 | reverse complement strand
CCGAGCGGTCAAAGGGATCAGACTGTAAATCTGACGGCTCTGCCTTCGAAGGTTCGAATCCTTCTCCCTCCACCAGAATTTAGCGTCTTGGCGTGTGCGATGAAAGTCGCTCGAGGTTGTTGTTGCAGGCGGGTGTAGCTCAATGGTAGAGCAGAAGCCTTCCAAGCTTACGACGAGGGTTCGATTCCCTTCACCCGCTCCAAGCGTGTAGCCTGTTTTAAAGGGCCCATGTAGCTCAGGGGTAGAGCACTCCCTTGGTAAGGGAGAGGTCGGCAGTTCAATTCTGCCCATGGGCACCACCATTTACTTTGTGTTGTTTCGTATCCAGGAAATTTTGCCATGGCTAAGGAAAAGTTCGAGCGGACTAAACCGCACGTAAACGTCGGCACCATCGGTCACGTGGACCATGGTAAAACCACTCTGACCGCTGCGATCACCACTATTCTGTCGAAGAAGTTCGGTGGCGAAGCCAAGGACTACTCCCAGATCGACAGCGCGCCGGAAGAGAAGGCTCGTGGTATTACCATTAATACCGCTCACGTAGAATACGA
>NZ_JAMZGH010000133.1:0-554 GCF_024158805.1 Chromobacterium sp. S0633 | reverse complement strand
ACCACGGTGCCGCGGCCGGAGATCGAGAACACGTCTTCGATCGGCAGCAGGAACGGCTTGTCGATGGCGCGTTCCGGAGTCGGGATGTAGGAGTCCAGAGCAGCAGCCAGCTTGAAGATGGCCGGTTCGCCGTATTCGGACTGGTCGCCTTCCAGCGCCAGACGAGCGGAGCCGATCACCACCGGGGTGTCGTCGCCCGGGAAGTCGTAGGAAGACAGCAGATCGCGAACTTCCATTTCAACCAGTTCCAGCAACTCAGCGTCGTCCACCAGGTCGGCCTTGTTCAGGAACACGATGATGTACGGAACGCCAACCTGACGGGACAGCAGGATGTGTTCGCGGGTTTGCGGCATCGGACCGTCAGCGGCCGAGCACACCAGGATAGCGCCGTCCATCTGGGCAGCACCGGTAATCATGTTCTTAACGTAGTCGGCGTGACCCGGGCAGTCTACGTGAGCGTAGTGACGGGACTCGGTTTCGTATTCTACGTGAGCGGTATTAATGGTAATACCACGAGCCTTCTCTTCCGGCGCGCTGTCGATCTGGGAGTAGTC
>NZ_JAMZGH010000132.1:0-578 GCF_024158805.1 Chromobacterium sp. S0633 | reverse complement strand
ACTATTACGACGCGCTCGGCCGCCAGACCCTGCACATCGATCCCGAAGGCTACGCCACCGCCACCGAGTACGACGCGTTCAGCGATGTGAGTCGCATTACCCGTCATGCCCAGCCGGTCAACGTGGCCACCCTCAAGACCGCCAATCGGCCGACGATCCAAGGCGACCCCGCTCGCGACGCCGTTACCAGCATCCTCCATGACAAGCTGGGCCGTCAGGTGGCGATCACCGACGCCGAGGGAGGTGTCGAGAAGATGGCGTACGACGGCCTGGGCAACAAGACCGTCTATACCAACCCACTGGGCGGCGTCTATCGCTACGTCCACGACGCGCAGGGCCGGGAGCTCAAAGAGACCAGCCCGCTGGGCATCGTCAAACGCTTCGAATACGACGGCTTCGGCAACCGCAGGCTGCAAGTGGAAGCCGAAGGCAAGCCGGAGCAGCGCACCACCCGCTACCAATACGACGCGAACAACCGGCTGATCCGCCAGACCAGCGACGCGCTGCCGGTCTACACCCTGGACGGCGGCGAAGCCACGGTCAGCCCCAGCCAAAGCTGGCGCTACGACGCCGCCGGC
>NZ_JAMZGH010000131.1:0-592 GCF_024158805.1 Chromobacterium sp. S0633 | reverse complement strand
GGGCGCTGTCGACGCCGCTGTGGCGGCGCAGATAGCCGCTGACGTCCAGCGCCGCGCCGTCGGCGCCGGTCAGCAAGGCGCCCTGGGCGTCGGCCAGCTGGTAGCGGTACTCGTAGTCGCCGGCGGCCAGCGCGTCGGCGTTCAAAGCGAACTGGCCCTGGGCGTTTCGGCTCAGCGCCGCCTGGGTCCAGGCGCCCTGGCTACCCTTGCTCCGGTAGGACAGCAAGAGCTGGGCGGCCTGGGTCTGCGGCGGATTGAAGCTGACCATCAGCGGCAGCGTCAGGCCCTTGGTATTGACGCTGACGGCGCCGCCGCCCAGCGTCAGTTGACCGCCGGCGCGATTGAGCATCAGGCCGTTGGCGTCGAACAGCTGGTATTCGAAGTCGTAGACCGTCGGCGCGCTCAAGCCCTTGGCCAGCGCGCTGCTGTCCCAGTCCCATTCGCCGTTGGCGGCGCGGCTCAGCGGCGCTTCGGCCCAGGCGCCGCCGGCGCTGCGATAGCGGATCAGGCCGCGAGTGGCCGCCGCCGGCTGATTGCCGCCGATGTGAACGATCTGCGGCTGGTCGCGCCAGGCGACCGGTTGGGTGACGGA
>NZ_JAMZGH010000130.1:0-594 GCF_024158805.1 Chromobacterium sp. S0633 | reverse complement strand
GAAGAGGGTTACGCCTGGCGTTTCGATCACCTGGACGGCGACACGCCACAAGTGCGCTTGGTCGCCTTCGACGACCCTTACAGCCTGCCGCCGGCTGGCGTCGAGCGGGTGCGTTTCCACCGCAGCGACGCCACCGAGGCCGAAGACGGCCTGACCGAGTGGAACGCCCAACGCCAGATCGTGCCCGGCGCCGTAGCGCTGGCCAGCTTCGACTACCAGCCGGTGCAGACCCAGCACAGCGGAGACGACAGCCGCATCGACCAGGGCCAGAACGGCAAGGCCTTGCAATCCTCCTTACACGATTACGACCCGCAATCGCTGTACTACGCCGGCGACGCCGACCAGCTCAGCCACTACGCCCAGCTGCGCCAGCAAGCGCACGACCTCAACGCCAAGCAATTCAGCGGCGGCGGTTCGGTGCGCGGCCTGGCCGCCGGCCAGTGGTTCCGCCTGGACGACCACCCGGCCCACGACGGCGACAGCAGCGAACAACGCGAATTCGTCGTCACCCGCCAGACTTTAAGCGCGCGCAACAACCTGCCGGCGGACCTCAAAGCGCTGGCAAAAGCCGAGGACGCCCAACCCTTCCGCGCC
>NZ_JAMZGH010000024.1:0-116826 GCF_024158805.1 Chromobacterium sp. S0633 | reverse complement strand
CGTTCGCCGCCGCGGCCGAAGGCGGCCTCGCCCAACTGACCCTGCCCGCCCAAGGCCGCCAACGAACTGTTCTGCAAACCCAAACCCACACCCGCCACCACTGCAACCATGCTGACCCCCGGAAATTGGACTGTTCGGAGAGTCTTATCTAGGCGATCGATAAAAAGTTTAGGTGGCCAATGAAAAAAATTTCAGCGAAGGTCTACACCGCCTCACCTCACCCCCTCAGCCGGCCGCTGACGCCGCCGGGCGGGTTCAGGCTCCATTCGCTGATCAGCACCATGCCGTCGGCGGTGGCCACCAGGAGGCTCAGCGCATTGGACAGGATCAAGGAGCCCGGCGGGTAAGCGTGGCTCTCTCGCCAGCCTTGTGCGCGGTGCACGTGCACGGTGACGCCGTTGACCGCGGCCAGGCATTCGAAATCGCCGAAGGCGCGCACTCGGCGCATGACGTCCTCCACCGGCAGGCTGAAATCCAGCACCCGTTCTTCGTCCCGCCACAGCGGCCAATAGCTGCTGTTTTCACCTTGCGGCTGGGCCTGATCCCATAAGGAGGCGAAGTCGCCGGCCACTCGCCCCGCCAGCCGGTACAACGCCAGTTGCAGTTTCGCGTCCAGCGATTCATGGGTTTCGTCCGGTCTCAAGGCGAACTGCTCCTGCGCCAGCACATCGCCGGCGTCCATTTCCCGGGTCAATTGGTGACAGCTGCAGCCCCATTGTCTATGGCCGTCCAGGATCGCCTTCACCATGGGATAAGGTCCGCGGCCGATGGGCAGTGGCGACGGATGGAAGTTGACCGCGTAATTCAGATAAGGCTCCCAGTCCGGCACCCGCCAGTTATAGCTGGCCACCAGCAGGACTTCGCAATCCTGCTCCGCCAGCTCCAGCAAATCGCGCTCGCGCATCCGCGACAGCTGCACCGGCACGCCCAGGCGCTCCGCCGCCGCCAGCGACTCCTTGTGGTGATGCATGCGATGGTCCACCGGGGTGCAGAACAACTTCAACGGCTGCCAGCCGGCGTGCAGGAACACGTCCAGCACCGGCTTGAAGCGATCGGACAAGGTAATGGCAAAACGCATGACGGCATCCCGGCGGTTCAGAGGGCTGACTTGTTTATAACAAGACAATCCGAACGAGACTGCCTGTCTCACGGAAATTAACAGAATCTCCCCGCAAGGCTGGCACGCCGTTTGCAACTGGCAACGGGTCAAGTCCTTGTTCTGACGCGAAAACAGGCCAAACTCGCCGCCAGACGGCAATTCTCTCCGCCACGGCGGCATGGATTGCCGCCCGCGCCGGCAAAACGTCAGAACCAGGCCGGCAATGGAAGTCGAGCTGCTCCGTGAGGCTCACGACCGACAACTCCATCATGACTTTGCGGGAGAACATTCATGTCAGTCAGCAATACCAGCGGCATCGACACCGGCGGCAACGCCTGGCAACAACGTAAAGCCGTTCACCAGCAGCGCCGCCAGGATTTCCAGACCATGATCAACGACGTGCGGCAAGGCGATCTGGGCGGCGCGCAGCAAGCCCTCGCCAGCCTGCAGTCCGCGGCGTCCGGCGGCGCGACAAGCGGCTCAAACGCCGCCAACGCCGGCGGCCAGGACTTCGCCAGCCTGATCAACTCCATGCAGACCGACGGCAGCGTCGCCGCCGCCGGCGACGCGTCAGCCAGCAATGCCGGCGGCAACGGCGATCTGGCCGTGCTGTTCCAGCAGATGCTGAGCCAGTTGCAGGCGGCCAGCTTCGGCGGTTCGGGCAATAGCGACGCCGACGACGCCTTAAGCGCGCTGAGCGGCGCCTCCTCGGCCTCATCGCCCAACTCGCTGTTCAACAACCTGGGCCAGGATCTGGGCAGCGGCAACCTTAAGCAGGCGCAGCAGGATTACCAGCAGTTGCAGCAAAGCTTGCAGACGGCGGCGCAAAACCAGCCGCCTCACCATCGCCACCATCACCATGGCGGCGCTCAGGTTCAGGCGGCGCTGGCGGCCTACCAGGCCAATAGCGGCGACGCCGGCCAGACTCAAGCTTCCGCGGGCTGAGCGCCCTTTTCCCGCCGGACCTCGGTTTAAGCCGGGTCCGGCTTATTATTTTTACCGTTGAAATGAAAATCCATTCCACGCCGATAACGCCGCCCGCCCTCTCCCCAAGGCCCCGCGCCGCGGACACCGCCGCCTTCGACCCCGAGCTTGCGCCGGCCGCCCCGGAACCGACGCCGGAACCCGCTCAAACCAGCCGTCCACGCCTGGACATGGCGACGCTGGTCCGGCTGCTGCTGATGCAAATGCAGCTCAAGCTCAGCCAGTCCGGCGACGCTGCCGAGGACACGCTCAAGCTAGCCACCGGACAAGACGCGCCGGCGTCTTCGTCCGGCTCGCTAATCGACGACGCCGGCCAGGCCGCCGCCGCCGACGCGCAAGCCGCCGCAGTTCAAGCCGGCGGCGAAGCCATGCCGCAGACGGCCGCGTCCAGCGCGGCCCTGCAGGCCTACGCCGGCGCGGGCGCCCCGCCCGGCAAGCCGCTGAGCAGCGCCTGAGCGCGCGCCTGTACCTCTATCTACGCCACTGTGCTAACCTGCCTTATTGGCGGCGACGCCCCGTCCGCGCTTCCGCGTGCGCGGCCCGCCGCCCGACCGCCGGCCCGATAGCGGGCCGCTTGTTTACGCAGGATCTGGCGCGCCAATGAAATTGCACTTCACCAAAATGCACGGCCTCGGCAACGACTTCATGGTTGTCGACGGCGTGAGTCAAACCATTCCCCTGAGCGCGGAGCGCATCCGTCAGCTGGGGGATCGCCACTTCGGCATCGGCTTCGATCAATTACTGCTGGTGGAGCCTCCGCGCTCTCCGGACAACGATTTCCGCTACCGCATCTTCAATAACGACGGCGGCGAGGTGGAGCAATGCGGCAACGGCGCGCGCTGCTTCGCCAAATTCGTGTCCGACCACGGCCTCACCGCCAAATCGCAGATCCGGGTGGAAACCGCCAAGGGCGTGATCGCGCCGGAGTACCTGGGCGACGGCCAGGCCCGGGTGGACATGGGCCGGCCGCGCTTCGCTCCGGACGAGATTCCGTTCCAGGCCGAGCGCGAGGCGGTATGCCACGATTTGCAAGTCGAGGATGCGACCTTGTCGGTCAGCGTGGTGTCGATGGGGAACCCCCACGCGGTGCAGGTAGTCGCAGATGTAGCCTTGGCTCCGGTGACGCGCGTCGGCGCGGCCATCGAAAACCATCCCCGCTTCCCGGAACGGGTCAACGCCGGCTTCATGCAGGTGCTCGCCCGCGATGAAATCCGTCTGCGCGTGTTCGAACGCGGCGCCGGCGAAACGCTGGCCTGCGGCACCGGCGCCTGCGCGGCGGTGGTGGCCGGCATCCGCCGCGGCCTGCTGGACCGGCGCGTGCGGGTGCACACCCGCGGCGGCGAACTGACGGTGGAATGGCCGGCCGACGACGCCGCGGTCACCATGACCGGCCCCGCCGTCACCGTGTTCCAGGGCGAAATCGAGATTTAACGGCCCGCCGCCGGCAAACGGCGGCGGGCTCGCAACAACAACACAGCCGTATAGGGGGTTATGAATCATGCAGACAGATGATGTGCTGGCGTTTTTGGACCAACACCCGGACTTTCTCGCCCACCATGCCGAAAGACTCGGCCTGAAGCCGGGCGGCGCGCCGCAAGACCGCGTGGTGGTCTCGCTGGCGGAACGCCAAATGCTGGACCTGAAGGACCGCAACCGCCAGTTGGAATCGCGTTTGCAGCAGTTGATCCGCCACAGCGAAGCCAACGACCGCATCATCGCCAGCGCCCATCAATTGGCGCTGACGCTGCAAGCCTGCCTGAGCCTGCAAGACGTGCTGAACGCGCTGCCCGCCTGCTTCGCCGAGCATTTCAAGCTGAAGCGCGTGGCGCTGCGGCTGTGGCATCCGGCGGCGGAGTCCGCCGGCCCGGCCTACGACGCCCGCAGCGAGGTGGCCGCGCTGGCGCGCAATCTGTCCGCGCCCTATTGCGGCCCCTACGTCAACGACGACGTGCTGGCCTGGTTCCCGGCCGCGCCGGTATTGCAGTCCTTCGCCCAACTGGCGCTGCGCGACGGCAAGGGCCAGGCCTTCGGCCTGCTGGCGCTGGCGTCGGACGATCCGCAACGCTTCACCTTCGACATGCACACCCACTACCTGGCCCAGATAGGCGAGCAGGTGTCCGCCGTCCTGGTCCGCGTACTGGAGGCTCAATGACGGCGACGCCCACCGGTTGGTTCCTGCTCGTTCTGGTCGCGCTATTCTACCTGCACATTCTGTGGCGCTTGATCGCCAGCCGCGACGGCATCGCCCAGCTATGCTTCGCGGCGTCCTTCTTCATCCTGGCGCTGATCTTCCGCGCGGACCCCTTCCTCACCGTGCTGTCGCCGGTGTTGCTGCCCTTCTGTTACGCCTACGCCTGGCTCGGCATCGCCGCCGTGCTGTGGTCCGCCAGCAGCTTGCGGGTCAGCCGGCTTGGCCTGGCCTTCCCCGAACGCCAGCCGCAGCTGGCGGCGCTGATGGCCAGCCAGCTCAGCCTGCATCTGGGCATCGTCGCTTTTTCACGCTTGCTGGACTGGCGGCCGCTGCTGTCCTACCTGATGGCTCCGCCGCTGATCATGGTCGTCAGCTACGCCTGTTACCGCGCGCTCTTGTACGTGATGCGCCGTCAGCCGGAAGCGCGTCTGCCCTGGACAGTGTTCGGCGGCATGACCGTGATCAGCCCCCTGCTGGTGATGTGGCTGTCCGATTGGCTGGCCCCCATCGTGCTGGGCCTGACCTGATCCCCCGCAACGACGTCCATAAAAAACCCGAGTCTTTCGACTCGGGTTTTTTTGACGCCGGACAAGCTCTCCGGCGCTTTATCGAATCCACTTACTTCTTGCCGGCTTCGATGGTGATGTTCAGCTGCAGATCGTCGCCCACCGCCGGCGCGTAAGCGCCCACGCCGAACTCGCTGCGCTTGATGGTGGCGGTGGCGTCGGCGCCGCACCACGGCTTCTTGGCCATCGGATGGGAATCCACGCACTTGAAGTTGGTCACCGTCAGCGTCACCGGCTTGGTCACGCCGTGCAGGCTCAGTTGGCCGTCCACCGCCGCCAGCTTGTCGCCGTTGAAGGTGAATTTGTCGGATTTGAACGTGATGGTCGGGTACTTCTCAACGTCCAGGAAGTCCGGGCTGGCGATGTGCTTGTCGCGCGCCGCCCAGCCGCTGTCGTGGCTGGCGGTCTTGATCACGATGTCCACCGAGCCGGTTTTCTTGGCCTGGTCCAGCACCACGGTGCCCTTGGTGTCGTTGAAACGGCCGCTCAGCGTGGAAAAGCCCAGGTGGCTCAGCGAGTAGCCGGCATGGGTGTGCGAGCTGTCCACTTCGTAAGTGACCGGGGCGGCTTGCGCGCTGCCCAGCACGCCCAGCGTCATCACGGCGGCAAACAGAGTCTTCATTTTGGTCGTCACGTCGGTTTTCTCCAGGGTAAAGAAAGGCAAGATCACTTGCCGGTCAGAACGAATTTGTATTTGACGGTCACCAGATCGGCGATCGCCTCGGTGTCGTCCCAAGCGCCGTCGCCCACCTTGAACTGCAGGCGTTGCAGCGGGAAGCTGCCTTGCAGCGTGGTTTCATTGCCCGCGCTGGCGGCGGTGAAGGTGGACACCACCTCGCGGCTGACGCCCTTCAGGCTCAGGGTGCCGCGGGTTTCGAACTTGCCGCCGCCAAGGGCCTTCACCGATTTGGCGGTGAAGGTGGCCTTGGGCAGGCTGGCGATATTGAAGAAGGACGCGCCGCGCACCGTGGTGTTGCCGTCGGCGCTGCCCACGTCCACGCTGCCCAGGTCCACGGTGAACACCGCCTTGGTGGCCTCCGGCTTGGCGGCGTCGAAGCTGACGTTGGCGGCGAAGCTCTTGAAGCGGCCTTCGGTGGGCACGTTCATCTGCTTGAAGGTAAAGCCCAGCGTGCTCTTGGCCGCGTTCAGCGTTTGCGCGGCCTGGGCCGGCGCCATGGCCAGCGCCACGGCGGCGCTCAGGGCGAGGGAAGTCAGAAATTTCATGCTTGAGGATCTCCTTTGCGACAGGACGGCAACATCCGCGCCAGTGTGGCGTCGCGATCGATAAAGTGATGTTTCAATGCCGCCAGCGCGTGCAGGCCGACGATGGCGACGATGGCGTAAGCCATCAGCGCGTGGCTCCAGCCCAGCACATGGCCCAGCGCTTCGTTCTTGTCCACCAGGTCCGGCAGTTGCACCAGGTTGAACCATACCACCGGGTAGCCCTTGGCCGAGCTCATCAGCCAGCCCACCAAGGGCATGGCCAACATCAGCGCGTACAGCAGCACGTGGATCAGACCGGCGGCCTTGAGCTGCCAGGCCGGCTGCCCGGGCAAAGGCGCCGGCGCGCCGCGGCGCGCGCGCCAGACCAGGCGCAGCACGGCCAGCGCCAGCACGCTGATGCCCACCCATTTGTGCCAGGCGATCAAAGAGGCTTTCAGTTTGAAACTGGCCGGCGAAGTGATTTGCATGCTGTTGAAATACCAGCCCATGATCAGGGCGGCAATGATCAACAGCGCAATCAGCCAGTGCAGGGCTATCTGTGTCGGACTGTAGCGTTGCATCGAATTCCTTATTACAAATGAGCGGCAGATTAAAACTTATCATGCCCGTTAATCATAAAAGCGCGCCCATTGCCGTCATAGCGAAATTATTAGCGCAAAAGATTCAAATTTTCTGAACAACCGCCTGGCGACGCAATGGCAGTTGAGATTGGGAATCACTATGAATAACAAACGACGGCAAGGTTCCCGTATGCGATATAAAACAAAAAACCGCCAGGGGCAAAGCCCACTGGCGGTTTCCGACCTGGCTCAAAAGCCGGTCAACGGCTCTTGACGAAGGGAATGCCTATCGCTTTGGGCGCCACCGCGCGGCCGACGAAGCCCGCCAGCAGCAAGACGGTCAGCACATAGGGAATCACCGCGATGGCCTGGGACGGGATCTGGCCGATGCCCGGCAGCGCCACGCCTTCCAGACGGATCTGGATGGCGTCGGCGAAAGCGAACACCAGGCAGCCCAGCACCGCCGGCAGCGGCTTCCATTTGCCGAAAATCAACGCGGCCAGCGCCAGGAAGCCCTTGCCCGCAGTCATTTCCTTGATGAAGCTGCCGGTCTGGTACACGGACAGATAGGTGCCGGCGATGCCGCACAACACGCCGCCCCAGAACAAGGCGGTGTAGCGCACCCTGGCCACCGAAATGCCGGCGGTGTCCGCCGCGTGCGGGTTCTCCCCCACGGCGCGCAGACGCAGGCCGAAGCGGCTCTTGTACAGCACCCAGGCCACCAGCGGCACGATCAGGAACAGAGTCAGATACACCAGGATGCTGTGGCCGGACAGCAGCTTGCTGTACAGCTGGCCCAGCAGCGGCACCTCGCGCAGCTCATGGGCGAACGGCAGCGCGATCTCGTGGAAGCGGCCTTCGTCCGGCAGCTGCGGGGTATTGCCGCCCTGCTGGAACCAGGCCAGGCCCAGCACCGGGGTGATGCCGGAAGCGACGGTGTTGAGCGCCATGCCGGAAATCAGCTGATTGCCGTTGTAGGTGACGGACACGAAGGCGTGGATCATCGCCATCGCCACCGAGGCGGCGATGCCGCAGGCCATGCCTATCCACGGGTTCTGAGTGGCGAAGGCCGCGGCGGCCGCGGCAAAGGCCGCCACCAACATCTTGCCTTCCAGGCTGATGTCCACCACGCCGGAACGTTCGGAGAACATGCCGGCCATCGCGGCCAGGATCAGCGGCGTGGCCACGCGCAGCGTGGAATCGAGCAGACTGAAGAAGATTTCCATTATTTGTCGTCCTTGCGCTTGAACAGGCCGGCGATGAACGGCTCGAACAGGTTTTCCAGCGCGCCGCAGAACAGGATGATCAGACCCTGGATGAAGATGATCATCTCGCGGGTGATCATCGGCTTCTCGAAGGACAGATCGGAGCCGCCCTGGGTCAAGGCGCCGAACAACAGCGCGGACAGGATGATGCCCACCGGGTGGTTGCGCCCCATCAGCGCCACGGCGATGCCGACAAAGCCCACGCCGTTGGTGAACATCACGTTCATGCGGTGGGCGGAGCCCATCAGCTCGTTGACCGCGGCCAGGCCGGACAACGCGCCGGACACGCACATGGCGAGGATGATGACGCGGCTGACGCTCATGCCGGCGTAGCGGGCGGCCGGTTCGCTGGTGCCCACGGTGCGCAGTTCGAAGCCCCAGCGGCTATGCCACACCACCAGGTAGAACAGCGCGGCGGCCAGCAAGGACATCACGAAGCTCAGGTTCAGCGGCGAGGTGGGAATCTCCACGCCAAAGCGCGCCGCCACTTCATGGATGGCGGGAATCCAGGCCGCCTGGCCGAATTCGCGCGTGGTCGGGTTCTGCGAGCCGGCCTCGATCAAGTGATGGCTGATCAGGTACAACATCAAGGAGTAAGCGATGAAGTTGAACATGATGGTGGTCACCACGATGTGGCTGCCCCGCTTGGCCTGCAACCAGCCCGGCACGAAGGCCCAGGCCGCGCCGAAGCCCATCGCCGCCAGGATGGCCAGCGGCACCAGCACCGCCGGCGGCAGGCTGTGGTCGAAGCCCAGCACCACCAGGGTGACGCCCAGACCGGCCAGATAAGTCTGGCCTTCGCCGCCGATATTGAACAGGCCGGCATGGAAGGCGGTAGCCACCGCGAGACCGGTGAAGATGAAGCCGGTGGTGTAGAACAGGGTGTAGCCTATGCCCTCGCCGTAGCCGAAGGCGCCGTTGATCAGCAGCTTCAGGCATTCCCAAGGGTCTTCGCCTATCAGCCAGGTGACCAGGCCGGTCACCAGCAGCGCCGCCATCAGATTAAGCGCCGGCAGCACCGTCAGCTGCGCCCAGCGCGGCAAGGTGGAAGGTTGTCCGAATTTCAATGCTTGTGCCCTCCCATCAGCAGGCCCAGCGAAATGGTGTCGGCGTCCTTGGCCGCCACTTCGCCGGTGATCTGTCCGCCGGCCATGACCAGGATGCGGTCGGCCAGCGCCAGGATTTCTTCTAGTTCAACCGAGACCAGCAAAATGGCCTTGCCCTCGTCGCGCAGTTCCACCAGCCGCTTGTGAATGAATTCAATCGCGCCGATGTCGACGCCGCGCGTCGGCTGGCCGATCAGCAACAGGTCCGGATTGGCGTGGATTTCACGCGCCAGCACCACTTTCTGCTGATTGCCGCCGGAGAGCAGGCCCACGCGCAGCAGCGGATTGCCCGGGCGGATGTCGAATTGCTGGATGAAGTCGCGGGTGCGCGCCAACAGCCGCTTGCGCGAATACCACGGGCCGCGGCCCAGGCCGGTTTCGCCGTGATAGCCGAGAATGGCGTTTTCATAGCTGGAGAAGGCCTTGACCAGGCCCTCTCGCGAGCGGTCTTCCGGCACGTGGGCGATGCCCAGCTTGCGGTAGAGCGCGGCGCGCGGCTCGCCGCCGCAACGGCGGCGCAGCAGGTCTTCGCCCTTGTAGACCATCTCGCCGGCGCTGGGCTCCAGCATGCCGGCCAGCACTTCCAACAGTTCCGACTGGCCGTTGCCGGACACGCCGGCGATGCCGACGATCTCGCCGGCGCGCACTTCGAAATTCAGCTGGTCCAGCAGTTTGACCGCGCGCGCGTCGGTCAGGCACAGATTCTTGACGCTGAGCACCGCCGCGCCCGGCTCGCGCTCGGCCTTGTCCACTTTCAGGCTGACCTTGCGGCCCACCATCAAGTCCGCCAGCTTTTCCTTGTCCACGTCGCAGGTGGCGACATTGGCCACCACGGTGCCGGCGCGCATCACGCTGACGCCGTCGGTGATGTCCATCACCTCGCGCAGCTTGTGGGTGATCAGGATCACGGTCTTGCCCTGCGCTTTCAGCGAACGCAGGATGTGGAACAGGTGATCGGCTTCCTGCGGCGTCAGCACCGCGGTGGGCTCGTCCAGAATCAGCACGTCGGCGCCGCGGTACAGCGCCTTGAGGATTTCCACCCTTTGCTGCAGGCCCACGCCCAGATCGCCCACCAGCGCGTCCGGATCCACCTCCAGCGAGTAATTGCGGTTGAGCTCTTTCAGATGCTCGCGGGCCTCGTCCAGCCCCTTTTTCAGCACCAGGCCGCCTTCGGCGCCCAGCACGATGTTTTCCAGCACGGTAAAGGTGTCCACCAGCATGAAATGCTGATGCACCATGCCGATTCCCAGCGCGATGGCTTCCTGGCTGTTGCGGATCGGCGCTTCCTTGCCGTTCACCCGGATGGCGCCGCTGTCGGCCTGGTAATAGCCGTACAGAATGCTCATCAACGTGGATTTACCGGCCCCGTTTTCGCCGATGACGCCATGGACGGTGCCCTTGGCGATTTTCATCGAGACGTCGCGGTTGGCTTTGACGGCACCAAAACTCTTGTTGATGCCCGCCAGCTCAATGGCAAACTCGGTCATGCTTATTCATATTCCCTGGTTAGGGTCAACCTGATTCCGCTCCGGCATGAACAAACAGGCACGATGGAATGCATCGTGCCTGCGTCCCCGAAACGGATCAGGGAAAACTCAGCTCAGCTTATTGCATCGGGCAACTGTTGTTGGCGCGGTAATCCACCACCTTGATCTTGCCGCCGATGATGTCCGCCTTGGCCGCGTTGATCTTCTTCTCCATCGCCGGAGTGATCACTTTGCGGTTGTTGGCGTCCAGCGCCCAATCCACGCCGGCCTCCTTCAGGCCCAGCACCTTGACTTCCGGCTTCCAGGAACCGTTCTTGGCGTCCTTGAAGGTGTTGAACACCGCCACGTCCACGCGCTTGACCATGGAGGTCAGCACCGAACCCGGGTACAGATGGTTCTGGTTGCTGTCCACGCCGATGGAGTACTTGCCGGCGGCCTTGGCGGCTTGCAGCACGCCCAGGCCGGTGCCGCCGGCGGCGGCGAACACCACGTCCACGCCGCGGTCGAACTGGCTCTTGGCCAGCTCAGTGCCACGCGCCGGGTCGTTGAAGGCCTGCGGAGTGGTGCCGGTCATGTTCTGGATCACGCTGGCGTTCTTGTTGGTGAACTTCACGCCCTGCACATAGCCACAGCCGAAAGCGCGGATCAGCGGCACGTCCATGCCGCCGACAAAGCCCACCTTGCCGCTCTTGGAGGCCATCGCCGCGGCCACGCCGGTCAGGAAGGCGCCTTCTTGTTCCTTGAACACAATGCTCTGAACGTTGGAACCTTTTGCCACGGCGTCGATCAGAGTGAACTTGACCTTGGGGAACTCCTTGGCCACGGTTTCCACCGCCTGGGTGAAGGAGAAGCCGATCGCCACCACGATGTCGGCGTCGCGGCGCGCCATATTGCGCAGCAGCTGTTCTTTCTGGGCTTCGGACGCGATCTGGCCGTCGCGGTAGTTGATCTTGAATTCCTTCTTGAAACGCTCGGCGCCGTTGTACGCGGACTCGTTGAAGCTCTTGTCAAACTTGCCGGCCATGTCGTAGACCACGGCGGGCGAGAATTCTTTGGCGAAGGCGGAAGTGGACAACACCGCGGCCGCTACGGCAAAGCTCATTCGTTTCAGCTGGATTTTCATCTCTATGACTCTATGGAGTTTGTTGGTCAACCCGCACGTCGATCACCCCCTGTGGTTCCCGTGTCGTGCAGCGAAGCAAAGCGCCCGCCAACCCTTTGTCATGTAGCGTCGCAACTACACGTCTGGTTGCGCGGATGCGGTCCTGCCGCCATCCCGTGGCAAACGGGATCGCAATCGGCACAGACGCCGCCCTGTCATTCTTGTTTGAGCGCGGCGAATTGTAATGACGCACCCATGGCCTGTAAACAACTTCCTCTCTACTTTGAAATATCATGTCGCAACGAAAGCCGGCAAAGCCCGAGTCCGCGCACAAAAACGCCAATAGCATGACAAAACGCTGTTGTTTTCGCGTAATGGAAGCGTAAGACATAAAACTACAGCACAAGGGCATCGCCCGTCGCCCGCGCGCCTTCCAAAGCCGGCCGGCAACGCCTACAATGCCGGCCTTCCCCACCCGCTTCAAGCCGCCCCATGCTGCCCATTCTTTACCGCGACGACCGGCTGATCGCCATTCACAAGCCCTCCGGCCTGCTGGTGCACCGCACCGCGCTGGACCGCAACGAAACCCGCTTCGCCGTGCAGCTGCTGCGCGACCAGATCGGCCAGCGGGTCTACCCGGTGCACCGGCTGGACAAGGGCACTTCCGGCGTGCTGCTGTTCGCGCTGGACAAGGACATGTGCCGCGAAATGAGCTGGCAGTTCGAACGCCAGCAGGTGGACAAACGCTATGTCGCCGTGGTCCGCGGCCACGCCGACGACGCCGGCCGCATCGACTACCCCTTGAGCCGGCGCCCAGACGATCTGGAATGGATAGGCGAAACCGTGGACACCGCGCCGCAGGCCGCCGTCACCGATTACCGCACGCTGGCGCGCATCGAGCTGCCGATCGAGGTCGAACGCTACCCCAGCAGCCGCTACAGCCTGCTGGAGCTGACGCCTCACACCGGCCGCCGCCACCAGCTGCGCCGTCATCTGAAGCACATCGCCCACCCCATCATCGGCGACGCCACCCACGGCAAGGGCCGCCACAATCGCATGTTCGCCGAGCATTTCGGCAGCCGGCGCCTGCTGCTGGCCTGCGTCGCAATGCGGCTGAGCCACCCTGACAGCGGGCAGCCGCTCTGGCTGCAAGCGCCGCCGGCCGACGATTTCATGCAGCTTGCAGAACAACTGGGCTGGCGCGCCGCGCTGGAGGACGCGCTGCGCGGCCACGCCGAATCCGGTACAATTCGCGGCTGACGAACGCCATATCCCGCAGCCATGCTTAGTTACCGCCACGCCTTCCACGCCGGCAACCACGCCGACGTGCTCAAGCATCTGATCCAGATCGAGCTCCTGAACTACCTGGGCCAGAAAGCCAAGCCCTACTGGTATATCGACACCCATGCCGGCGCCGGCGCCTACTCGCTGGTGGAAGGTTACGCCACCAAGAACGTCGAATTCGAATCCGGCATCGCCCGCCTGTGGCGGCGCGAGGACCTGCCGGAAGCCGTCGCCAACTACGTCGACGTGGTGCGCAGCCTGAACGCCGACGGCGAACTCAAGCTCTACCCCGGCTCGCCCTGGTGCGCGGCGGAAGTGATGCCGGCCAGCGACAAGCTGCGTCTGTTCGAGCTGCACCCCACCGACCACCAGCTGCTGGCGGACACCTTCGCCGACGCCGGCCGCCGCGTGCAAATCCAGCAAGCCAACGGCTTCGAGGCGATCAAGGCGATTCTGCCGCCGCCGCCGCGCCGCGCGCTGGTGCTGATCGACCCGCCCTACGAGGACAAGCGCGATTACCAGCACGTGATCACCGCGCTGAAGGAAAGCCTGAAGCGCTTCGCCACCGGCGTCTACGCGGTCTGGTATCCCTGCCTGCAACGCGCGGAGATGAAGGAGCTGCCCAAGGAAATGAAGAAGCTGGGCGCCAAGAACTGGCTGCGCGCCGAATTGCATGTGCAAAAGCCGTCCAGCGACGGCTTCGGCATGCACGGCAGCGGCATGTTCATCCTCAACGCGCCGTGGACGCTGCCGCAGACGCTGCGCGAAGTGCTGCCCTACCTCGCCCAGCACCTGGCGCAGGACGCCGGCGCCAGCTATGTGCTGGAAACCGGCGGCGATCTCTAAGCCCCAGCGAGAACCCATCGATGGCAAAACTCTTTTTCCGCTACGCCGCGATGAACAGCGGCAAGAGCACCCAGCTGCTGCAAATCGCCAACAACTACGAATCCATGGGCAAGACCGTGGCGCTGTTCACCAGCGCGATGGACGACCGCTACGGCTTCGGCAAGATCACCTCCCGCCTCAATCTGCAGCGCGACGCCCGCACCTTCTCGCCGGAGCTGAACTTCCTGGCCGAGGATTTCGGCCAGACCGCCTGCATCCTGATCGACGAAGCCCAGTTCATCACCCCGGAACAGGTACACCAGTTGCATGAGCTGGCCCATACCCGCAACATCCCGGTGATCTGCTTCGGCCTGCGCACCGATTTCCGCGGCGAGCCCTTCATCGGCTCCGGCATGCTGCTGGCGCTGGCCGACGAAATCGAAGAGATCAAGACCATTTGCGAATGTGGCAAAAAAGCCACCATGCACATTCGCATCGACGCCGACGGCCGCCGCGTCAAGGAAGGCCCGCAGGTGGAAATCGGCGGCAACGCCCGCTACCGCGCGGTTTGCGCCCGCTGCTTCTACCGGCTCTGAAGCCGCCGCCCGCCCGCCGAAACCCGCCCGCCTCAGCGGGCTTTTTTGCGCCCGCCGCCGGCGCGCTCAAAAAAAACTTGCCCTGGGCTTTGATAATGTACACAATCAAATCTGCTTGCATTACAGAGGATTAGCCAATGAGCCATGGGGGCAAACGCAGCGGCGCCGGCCGCAAATCCAGCTACGGCGGCGACAAGACCGTCGCCCTCCGCGTGCCGGAGCCGTTGAAACCGGTGCTGGAAGACTGGCTGCGCGATTACCGCAGCTGGCGCACCGCCCACAACGCCCAGGCCGACGACGTGCGCACCCTGGCGCGCCACCTCAGCGAACTTTCGCTGCCGCTGTTCGCCAACAGCGTGCCGGCCGGCTCGCCAGTGGCGGCGGACGATCTCAAGGAAGACGACGTGGACCTCAACGCCAGGCTGGCGCCGCGGCCGGGCAGTACCTTCCTCGTCACGGTCAAGGGCGAATCCATGTTGGGCGCCGGCATCCACGACGGCGACCTGCTGGTGGTGGACCGCGCGACGGAGGCGCGCAACGGCAAGGTTGTAGTAGCGGCGCTCAATGGCGAACTGACGGTGAAGCGGCTGGAAAAAACCGCCAAGGGCATCCGCCTGCTGCCGGAAAACCCGGAATTTCAGCCGATTCCGGTGCCGGAAGACGCCGCCTTCCATATCTGGGGCGTCGTCACCAACGTCATCCACAAAGTGGACTGAACCTTCGGGAGAACACCATGGAACACACTCAAGCGCAGTACGACAGCATCAAGATGAAGTTCATGGACTGGCGCCGGCTGCCGCGCGCCTTCCGCGCGGTGATCCAGGGCCAGCCGCAAGTGCTGGTCAGCCGCCCGGGGCGAGACTTCTACGTGCCGGTGCAGTTTGTTTAGCCACCTTTATTAGCCACGGAAACACACGGAAGACACGGAAACAGACAACTCCTTCGGCCAAGCAACCCACGAAACCTTCTACCGTCTTTGGTCCGTGTTTTTCCGTGTGTTTCCGTGGCAAAAGACGTTTTCCGCTCCCCCTTTAAGAGCGGCTAACATTGTCAGTTTCACGGCTGAGACAAGGCGCGCCGACGCAGGCAGGCAGTACTTGAGTACGACAAGTCGGCGCAACGCAGCATCAGGGGTTTGTTAGCCGCTCTAAGCAAGCGTCACGCTTAATTGGCCTCGCCCACATCCGGCCCGCGCATCGCGTCCGCAGGCATGTTCAAACGCTCCACCTGGGTGCGCGCCGCGGCGAAGGCCGGGCCGGCCAGCTCCGCCGCCCAATCCGCCGCCTTGCCGGCCATGCGCTCCAGCCGCCGCGCCAGTTCCGGCTGCGCCGGCGGCCGCAGATGGGCCAGAATCAGATCGGTCTGCCGGGGATCGTTGCAGACCAGCACCATATCGCAACCAGCGGCCAAGGCCACGTCGGCGCGCTGCACGAAGTCGCCGGCACCGGCCGCGCCCTCCATGTCCAAGGCGTCGGAGAAGATCACGCCGTCAAAACCCAGCCGGCCGCGCAGCACCTGCTGCAGCCACACCGGCGAGAAACCGGCCGGCTGCGCGTCCACCGCCGGGTACAGAACATGCGCCGGCATCACCGAGCCCATGCCGGCGGCCGCCAGGCGGCCGAAGGGCACCAGATCGTCCGCCTCCAGCTCGGCCAGGCTGCGGCCGTCCTCCGGCATCAGATGATGGCTGTCGCCCTCGACAAAGCCATGGCCGGGGAAGTGCTTGCCGCAAGTGGACATGCCGCCGCGCGCCAGGCCGCGCTGCAGCGCCTCGGCCAACTCGGCCACAATGGCCGGATCGCGGTGGAAGCTGCGGTTGCCTATCACCGCGCAGCGCCCCCAATCCAGGTCAAGCACCGGGGTGAAGGACAGGTCGACGCCGCAGGCGGACAGCTCGGCGGCCAATACATAGCCCACGTTCTCCGCCTGCTCCAAGGCCGCCGCGCGGTCCTGCTCCCACATCCTGCCCAGCACCTGCATCGGCGGCAGACGGGTGAAGCCGTCGAGGAAGCGCTGCACCCGGCCGCCCTCGTGATCCACCGCGATCAGCAGATGCGGGCTGCGCAAGGCGCGGATTTCCGCAGTCAGCGCCTTCAGCTGCTCGATGTCCTGGAAGTTGCGGCGGAACAGGATCACCCCGCCCACCAGCGGATGCGCCAAGCGCTGTTTCTCTTCGTCCGTCAGCCGCAGGCCGGCCACGCCCGCCATTACCGGCCCGCGCGGCAAGGCCGCGCTCTGTTGAGTCTGCTGCATCGGTTTGCTTTCTCTCTTAGAACCTGTTTACGATCCGCAACGCCTTGTGGAGCGTTACACGGTGAGCACGTCTTCAAAATGCCCATGTACCGTGTGTACACTCCGCTTTTTCAGCCGCAACGCCTTGTCTCGCCCTTGCTCGCGAGATCGTAAACACGTTCTTAGCCGGGCGCGGAGCGCTCCAGCACCACAAAAGCCAGCGCGTGGCCGCGTTCGTCGCTGATGGACAGATGACGCGCGCCCACGCCGCGCTGGCTTAAAAATTCTTCCAATTCAGGGCTTAGCGCCAATAGCGGCTTGCCCCATTCATCATGCTCGACCCAGATCGCCGTCAGCAACACCGGCGCGCGCACCCCGGTGCCCAGCGCCTTGGCCAGAGCCTCCTTAACCGCGAAGCGCTTGGCCAGAAAGCGCGCCGGATCGGCACTGTCGGCGAAAGCCCGCCGCTCGGCCGGAGCCAGCATGTGCCGCCCCAGCTTGAAGCCCCAGCGCTGGAACATCCCCCGCATGCGCTCGATGTCCACCAGATCGGTGCCGATCCCGTAAATCATCGTCCGCCCTCTCCGCGTCCGCGCAGCCAAAAAGCGCGGGACAGCCACAGCAGCAGACAGGGCAGCCAGACGTAAAGCAGCTCCGAACTCAGCACCCGCAGCCCCTTGGGGCCCAGCCAGCGGCCGGGCGTCAGCGGCGAGCCTTCGATAGGCCGCCAATCAAACAAGAAGCGCCCCGGATGCCAGGGCATCGCCAAAGCCGGGCCATGGGTGGCGTCGGTCCACATGTCCAGCAAGGCGTGGGAGGCCACCGCCAGGCTCAGCACGACAAAAGCGCGTAGCGGCCCCAGACCCAGCCGCGACCACCAGCGGCGCCCGAGCGCGGCCAGCACGCCGCCGGCGATCAAGGCCAGCGTCAGCGAATGAGAGATGCCGCGATGCCCCCAGGGACTGGCATAGGGAATGCCCAGCTTGAAAGTGATCACGTCCAGATCCGGCAGCATCGCCGCCGCGCCGCACAGCAGCAGCCAGCCGGCCATGCCGGGGGCGCGCAGCGGACGCGGCGCGCACAGGCCGGCCAGCGTCGCGCCGGCCAGGGCGTGGGTGACGACAGTGGGCACCGGAATCAGCCGCGCGCGGCCGCCATCAGCGCCTTCATCTCCTTCACCGCCTCGGCGAAGCCGACGAACAGCGCCTGGGCGACGATGGCGTGGCCGATATTCAGTTCCGCGATCTGCGGAATGGCGGCGATCGGCTGCACATTGTGGTAGTTGAGGCCGTGGCCGGCGTTGACCACCATGCCCAGCTCGGCGGCGAAGGCGGCGGCGTCGCGGATGCGCGCCAGCTCGGCGTCGCGCGCCGCGGCGTCATGGGCGTCGGCGTAAGCGCCGGTGTGCAATTCCACCACGCGCGCGCCGGCGTCCCAGGCGCGCTGGATCTGCGCGCGGTCCGGATCGATGAAGATGGACACGCGGATGCCGGCGTCCAGCAGACTGCGGGTGTAGCGGCTGACATCGGCGAAATGGCCGATGGCGTCCAGGCCGCCCTCGGTGGTGACTTCCTCGCGCTTTTCCGGCACCAGGCACACGTCTTCCGGCTTCACCGCCAGCGCATTGGCCAGCATTTCCTCGGTCATCGCCATTTCCAGGTTGACCCGGGTCTTGACCACCTGGCGCATCGCCACCACGTCGGCGTCCTGAATGTGACGGCGATCCTCGCGCAGATGCAGAGTGATCAGGTCGGCGCCGGCGGTTTCCGCCACCAGCGCGGCCTCCACCGGGCTGGGATAACGGGTGCCGCGCGCCTGGCGCAAGGTGGCGACGTGATCGATGTTTACGCCCAACAGAATCATATTCACTCCCGATAGCTTGGCCTCAATCCGACAGCGAATTGACGGCCTGTAACAGTTCGCGCGAAGCCAGCGGCTCCTCGCCCAATAAAGCGGTCAACCATACTCGCATCAGCGCCCGCGCTTCAAGCCGGGTGGCCGCAGCCGCGTAATCGTCGGCCTCTATCGCCAGCAGGCTGGCGCCGCTGAGCCGCAGCCCGCGCTCCAGGCTCTGGCCGGCGTCGCGCTCCGGCGCGGCGTTGCCCTGGCACCAATAATCAAGTCCGGCGTCCACGTCCGCGCCGTCGCCGTCGCGCAGCAGGCTGGGCGCATAGCCCAACACCTGGATCAGCCGCAATTCGTAGCGGCGCAGCACCGCGGCCAGACCGCCTTGCCGCGCCAGGCCGCGCACCGCCGCGTCGTAAACCGCGAAGGCGCGCGGTTCGGGGTCGTCGCGCGCGGTCAGCTTCATCATCAGTTCGTTCAGATAAAAACCGCAGATCAGCGGCAGGCCGGACAGCTGCGGCACGCCGCCGTCCCAGTCCGCGCTGTGCAGGGTGCGCAGTTCGGCCTTGCCGAACCAGGACAGGGTCAAGGGCTGGAAAGGCAGCAGCAGGCCGCGCAGATCGGCCCGCGGCCGCCGCGCGCCGCGCGCCACCACCGAAAAACGGCCGTGATCGCGGCTGAGCACCTCCACCAGCAAACTGGTTTCCCGGTAGGGCTGCGCGTGCAGCACATAGGCCGGCTGGCGATCCACCCTGCCCGGCTGGCTCATCCGGCGCCCCCGGCCGCCGGCCGCGGGCACACCGCGGCCGCGCTCACATTGAAGGCGAACACCCGATACCAGGCTTCCGGTCCGTAGCGCTGGGCGATCAGGCGCTCCGCGCACTGACGCCAGGCGGCGATGGCCTCGACGCTGTCCCAGTAGGACACGGTGTCCCGTCCCGGCTCTCCGCGCTCCAGACCCAGGAAGCCGGCCTGGCAGGCCGCCAGCCGGGCGATGCGCTCCAGCAAGTCGCGGCTGCCGGGCAAGTCCTGCCCTTGCTGCAGAGAAAAAATCACCGTCCAACAGGACGGCGCCAAATGATAGTGCATGAGGGCTTCAGTCCAGGCCGAATTCCCGCAGGAAGCGGACGTCGTCGGCCCAGCCGGATTTGACCTTGACCCAGACCTGCAGGAAGACCTTGCCGTCGAACAATTTTTCCATGTCCATCCGCGCCTCGGTGGAGATTTTCTTCAGCTTCTCCCCGCCGCGGCCGATGACGATGGGCTTCTGGTTTTCCTTGTCCACCAGCACGCCGATATGGATGCGGCGCAGCTCGCCGTCCATTTCGAACATTTCCACTTCCACGTTCATTTCGTACGGCAGCTCTTCGCCCAGGTAGCGGAACAGCTTCTCGCGCACGATCTCGGCGGCCAGGAAGCGTTCGCTCTTGTCGGTGACCATGTCTTCCGGATACAGCGGCATCGATTCCGGCAGATGCGGACGCACTTGCTCCAGCAGCTCGCTCAGGCGCTGGCCGTGCTTGGCGCTGACCACCTCCACGCCGGCGAAGGCGAATTCCGCCTGCACCTCGGCGATGAAGGCCTGCAGCGCGTCGCGGTCCTTGGCCTTGTCCAGTTTGTTCACCACCAGAATCACCGGGGTGCGCTTGGGCAGCAAGGCCATCACTTCGCGGTCCGCGCCGGTGAAGCGCATCGCCTCCAGCACGAACAGCACGCAATCGACGCTGCCCAGCGAGTCCTTGACGCTCTTGTTCAGGGTTTCATTGAGCGCGCCCTTGTGAAAGGTCTGGAAACCCGGGGTGTCGACGAAGACGAACTGGGCGTTGTTCTCGGTGTGGATGCCGGTGACGCGGTGACGCGTGGTTTGCGCCTTCTTGGACGTGATGCTGATCTTCTGGCCGATCAGATGGTTCATCAGCGTGGACTTGCCGACGTTGGGACGGCCGACGATGGCGACGAAGCCGCAGTGATATTGGATGTCAGTCATATACGTTTCTTGCTCGCAGCGAGTTTTTGTTCCAGCAGGATCAGCGCCGCTTCGGCGGCCTGCTGTTCGGCGGCGCGGCGGCTGCCGCCTTCGCCGGTGGAGCCTATCGCCAGCTCGCCCAGGTCGCATTCCACGCGGAACCATTGCTCATGGGCTTCGCCGCTTTGCGACAGTATCCGGTATTTGGGCAAGGCCAGCTTGCGCGCCTGCAGCGCTTCTTGCAAACGGGTCTTGGCGTCCTTGGCCTGGCGGCTGGTGTCGATGGAGGACACGCGTTCGGCGTAGAGCCTGCGCACCACTTGCTCGGCGCGCAGAAAATCGGAGTCGAAGCTGACCGCGGCGAAAGTGGCTTCCAGCGCGTCGGCGAGGATGGACGGACGGTTGAAACCGCCGCTTTTCAGCTCGCCCTCGCCCAGGTACAGGTAATCGCCCAGCTTCAGCTCGTGGGCGATTTCGGCCAGGGTGTTCTGGTTGACCAGATTGGCGCGCAGCCGCGACAGCTCGCCCTCGGTCAGCTTGGGAAATTGATCGAACAGCATGCGGGCGACGGTGTAGTTGAGGATGCTGTCGCCCACGAATTCGAAACGCTCGTTGTTGCCGGCGCCGTAACTGCGATGCGTCAAGGCTTGGCGCAGCAACTCCGGCTTCTGAAATGCGTAATCCAGCGCCTGACTCAGGCGCCGGAATCTATTGTCGGTTGGTATCACTTGGCTTATTGCGGGGGCTGGCCCGCTTGGGTATCGAATTTGAACAGCAGACTGACATTGGAGAACAAGGGCACTTCGCGCTGATAAGCGGCGCGGATGTACACGTAATTGCCGCCGGTCACCACTACCAGGTTTTCACCCTTGATCGAGGCGATGCCGGCCACGGCGGCCCGCTGGTTGAAATCCCGGCGAACGGATAGCTCGCCGACATTGCTTTGAGCGGACAAGGCGGTGATCGCCTGGCGCACCTCGGCGTACTCCGAGTACACCGGCATCACCTTCATGCCCAGCACGAGGACCGCGCCCAGCACGATCATCACCAGCAGTACGGAAAACAGCGACAGGCCCTTCTGACGACTGAAATGCATAATGCGCTCCGAGCTTGCGATCTTGCGTTTATCAGTGAATGGTTTTGCCGATGCGGGACAGGTCGCCAAAGTTCATCCAGATCATGAAGGCCTTGCCCACCATCAGCTTGTCGTTGACGAAGCCCCAGTAGCGGCCGTCCAGGCTGTTGTCGCGGTTGTCGCCCAGCATGAAGTAATGGCCGGCCGGCACCTTGCAGACAAAGCCATTGTCATCATAGCGGCAGTTGTCGCGGTACGGGAAGTCCTGCACCTGGCTCAAGGCCACCACCGGGGTGCCGGCATTGTTCAGCACCGAGTAGGTGCGCTGCCCCATGGTTTCCTTATAGCGCTGGGCATTGACCATCATCAGGCCCTGCTCCAGGTATTCATAGCTGCCGTCGTCGGCGTCCGGCAGCGGCTTGCCGTTGACGCTCAGGCGCTTGTCGCGGTACTCGACCACGTCGCCCGGCAGACCGATGGCGCGCTTGATGTAGTTGACCTTGGGGTTGGGCGGGAAGTTGAACACCACCACGTCGCCGCGCTCCACCTTGTCCACCGGCGCGAACACGGTGTTCAGCACCGGCACGCGCAAGCCGTAGGTGAATTTGTTCACCAAGATGAAATCGCCCACCACCAGGCCCGGACGCATCGAGCTGCTGGGAATCTGGAACGGCTCGGCGATGAAGGAGCGCAGCAGGAACACCACCAGGATCACCGGGAAGAAGCCGCGAGAATAGTCGACGAAATGGCCGGCCGGGGTCTCCGCCGCGCGGCGCTTGGCCAGCACCAGCTTGTCCGCCAGCCATACCGCGCCGGTGATCAGCACGAAGACCAGCATCACCGCGGTGAAGCTCATATAGTTGGACAGCAGGCCGAAGCCGCCGATCAGCACCGCCAGATAGCCCCACTGCACCGCCTGCGGCCAATCCTTGGCGCCCTCTTGCTTCTTGCCGCCAAAAGCGATCAGCATGCCGCCGATCGCCACCGCCACGACAAACACCCAGAACAGATTTCCGCCCACTTATTTGTCCCCTACTTGAAGGATTGCCAGGAATGCTTCCTGCGGAATTTCCACATTGCCCACCTGCTTCATGCGCTTCTTGCCCGCCTTCTGCTTCTCCAGCAGTTTTTTCTTACGGGTGATGTCGCCGCCGTAGCACTTGGCCAACACGTTCTTGCGCAAGGCCTTGACCGTCTCGCGCGCGATGATGTGGCCGCCGATGGCCGCCTGCACCGCGATGTCGAACATCTGACGCGGAATCAGTTCGCGCATCTTGGACACCAGTTCGCGGCCGCGGTAGACGCTGGAGGCGCGGTGCACGATCAGCGACAGCGCGTCGACCTTCTCACCATTGACCAGCACATCCAGCTTGACCAGATCGGCGCTCTGGAATTCCTTGAATTCGTAATCCAGCGAGGCGTAGCCGCGGCTGGTGGACTTCAGCTTGTCGAAGAAGTCCATCACCACTTCGTTCATCGGCAGATCGTAGGTGAGCATCACCTGACGGCCCATGTACTGCATATTGCGCTGTACGCCGCGCTTCTGGTTGCACAGCGTCATCACCGCGCCGACATAGTCTTGCGGCACCAGGATGGTGGAGGTGATGATGGGTTCGCGCAACTCGTCGTACTTGCCGGCGTCCGGCATCCGCGACGGGTTGGACACCACTTCCACCACGCCGTCCTTCATCACCACTTCGTAGTTCACCGTGGGCGCGGTGGTGATCAGGTCCATGTCGAACTCGCGCTCCAGGCGCTCCTGCACGATCTCCAGGTGTAGGAGGCCGAGGAAGCCGCAGCGGAAGCCGAAGCCCAGCGCCTGCGACACTTCCGGCTCGTACTTCAGCGAAGCGTCGTTCAGCTGCAGTTTTTCCAGCGCGTCGCGCAGCGCCTCGTAGTCGTGGCTTTCCACCGGATACAGGCCGGCGAATACCTGGGACTGCACTTCCTTGAAGCCCGGCAGCGCCTCGGTGGCCGGCTTGGACACCAGGGTGATGGTGTCGCCGACCTTGGCCGATTTCAATTCCTTGATGCCGGCGATGACGAAACCCACCTCGCCCGCGTTCAGATTCGGACGCTGGACGGACTTGGGCGTGAACACGCCCACCTGCTCGCACAGATGCTCGGCGCCGGTGGCCATGAACTTGATCTTGTCCTTGGGCTTCAGCGAACCGTCGATCACGCGCACCAGCATCACCACGCCGACGTAGTTGTCGAACCAGGAGTCGACGATCAAAGCCTTCAGAGGGCCGCCCGCATCGCCCTTTGGCGGCGGAACCTTGCTGACCACTTCTTCCAGAATGTCCTCGATGCCGATGCCGGACTTGGCCGAAGCGCGCACCGCGTCCGCCGCCTCGATGCCGATAATGTCTTCGATTTCCTGGCTGACGCGCTCCGGCTCGGCGGCCGGCAGGTCGATCTTGTTCAACACCGGCACCACTTCCACGCCCAGCTCGATAGCGGTGTAGCAGTTGGCCACGGTCTGCGCTTCCACGCCTTGCGAGGCGTCCACCACCAGCAGCGCGCCTTCGCAGGCGGACAGCGAGCGCGACACTTCATAGGAAAAGTCCACGTGCCCGGGGGTGTCGATCAGGTTCAGGTTATAGACCTGACCGTCGCGCGCCTTGTAGCTCAAGGCCGCGGTCTGCGCCTTGATGGTGATGCCGCGCTCTTTCTCGATGTCCATCGAGTCCAGCACCTGGGCGCTCATTTCGCGCATTTCCAGGCCGCCACAGAATTGAATGAAGCGGTCGGCCAGGGTCGATTTGCCATGGTCGATATGGGCAATGATCGAGAAATTTCGAATGTTTTTCATGATATCCAGCAAAAGATAAGGGCACGCTAGCGTGCCCGGAACTGCCGATGGAAGCCGCGGGCCTGATGAAAGCGGCTCATCATCAGGATTGCGACCTCTAAAGCCGTTAACAGCCCATCCAGCAAGCGGGGGCACCCAAGTGCCCCCGATATAAACTCACACTGGCGCGGATTTTAGCCGATTTCGCCCAAATGTGCAGCCAATGCGGCCTGATCCAGGCGCCAATGGCAGATTTCGGTCTCATCCGCCATCAGAACCGGCACCAGTTCGTTGAAGCGGCGCTCCAGCTCCGGGTCGGCGTCGACATCGACGACGTCCAGCTCGAAGCCGTAGCGCTCGCGCCAGGGCTGCAGCTCGGCCAGCATCTGATGGCACAAGCTGCAGTATTCGCGGAAATACAGCGTCAGTCTCACTTGCCGTCGCCCACCGGCAGCGGGATGAACTGGGTAATCCCCTGACGCAGCACTTGCAGCGCGATCGACGAGCCCTTCTTGGCCGCGGACAAGGCGGACTTCAGCTGCTCGACATTGGCCAGCGGCTCGCTGCCGATGCCCACGATCACGTCGCCCGGCTGAATGCCCGCGCGCATCGCCACATTATTGGCGCCGCGCACCAGCAGGCCGTACTTGATGCCGGCGCGCTGCAACTGCGCCGGATTCAGCACCTGCAGGCGCAAGCCGATCTGCGAGAAGCTCTGCTCGGCCGGACGCTCCTGCTGCGAACCGCGGTATTCGCGCTGCGCCAGCCTCGGATTCTGATCCTGCTGCTCCACCGGCACCACCTTGGCCGACACCGCGGCGCGAGCGCGCCACAGGCCCAAGGTCACCGGCTTGCCGGGCGGAATGCTGCCGATCAGCCGCTGCAGATCGGAGCCGGATTCAACCGGCTTGCCGTCCACTTGCTGGATGATGTCGCCGGGTTTGACGCTGGCCTTGGCCGCCGGCCCGCCCGGCTCCACCGCGTTGATCAGCGCGCCGGCCGGCTTGGCCAGACCGAAGGAGGCGGCCAGGTCCTGGCTCAACTCCTGGATCACCACGCCGATCTTGCCGCGGCTGACATGGCCCTTGGCCTTCAGCTGAGCCACCACGTCCATCGCCACGTCAATGGGGATGGCGAAGGAAATGCCCATGAAACCGCCGGAACGGCTGAAGATCTGGGAGTTGACGCCCACCACTTCGCCCCTGGCGTTGAACAGCGGACCGCCGGAATTGCCGGGGTTGATCGCGGCGTCGGTCTGAATGAAGGGCACGAGGGTTTCATCCGGCAGCATGCGGTTTTTGCCGGAGACAATGCCGGACGTGGCGGTGTTCTCGAAGCCGAACGGCGAGCCGATGGCCAACACGCCTTCGCCCACTTTCAAGGCGTTGGCGTCGCCGCGGCGCACCACCGGCAGCTTGTCGGCTTCAATTTTCAACAACGCCACGTCGGTGCGGGCGTCGGAGCCTATCACCTTGGCCTTGTACTCGCGCTTGTCCGTCAGCTTGACGGTGATTTCATCGGCGCGGGCCACCACGTGCGCATTGGTCAGCACATAGCCGTCGGCGGAAATGATGAAGCCGGAACCCAGCGAGGACTCTTGCCGCTCCTGGGCGCGCGGCGGCGCGAAACGACGGAAGAATTCAAAGAAGGGGTCGCCGCTCATGCCCTCGGGCAGATCGTTGCTAACCTCGCGCACCGTGGACTTGGTGCTGATGTTGACGACGGCCTTGCCCTCGTTAGAGACAATCTGGCTGAAGTCCGGCAGTTCCGCGGCCATTGCAGCGGGCACCGCGCCCGCCATAATAGAGGCCGCCAGCATGGCGGAAACAATCAGTTTTTTAACCGGCATGAGCGCTCCATCTTGATATGTTGTGTTTGAGACGCGCCGGCGGAAGCCGGCTGGGGAATTTCAGCGTCGAACCGGCCGCGCGCCAAGCGCCCGGCCGCGGCGTTCGCCGCCGAGAAAAACTGGAAAGCCGGCGTCAAGGCGCCGGCGCCGCCCGGTCCGTTCCGCGCAAGCGCGCCGCCGGAGGCCGGGCCTCCGGACGGGCTTGCAGGAACGTCCACGAGCTTGGCCGTCATGGCTTGAGGCTGACTTTCAACCCTTTCAGCAGCCCCATCATCGCCGGCTCGGGCATATCGCCCACCGCGGTCAGCTGATAGCTGCCTTGCGGACCGGTGGCCATATTGATGGCGCCGTGCAGATTGCTGCTGCGTTCCAGCCGCGCGCCTTCCGGCTGCGTCTCGACGAACAGCGACAGCATCACCAAGCCGTCGGAATACACCATGTGGCGCACCGACTTGCCCGCCTGGCCCGGCAGACTGCGCTGCACCGAGCGCAGCAGATGGAAGCCGTTGGGCAGCCCGGACACATCGTTGTCCACTTGCGCGCCGGCCTGCGGCGTCGACGCGCCGCCGGAGCGCAGCAGAAACTTCTGCGCGAACTTGGGCCGATAGGCTCGCTTGTCCTTGGGGCCGTTCAGGTCGATGTCGGTGAAGGTGAACTGCTCCACCGCCTCGCCCTTGGGCGACAAGGTCACCATCTTCAAAGGCAGCGAGGTCAGCGGCTCCACGCACATGCGCAGGCTGTAGCGCTGCCTGTCCTTGGGCCGCAGCTCCAGCAGATTGCAATCGCGCTGAGCCACCCGGTCGCTGCCCACGTGCTTGAGCGCATACGACTGGTTGATCTCGCTCATGTCCTCCGGCAGCAAGGCCGGAAACAGGCGCATCGCGCTGATCTTGGCCGCGTTCAAGGCTTTCTTGTCCGGCGCGAAACAGGCCAGCTCATTGCCTTTGCGGACAATTTCGCGGGAAGGCCCGTCCAAGGACGTCCGCTTTTCCCGCATGGCTTCGCCTTGGCCTTCCCTGACGATGTGGAAGGTTTCCAGCGTGCCGTTCATCTGGTGCAGATAGGTGCCGTTCAGCGCCTGCTGGCGTCCGGCAGCCGCCACATTGCGCAGCAGCTGCCAGTCATCCTCTGCATGGGCGGCAGGCGCGGCCGCCACAACCATCAAACTGATCAGAGGAATTACACGCATTTAACGGCGAGCTCCGTTTCCGTAGGATACTTTCATATTGCCTTGTTCGGAGGTCACTTCCTGATGAGCCAGCAGATAGGGGTCGTCGCGCTCGGGCTGACTGGCTTGCGCCGGCTGGGCCACTTGCACCGGCACGCCCTTGTCCGCCACCAGCGAGGCCGGCTCGCCGCGATGCGAGAGCTGCTGCCAGCCCACCACGGCGGCGAAGCTCACGCTGGCGGCCAGCGCCACTGCGCCTGCGGTGCGGACGCTGGCGACCAAGGCCACCCCGCCTGCGGCGCGGCCGCGCGCCGGGCGCAACCAGCGCCGCGGCGCAAGCACCGTGGGCTCGTCCGCCAGCCGGCTGGCGACCTGCTCTCGCACATTGAGCGCAACCATGCGGTTGGCGCGCATCGCGTCGCCAATCAAGTGATACTCGCCCCAGGCGGCATCCAGTTGCTTGTCAGATGAAATGGAGGCGATGGCTCTGCCTATGTCAGAGTCGTCCAGTTCGCCATCCATCATCGCGGATATCGTTTCTTTCATACCTACCACCTTCTGTTCTTGGCCGTATCCAGCAAAGGCCTGAGCTCGGCAGCAATCGCCTCGCGCGCCCGGAAAATCCGCGAGCGCACGGTGCCTATCGGGCAATCCATCACCTTGGCGATTTCATCGTAGGATAGACCGTCCATTTCCCTGAGCGAAATTGCGGTTCTTAGTTCCTCCGGCAAAGCCTCCACGGCGGCATTGACCGTTGCCAGAATCTCCTTGTTCATCAGCTCGGTTTCGGGCGTGTTCAGGTCGGGCAGCTGCGACGCCATGTCGAAGCTCTCGCCGTCCTCGTCCTCTATCTCGCTGTTGACCACCGGACGACGTCCGGAGGCGCTAAGGAAATTCTTGGCAGTATTGATGCCGATTCTGTACAGCCATGTGTAAAACGCGCTCTCGCCACGAAACGACGGCAAGGCACGATACGCTTTGACAAACGCCTCTTGCGTCACATCCTCGATGTCTGCGCCGTCGCGGATAAACCGCGACAACAACCTGGCGAGACGTCGCTGATACTTGGCAACAAGCAGATCGAAAGCTCTTTTTTCACCTCGCTGGGCACGCTCCACCAACTGTTGATCGAGATCCCGATCACTCATGTCGTTGTTATGCTCCCTGATTTGCCCACTAGTCGTGTTTGTGGTCGTTGTATGTGGACTGTGACTAGACCACCGCGCTTGCGATGAGTTCCCCCACGCGATTCAGCAGCGAAACATAACAGACCTCGAACAAAACTTGAACATTTGTTTTAACCGTATTGCCAGCGCTCAAACCAGCCCTTACACTCCTACCAAGCACTTGCTTGAATGACATAGAGATAACAATGCAAAGCCAAATAGTTTCCGACTTCACGGCTTTGCCGTTTCTCCGCAACTTTTAGGAATCCAACGCGATGAGCACTCCCGGCCAACGCTTCCGTCTGGCGGTAGCACAAGAACAGCCCTTGCAGGTGGTGGGCGCGGTCAACGCCTACGCCGCCCGGCTGGCCGAGCACTCCGGCTTCAAGGCGCTGTATCTGTCCGGCGGCGGCGTGGCCGCCTGCTCCTGCGGCATCCCGGACTTGGGCATCACCACGCTGGAAGACGTGCTGATC
This sequence comes from Chromobacterium sp. S0633, assembly GCF_024158805.1. NCBI lineage: Bacteria > Pseudomonadati > Pseudomonadota > Betaproteobacteria > Neisseriales > Chromobacteriaceae > Chromobacterium > Chromobacterium sp. S0633. The sequence continues at coordinate 87,966 of NZ_JAMZGH010000024.1, read as the reverse complement.
GACGTGCGCCGCATCACCGACGTCACCGAACTGCCGCTCCTGGTGGACATCGACACCGGCTGGGGCGGTGCCTTCAATATCGCCCGCGCGGTCCGCAGCCTGGAGAAGGCCGGCGCCGCCGCGGTGCATATCGAGGACCAGGTGCAGCAAAAACGCTGCGGCCATCGCCCCAACAAGGCCATCGTCAGCCAGGAGGAAATGGTGGACCGCGTCAAGGCGGCGGTGGACGCGCGCCGCGACGACGGCTTCGTGATCATGGCGCGCACCGACGCGCTGGCGGTGGAGGGGCTGGACGCCGCCATCGCGCGCGCCGTCGCCTGCGTCGAGGCCGGCGCAGACATGATCTTCCCGGAGGCGATGACCGATCTGGCCATGTACCGCCGCTTCGCCGAGGCGGTGAAAGTGCCGGTGCTGGCCAATATCACCGAGTTCGGCGCCACCCCGCTGTTCAATACCCGCGAGCTGGGCGAACACGGCGTCGGCCTGGTGCTCTATCCCTTGTCCGCCTTCCGCGCGATGAGCCAGGCCGCGCTCGGCGTTTACGGCGCGATCCGCCGCGACGGCGGCCAACAGGCGGTGCTGGACACCATGCAGACGCGCGCCGATCTGTACAGCCATCTGGACTACCACGCCTACGAACAAAAACTGGACGCGCTGTTCCGCCGGGAAGGCCATGGTGCTGAATAATCTGTTTGGCGACATCCCGGCGCAGTTGCCGGAAGAGTTGCTGCAGACTTTATTCAGCGGCGCGAAAGGCTTCCGCGTCGAGCGCATCGTCTCGCGCGGCCATGCTTCGCCGGAGGGATTCTGGTACGAACAGGATGAGGCGGAATGGGTGCTGCTGCTGTCCGGCGCGGCGGAACTGGAATACCAGGACCCGCCGCGGCGCCTCAGATTGGAGCCGGGCGATTGCGTGGCCATAGCGCCGCGCCAACGCCACCGCGTGGCCTGGACCGCGCCGGAGCGGGACAGCGTCTGGCTGGCCGTTTTCTACGAAAAATAATCATTCCGCAGGTCTGCGATCAGGAGAAAAACATGAGCGAAACCGTTGTTGGCATCAAACCCAAGAAATCCGTAGCCCTGTCCGGCGTCGCCGCCGGCAATACCGCGCTGTGCACCGTGGGCCGCAGCGGCAACGATCTGCACTACCGCGGCTACGACATCCTCGACCTCGCCGGCCGTTGCGAATTCGAGGAAGTGGCCTATCTGCTGGTTCACGGCAAGCTGCCGAACAAGGCCGAGCTGGTCGGCTACAAGAAAAAGCTGAAATCGCTGCGCGGCCTGCCGGCGGCGGTGAAGGCGGTGCTGGAGGCGCTGCCGGCCAGCGCCCATCCCATGGACGTGATGCGCAGCGGCGTGTCCGCGCTGGGCTGCGCGCTGCCGGAGAAGGACGATCACAACCAGGCCGGCGCGCGCGACATCGCCGACCGGCTGATGGCCAGCCTGGGCTCGATGCTGTTGTACTGGCATCATTTCAGCCACAACGGCAAGCGCATCGAGGTGGAAACCGACGACGACAGCATAGGCGGCCACTTCCTGCACCTGCTGCACGGCGAAAAACCGTCTCAGGAATGGGTACGCGCGATGCACACCTCGCTCAATCTATACGCCGAGCATGAATTCAACGCCTCCACCTTCGCCGCCCGCGTCATCGCCGGCACCGGCTCGGACTTGTACAGCGCCGTCACCGGCGCCATCGGCGCCTTGCGCGGCCCCAAGCACGGCGGCGCCAACGAAGTGGCTTTCGACATTCAGCAACGCTATGAAAGCCCGGCCGAAGCCGAGGCCGACATCCGCGAGCGCGTGGAGCGCAAGGAAGTGGTGATCGGCTTCGGCCACCCGGTCTACACCATCTCCGATCCGCGCAACAAGGTGATCAAGGACGTGGCGCGCGAACTGTCCAAGTCCGCCGGCAACAGCAAGATGTTCGACATCGCCGAACGGCTGGAAACCGTGATGTGGGACATCAAGAAGATGTTCCCCAATCTGGACTGGTTTTCCGCGGTCAGTTACCACATGATGGGCGTGCCCACCGCCATGTTCACCCCGCTGTTCGTCATCGCCCGCACCAGCGGCTGGAGCGCGCACGTGATCGAGCAGCGCCAGGACGGCAAGATCATCCGCCCCAGCGCCAATTACGTCGGCCCGGAAGACCAGGTCTTCGTGCCGCTGGAACAGCGCTGACCGGACCGGGGGCCGTCGCGCCCCCGCCCCTGATTTTCAAATTGGCCAAGACATGATGAATTCCGCTTACCGCATTCCCCTGCCCGGCACCGGGCTCGACTATTTCGACGCCCGCGCCGCCGTCGACGCCATCCGCCCCGGCGCCTGGGAGCAACTGCCCTACACCGGCCGCGTCCACGCCGAAAACCTGGTGCGCCGCTGCGAACCGGCGCTGCTGGGCGACTGCCTGGAGCAGATCGCCCATCGCAAGCGCGAGCGCGATTTCCCCTGGTTCCCGGCCCGCGTGGTCTGTCACGACATCCTGGGCCAGACCGCCCTGGTGGACCTGGCCGGCCTGCGCGACGCCATCGCCGATCAGGGCGGCGACCCGGCCCAGGTCAATCCGGTGGTGCCGGTGCAGTTGATCGTCGACCATTCGCTGGCGGTGGAGTGCGGCGGCTTCGACCCGCAGGCTTTCGAAAAGAACCGCGCGATCGAAGACCGGCGCAACGAAGACCGCTTCCATTTCATCGAGTGGACCAAGAGCGCCTTCGACAATGTCGACGTGATCCCCGCCGGCAACGGCATCATGCACCAGATCAATCTGGAGAAAATGTCGCCGGTGATCCACGCCGACAACGGCGTGGCCTACCCGGACACCTGTGTCGGCACCGACAGCCACACCCCGCACGTGGACGCGCTGGGCGTGATCGCCGTCGGCGTCGGCGGCCTGGAAGCGGAAAACGTGATGCTGGGCCGCGCCTCCTGGATGCGGCTGCCGGACATCGTCGGCGTGGAACTGTCCGGCAAGCCCGGCCCAGGCATCACCGCCACCGACGTGGTGCTGGCGCTGACCGAATTCCTGCGCCAGCAGAAAGTGGTGGGCGCTTATCTGGAGTTCTACGGCCCGGGCGCCGCGGCGCTGACCCTGGGCGACCGCGCCACCATCTCCAATATGGCGCCGGAGTACGGCGCCACCGCGGCCTTGTTCTTCATCGACGAGCAGACCCTCTCCTATCTGAAGCTGACCGGCCGCAGCGATGAGCAGGTCCGGCTGGTGGAAAGCTACGCCAAGACCGCCGGCCTGTGGGCCGACACGCTGCAAAACGTCGTGTACGAGCGAGTGCTGCGCTTCGACCTGTCCAGCGTCGGCCGCAACCTGGCCGGCCCGTCCAACCCGCACAAGCGGCTGCCGGTGTCGGCGCTGGCCGAACGCGGCATCGCCGTCAATCTGGCGCAGGCGCGCGCGGAGGAGGCCCAAGGCCTGATGCCGGACGGCGCGGTGATCATCGCCGCCATCACCAGCTGCACCAATACCTCCAACCCGCGCAATGTGATCGCCGCCGGCCTGCTGGCGCGCAAGGCCAACCGGCTGGGCCTCGCCCGCAAACCCTGGGTGAAGTCCTCATTGGCGCCCGGCTCCAAGGCGGTTGAGCTCTATCTGAAGGAAGCCGGCCTGCTGTCCGAGCTGGAACAGCTGGGCTTCGGCATCGTCGCCTTCGCCTGCACCACCTGCAACGGCATGTCCGGCGCGCTGGAGCCCAAGATCCAGCAGGAGATCGTGGAGCGCGATCTGTACGCGACGGCGGTGCTGTCCGGCAACCGCAACTTCGACGGCCGCATCCACCCCTACGCCAAACAGGCCTTCCTGGCCTCGCCGCCGCTGGTGATCGCCTACGCCATCGCCGGCACCATCCGCTTCGACATCGAAAAAGACGTGCTCGGCGTCGCCGACGGCAAGGAGATCCGGCTCAAGGACATCTGGCCGGACGACGCGGAAATAGACGCGGTGCTGCGCCAGGCAGTCAAGCCTGAACATTTCCGCCAGGTCTACGAGCCGATGTTCGCCATCCGGCGCGACGGCGCCGCCAAGGCCAGCCCGCTGTACGCCTGGCGGCCGCAGTCCACCTATATCCGCCGCCCGCCGTACTGGGAGGGCGCGCTGGCCGGCGAGCGCACGCTGCGCGGCATGCGTCCGCTGGCCCTGCTGCCGGACAATATCACCACCGACCACCTGTCGCCTTCCAACGCCATTCTGCTGGACTCGGCGGCCGGCGAATACCTGGCGAAAATGGGCCTGCCGGAGGAGGACTTCAACTCCTACGCCACCCACCGCGGCGATCACCTGACTGCGCAGCGCGCCACCTTCGCCAACCCCAAGCTGTTCAATGAAATGGTGTTGAACGAAGACGGCTCGGTGCGCCAGGGCTCGCTGGCGCGCGTAGAGCCGGAAGGCGAGACGATGCGGATGTGGGAGGCGATCGAAACCTATATGCGGCGCAAGCAGCCGCTGATCATCGTCGCCGGCGCCGACTATGGCCAGGGCAGCTCGCGCGACTGGGCGGCCAAGGGCGTGCGCCTGGCCGGCGTAGAGGCCATTGTCGCCGAAGGCTTCGAACGCATCCACCGCACCAATCTGATCGGCATGGGCGTGCTGCCGCTGGAGTTCAAACCCGGCGTCAACCGCAAGACGCTGGCGCTGGACGGCAGCGAGACTTACGACGTGATCGGCCAGCGCCAGCCGCGCGCCGAGCTGACGCTGCTGATCCACCGCAAGGACGGCCGCACGGAGCAAGCGCCGGTAACCTGTAGGCTAGACACCGCGGAAGAAGTGTCGATCTACGAGGCCGGCGGCGTGCTGCAGCGTTTCGCGCAGGACTTTTTGGAGGGGGCGGGAGGCTGAACCCCTCTCCCCCGGCCCCTCTCCCGCAAGGGGAGAGGGGTGACTTTCAACTTCATTTTATTTCTGGCATCAGCCGACGATTCCATCGCTTGGTTTGCCAAGCAAGGTAAGGTAGGCAGGTTAACTGTCAGCAACTCAGCAAGCCCCTCTTCCCTCACAGGAGAGGGGGACTTTCAACTTCATTTTATTTATGGCATGAGCCCATGATTCCATCGCTTGGTTTGCCAATAAGGTAAGGTAGGCAGATTAACTGTCAGCAGCTCAGCAAGCCCCTCTCCCCCTGCGGGAGAGGGGTTGGGGAGAGGGGTATGGGCCAGCTCGATTTCGCCAAGTCCTTACGGCGCAATATGACCGACGCCGAACAGCGACTCTGGAAGCAGCTCCGCGCCCACCGGCTGAACGGCGAGAAATTCCGCCGCCAACAGCCGATCGGCCCCTACATCGTCGATTTCGTCCACTTCGGCTCGCGGCTAATCATAGAGGCGGACGGCGGCCAACATCATGAAAGCCGCGGCGACGCCGCTCGCGACGCTTGGCTGCAGGCGCAGGGCTTCAGAGTCATGCGCTTCTGGAACAACGCTATTCTGCACAATCAGGACGCGGTCCTAGAAGCAATCTGGCAAGCGCTAAACGCCCGGACACAATAGAACACAGCGGCGTCCCGACCATGGAACCGCCGCAAGCACAGGAAAAACAGCATATGACTCAGTCTGCCCAGATCCGCATCCCCGCCACCTATATGCGCGGCGGCACCAGCAAGGGGGTGTTCTTCCGTTTGCAGGACCTGCCGGAGGCCGCGCGCCGGCCGGGCGCGGCGCGCGACGCGCTGCTACTGCGCGTGATCGGCAGCCCGGATCCTTACGGCAAGCAGATAGACGGCATGGGCGGGGCCAGCTCCAGCACCAGCAAGACCGTGATCGTGTCCCCCTCCTCGCGCCCGGGTCACGACGTCGATTATCTGTTCGGCCAGGTCGGCATAGACAAAGCCTTCGTCGACTGGAGCGGCAACTGCGGCAATCTGTCCGCCGCAGTCGGCCCCTTCGCCATCGCCGGCGGCCTGATCGATCCGGCGCGCATTCCCGCCAACGGCGTGTGCAGCGTGCGCATCTGGCAGGCCAATATCGGCAAGACCATCATCGCCCATGTGCCCATCACCGCAGGCCAGGTGCAGGAAACCGGGGATTTCGAGCTGGACGGCGTCACCTTCCCCGCCGCCGAGATCGCGCTGGAGTTCCTGGACCCGGCCGATGAAGGCGATGGCGACGGCGGCGCGATGTTCCCCACCGGCCAGTTGGTGGACACGCTGGAAGTGCCCGGCGTCGGCGTCTTCCCGGCCACGCTGATCAACGCCGGCATCCCCACCATCTTCGTCAAGGCCGCCGACATCGGCTACAGCGGCGCCGAGTCGCAGGACGCGATCAACGCCGACCCGGCGGCGCTGGCGCGCCTCGAGGCCATCCGGGCCCACGGCGCGCTGAAGATGGGGTTGATTGAAACGCTGGGAGAAATCGCCAGCCGCCAGCACACGCCCAAGATCGCCTTCGTCGCGCCGCCGGCCGACTACACCGCCTCCAGCGGCAAACCGGTGCGCGCCGCCGACATCGACCTCCTGGCGCGGGCCATGTCCATGGGCAAACTGCATCACGCGATGATGGGCACCGCCGCGGTGGCCATAGGCACCGCGGCGGCCATTCCCGGCACCCTGGTCAACCTGGCCGCCGGCGGCGGCAAGCGCCGGATGGTGCGCTTCGGCCATCCGTCCGGCACCTTGCGCGTCGGCGCCGAAGCCCGTCAGGAAAACGGCGCCTGGACGGTGACCAAGGCGGTGATGAGCCGCAGCGCGCGGGTGTTGATGGAGGGTTGGGTGCGGGTGCCGGGCGACGCGCTCTGAATCCGACTCAGACCGGCAAGGCGCGCTGCAGGATAGCCTCGATATCCAGCCGGCTTCCGTTCAGCGCGCCGGCCACCCGCCCCCATTGCCCGTCGTCCAAACGGCTGGCGATAAAACCCTGGGCCGAAGCCGACGGCGCATGGCGCGCCAGCAGGCAGGCTTGCGCGGTCAGCGCCAGCAATTGGGCGAAACGCCGCCCCAAAGGCTCAAGTTCGGCCGGCCTGGCGGCCAGCTCGCGCAATTGCGCCAGCGCCGCCGCCAGCGCCGGCTCGCCGCCGGACAGGCCGGCCAAATCCTCCAGCAGCGCCTGCCAGGCTTCGGGCTCGCGCTGCAGCGCGCGGATCAGATCCAGGCACATCACATTACCGGAGCCCTCCCAGATCGAATTCAGCGGCGCTTCGCGATACAGGCGCGCCATCGGTCCGTCGACATAGCCGTTGCCACCGAACACTTCCATCGCCTCGCCGCTGAGCTCCACCGCGCGCTTGCACACCCAGAACTTGGCCGCCGGCGTGACGATGCGCTTCCAACCCCGCTGCGCCGGCTCATCCTCTCGTTCAAAGGCCTCGGACAAGCGCGCCGCCAATTGCAGCGCCGCCTCGCTTTCCAGCGCTAGGTCCGCCAACACCGCGCGCATCAGCGGCTGCTCGGCCAGCCGCTTGCCGAAGGCCATGCGCCGCCGCGCGTAAGCCAGCGCCTGCACCGCGCCCTGGCGCAGCAGCGCGGCGCTGCCGATCACGCAGTTGAGCCGGGTGTAGCCGGCCATTTCGATGATGGTGGGAATGCCGCGGCCCTCCTCGCCGATCAGCACGCCCCAGGCGTCCTGGAACTCCACCTCGCAACCGGCGTTGCTGCGATTGCCCACCTTGTCCTTCAGGCGCTGGATCCTCACCGCGTTGCGCTCGCCGTCCGGCCGCCAGCGCGGCAGATAGAAGCAGCACGGCGCGCCGTCGGCGGTCTTGGCCACCACCAGATGGGCGTCGCACATCGGCGCCGACCAGAACCACTTATGGCCGCGCAGCAGGTATTCTCCGCCGCGGCCCCCGGCGCCCAAGGGCGTCGCCTGGGTGGTGTTGGCGCGCACGTCGGAGCCGCCCTGCTTCTCGGTCATGCCCATGCCGATCCAGGCCGACGTCTTGCGTTCCAGCGGCAGATCGCGGCTGTCGTGAACGCGGCTGAACAGCTTGTCGCCCAGCTGCGCCCACAGCGCCGGCTCGCGCCGCAGCAAGGGAATGGCGGCCTGGGTCATCGTCGCCGGGCACAAGCTGCCGGCCTCCACCTGGCCATGCAGATAGAGGCCGGCCATCGCCGCGGTCCAGCGGCCCGGCCGCTGACTGTCGAAAGGCAGGCTCACCAGGCCTTGCTCACGATACAGCGCCAAGAACTGGTGCCAGGCCGGGTGGGAATCCACCTGGTCGACGCGACGGCCGCGGCGGTCGAAAGCCCGCAACTCCGGCGCATGGCGGTTGGCTTGCTCGGCCAGTTCGAAGCTGTCCGCCCGCCCCAGGCGCTCGCCGTAGGCGCTGAGCCCGGCCTCGGCCCAGCCCGCGTCGGCGCGCCGCAGCGCCTCGCGCAAAGCCGGGTCGCTGTCGTACAGCGAGTAATCCGCCAGTTCTTCGTACTGGTTGCTCACTTCATGGGTTTGCCAGATCATCGTTCCGTCTCCTCGCGCCGCGTTCGCGGCCATGACAAAAGTATAAGGAAAGCGGCAATGCGACATGTTCGGGTTTCCCCCACCGCGGCGCAGCAAGCCGAACAGGCTGCGCCGGCCACGCGCCGGCGTCCGCGCCAGTCGCGTTCGCGCGCCAGCCTGATCGCGCTGCAACAGGCCTTTGTTCAGGTTTTGCTCACGCGCGGCTACGCCAAAACCACGGTGCGCGAGGTGGCCGCCATCGCCGGCGTGGCGGTCGGCACCTTTTATCAGTACGTGCGCAATATGGACGGCCTGGCCGCGCTGTGCATCCATCAGCATGTGCACGCGCTGGCCGGCGCGCTGCGCCAATGCGCCGCCGCCCGCCGAGGCGCGGATCGTCGCGATATCGCCGCCGCGCTTCTGGCCTTGCAACTGGACACGATCCAACGCCAGGCGCCGGCCTGGAACGCGCTGTTCCTGCTGGAGCGCCGGGTCTCCCCGATGGACGCCTACCGCCGCCACTACCAGCAATACGTGGACATCTGGCGCGCCGCATTGGCCGCCGCCGCCGAGCCGCCGCCGCGGCTGGACGCCGCCGCGCGCATGGCTCACTGTCTTTGCTACGGAAGCATTTCGCAGGCCTTGCTGACCCAAGGGCCGACCGCGGATCTCGCGGCCCTGCGCCCGGAATTGGAAGCGGCGCTCAAGGCCTGCCTGGGCTGAAACCGCGGGAAAGGCGTCGCAATAAGGAGTAGAATCGGCCCCAGCCGCCGCCAAGGCGGCCAAGAAGAACAAAGGAAGCAAAATGACAGAACATTGGGGCAAGGTGCTGACCGCCATGGTCACGCCCTTCGACGAAGCCGGCCGGCTGAATCTGGACGCGGCGCGGCAACTGGCCAGACATCTGGCGGCCAACGGCAGCGACGGCCTGGTGGTGGCGGCCACCACCGGCGAGGCGCCGACGCTGAGCGACGAGGAACGCCGCGATCTGGTGCGCGCGGTCAGCGAGGCGGTCACCATCCCTGTGCTGGCCGGCACCGGCAGCAGCCACACCGAACACGCGATCGCGCTAACGCGCGAGGCCGCCGGCCTGGGCGCCGCCGGCGTCTTCGTGGTCGGCCCCTATTACAACCGCCCGCCGCAAGCCGGCATCGAAGCCCATTTCCGCGCGGTGGCCGCGGCCACCCGCCTGCCGCTGATGGTCTACGACGTGCCGGGCCGCACCGGCCGCCGCATCGCCGCCGACGTGCTGCTGCGGCTGTTCCGCGAGGTGGACAATATCGTCGCCTTCAAGGACGCCACCGGCGACCCGGCCGCGGCGGCCGCGCTGCTGGCCGCCGCCGGCGAGCATTTCTCGCTCTACTCCGGCGACGACGCGCTGACCCTGCCCTTGCTGGCGGTGGGCGCGGTGGGCGTGGTCGGCACCTCCACGCACTGGACCGGGCCGGAGTTCGCCCGCATGATCGCCGCCTTCGAACAGGGCGACACGGCGCAGGCGCGGCGCGTCAACGCCGGCTTGCAGGAATCCTTCGCCTTCTCCAACACCGACGCTTCGGTGTTTTCGATGTCGGTGAAAGCCATGCTGCGGGTGCAGGGTCTGCCGGTGGGCCAATGCCGGCTGCCGCTGCCGCCCACCGGCGCCGCCGAGGAGGAACAGGCGCGGCTGGTATGGGAGCGGCTGCAGCTGCGCCGCGCCGCCGCCTGTTAAAGCGGAACGGCAATGAAAAAAGGAGCCTGTCGGCTCCTTTTTTCATTTCGCGCGTGTTCATGTCGCGCGGCGGCGTTCAATCGCGGAAGTTGTTGAACTGCAGCGGGAAGCCGTTTTCCTTGTCGTCGGCGATTTCCTTGCGCATCAGCGCGATGCATTCCTGCAGCACGTCGCGCTTGGCGCCGGACACGCGCACCGCTTCGCCCTGGATGCTGGCCTGCACCTTGAGCTTGGCGTCCTTGATCAGCTTGACGATTTTCTTGGCCAGATCGGATTCCAGCCCTTCCTTCACCGTCAGCACTTTCTTCACCTTGTTGCCGCTGACTTTTTCCAGTTTGCCGTACTCCATGCAGCGCACGTCCACGCCGCGCTTGGACAGCTTGTTCACCAGAATGTCGTTGACCTGGTCCAGTTGAAACTCGGCGTCGGCGTACAAGGTCAGTTCCTTGTCTCCGGTTTCGATGCGGGCGTCGCTGCCCTTGAAGTCGTAACGGGTGGACACCTCTTTATTGGCTTGCTCCACGGCGTTGCGCACTTCCACCTTGTTCACTTCGGACACGATATCGAAAGACGGCATGAAATATTCCTAATAATGCTTGATGCCGACATTTTAGAGGCTGGCTCCGCCCTTGTCACTCGGCCGCCCGTTGGTTGCCCTCGCCGCCTTCGCCCAAACGCGCCCGCATCGCTTCCACCTCCTTGAGCCGGCCGCTGATGCGGTCCCAATGCCGCGCGTTCAAGGCGGCGATCACCGCGTCCACCAGCATCATCAGCGGCGTGTTGCTGTCCCAGCCCGCCGGTCCGGCGGTGTGCGCCGCCAAGGTGTAGCGCGCCACGCGCGCCACCGGCGACAGCCACTGATCCGTGAACAACAGCACGCTGGCTTTGCGCTGCGCCGCCATTTCCGCGATGCGCAGCGCGTCGTCCCAGTAGCGGCGGATGTCGAAGATCACCAGCACGTCCGGCCGGCCCATGTCCACCAGCGAATCCGCCCAGCTTGCCGGCACCCCGCGCAAATGCACCACGTCCGGTCGCACCACTTTCAGATGGTGGCAAAGATAGGCCGCCAGCGGATCGGTCAACCGCCCGCCCAGCAGCCAGATCCGGTGCTTGCGCTCGCCCAGCAGGTCCACCGCGCCGTCGAACTCGGCGCGCGGCACCTGGGCCGCGGTCTGGCGCATCAGCTCGGCGATGCGCTCGGCGTGGCTGGCCAGAAAATCATGGTCACCCTGCAACTGCCCCGGATCATGGCGCATCAGCGGCGATTGCAAGCGCAATTCCAGTTCTGCGCGCAGCGCGGACTGGAAGGCGGCGTAATTGTCGAAACCCAGCTTGCCGATCAGGCGCAGCACCGTCGGGCCGCTGACGTCGGCGCGCTGCGCCCATTGCGCGATGGTTTCCAGGCCGGCCACCGGATAGTTGGCCAGCAGCGCCCGTCCCACCTTGCGTTCGGTGGGGGTCAGCGCTTCGAACAGCGCGCGGACTTGCTCCGCGATCGAGCGGCTTTGGCTCATTCTGTTGCCCCTTTGGCGATGCACGACTGCCCTCGTGCCGCGCAGCATAACAGCGCCGGTGTAAAAACGGCATTGTGTCATTGCGCCCACACTGCCGCCCAGATTCTAATATTTATTACAAATTTGGCTTGATTCATTTTTTTTTAACGAATAATACTACCCAAACAACATGGCGGCGACAAAAAAGCAGCCCACGAGGCAGCGACAAATCACCGCCAAAACAGACAGTTGCAAGCCAGACGATGAACGCTCGGCCGGTATCGGGGAAGTTAGACCGCGGCAATCAGGGAGAGACAGCGATGGAAGCACGCGACGTAAAGACAATCGCGGATTTGAAGGTTTTGATCGAAGAACGCCGCCTGAGTCAGATCAAGGTGGGTCTGGTGGACATGGACGGGGTGATGTGCGGCAAATACATGTCGCGCGACAAATTCCTGTGCGCCCTGGAAGGCGGCTTCGGCTTCTGCGACGTGGTGTTCGGCTGGGACGTGGGCGACAAGTTGTACGACAACACCCTGCTCACCGGCTGGGGCCGCGGCTACGGCGACGCCGAGGTGCGGCTGATTCCCGCATCCTGCCGCGACCTGCCGCTGGAAGGCGATATGATCTTCGTCCAGGGCGAGGTGGTGGGCCGGCTGGAAAGCCTCTGTCCGCGCGGCCTGCTGCGCCGGGTGCTGGAGCGCGCGCGCGACATGGGCTTCGACGTGCTGGCCGGCTTCGAATACGAGTTTCTGGCGGTGGACGAAGACAACGACGCGCTGCAGCAGCGGCTGTACCAGCACCCCAAGCCGCTGGGCAGCGGCGCCTTCGGCTACTCCATTCTGCGCAGCTCGGTAAACACCGACTTCTACCGCGCGCTGCTGGACCTGTGCGAACAGATGCAGATGCCAATCGAAGGCCTGCACGAGGAAACCGGACCCGGCGCGCTGGAAGCCGCGCTGTGCGTGGACAACGCCTTGCGCGCCGCCGACAACGCCGTCTGTTTCAAGACCTTCTCCAAGGTGCTGGCGGAAAAACAGGGCCGCATGCTCTGCTATATGGCCAAGTGGCACCAGGAGCAATCTGGCCAGGGCGGCCACATCCATATCTCGCTGCGCCGCCGCGACACCGGCGACAGCGCCTTCCACCAGCCGGGCCGCGAACACGCGATCAGCGACGCGATGCGCCACTTCATCGGCGGCATCCAGCGGCTGATGCCGGAATTCATGAGCCTGGCCGCACCCACGGTCAACAGCTTCCGCCGGCTGGTGCCCGGCTATTGGGCGCCCACCAGCTCGCTATGGGGCGTGGACAACCGCACCGTGGCCATCCGCGCGATTCCCGGCAGCGCCAAATCGCAACGCGTCGAATACCGCCTGCCCGGCGCCGACAGCAACCCCTATCTGGCGCTGGCCAGCGGCCTGGCCGCCGGCCTCTACGGCATCGAACACCGGATCGAGCCGGAAGAACCGGTCAGCGCCAACGGCTATCTGCTGGACGCCCCGCCCCATTTGAAACTTCACCGCACCTTGTGGGAGGCCGCTCAGGCACTGCGCGGCTCCGCCGCCGCCCGCGACTGGTTCGGCGACGACTTCGTCGATCACTTCGCCGCCACCCGCGAATGGGAGGAACGCGAGTTCCAGCGCCATGTCACCGACTGGGAATTGAAACGCTACTTCGAGATCATCTAAATGAGCGAAAACTACTCCGTCATCACCCCGCTGGACGGTTCCACCCTGCTGCAGCGCAGCTACACCAGCCCGGTCCAGACCCAGGCCGCGCTGGACGCCGCCCGCGCAGCCCAGGCCGGCTGGCGCACCACGCCGCTGGCCGAACGCAAGGCCTTGATCGGCCGGGCGGTGGACTGGCTGATCGCCCACAAGAGCGACTGCGCCGACGCCGTCACCCGCCAGATAGGCCGGCCCATCCGTCAGTCCCCCGGCGAGATCGGCGGCCTGGCCGAGCGCGCGCGCCATATGCTGGATATCGCCGAAGAGGCGCTGGCCGACCTCCACCCCGCGCCCAAGCCCGGCTTCGAGCGCTGGCTGCGCCGCGAACCGCTGGGCACGGTGCTGGTGCTGGCGCCGTGGAACTACCCCTTCCTCACCGCCATCAACACCATCGCGCCGGCGCTGGCCGCCGGCAACTGCGTGCTGCTCAAGCATTCCTCGCAAACCCCGCTGATCGCCGATCTGTTCCGCCAGGCCTGCGCCGCCGCCGGCCTGCCCATCGGCGTGTTCCAGACCCTGGAACTGGACCATGCCGCCACCTTGAAACTGACGGCCGCGCCGGAGATCGACTTCGTCGCCTTCACCGGCTCGGTGAGCGGCGGCCGCGCGGTGCAAAGGGCGGCCGCCGAGCGCTTCATCGGCGTCGGCCTGGAGTTGGGCGGCAAGGACCCGGCCTATGTGCGCGCCGACGCCGACCTGCCGGCGGCGATAGAAAACCTGGTGGACGGCGCTTTCTTCAATTCCGGCCAGTCCTGCTGCGGCATCGAGCGCATCTATGTGCAGCGCCAGCGCTACCGCGACTTCGTCGACGGCTTCGTCGAGCTGACCCGGACCTATCGTTTCGGCCATCCGCTGGACCCGGACACCAATCTGGGGCCCATGGTGCGCGCCGGCGCCGCCGACTTCGTGCGCGGCCAGATCCAGGCGGCGCTGGCCGCCGGCGCGCGCGCGCTGATTCCGGCCGGCCATTTCGCCGCCGACGCGCCCGGCAGCGCCTATCTGGCCCCGCAAGTGCTGGTGGACGTGAACCACGCCATGAGCGTGATGCGCGAGGAAAGCTTCGGCCCGGTCATCGGCATCATGGCCGTGGACTCCGACGAGGAGGCGCTGCGGCTGATGAACGACAGCGCCTACGGCCTGACCGCCTCGATCTGGACTGCGGACCGCGACGCCGCCGTCCATCTCGGTCAACAACTGGAAACCGGCACCGTGTTCATGAACCGCTGCGACTACCTGGACCCGGCGCTGGCCTGGACCGGGGTCAAAGACACCGGCCGCGGCATTTCCCTATCCACGCTGGGCTACCAGCAACTGACCCGGGTCAAATCCTTCCATCTCAAGGGGTAAGGCGATGCAACTGCAAGGCAACTGGAACTATCCGACCGCCATCCGCTTCGGCGCCGGCCGCGCCACCGAACTGCCGGCGCTGTGCCGCGAACTGGGCATGCGCCGCCCGCTGCTGGTCACCGACCCCGGCCTGGCCAGGCTGCCGATGCTGGCCCGGCTGCGGAGCTTGCTGAGCGACGCCGGCCTGGAGACGGCCTTGTTCAGCGATATGCGCCCCAATCCGGTGGGCCGCGACGTCGACGCCGGGGTCGCCGCCTTCCGCGACGGCCGCCACGACGGGGTGGTCGCCGTCGGCGGCGGCAGCGCGCTGGACGTGGGCAAGGCCATCGCTTTGATGTCCGGACAAAAACGCCCGCTGTGGGACTTCGAGGACGTGGGCGACAACTGGCTGCGCGTCGATCCCGCCGGCGTCGCGCCCACGCTGGCGGTGCCCACCACCGCCGGCACCGGCTCCGAGGTGGGCCGAGCGTCCCTGATCATCGACGAGGCCGCGCATCGCAAGGTCATCATCTTCCATCCGGCCATGCTGCCCAAGCTGGTGCTGGCGGATCCGGAACTGACCATCGGCCTGCCGCCGGCGCTGACCGCCGCCACCGGCGTCGACGCGCTGGTGCACAATCTGGAAGCCTTCTGCTCCCCGTTCTATCACCCCATCGCCCAGGGCGTGGCGCTGGAAGGCATGCGGCTGGCGCACGACTGGCTGCCGGCGGCCCACGCCGACGGCGGCAATCTGGAAGCCCGCGCCCAGATGCTGTCCTGTTCCATCATGGGCGCCACCGCCTTCCAGAAAGGCCTGGGCGGCGTGCACGCGCTGGCGCATCCCATCGGCGCGGTGTTCGACACCCACCACGGCCTGGCCAACGCCGTGCTGCTGCCCTATGTGCTGGTGCGCAACCGGCCGGCGATAGCCGAACGGCTGAGCGCCGCCGCCCGCTACCTGGGCCTGGCCGACGCCGGCTTCGACGGTTTCCTGGCCTGGGTGCTGCAATTGCGCGCCGGCCTGGGCATTCCGCACACCCTGGCGGAGATCGGCATCGGCGCGGACGCCGCCGCCGACATCGGCCGCATGGCCAAGGCCGACCCCAGCGACGGCGGCAACCCCTTGCCCCTGTCCGCCGACGACTACCGCGCGATCTTCCTCGCCGCGCAGCAAGGCAGGCTGTGATGAGGCGCCCGCTGATCGGCCTGACCACCTACCCGGCCACGCCCGAGCACGGCTACCACACGCCGCTTGAATACGTGGCGGCGGTGGTGCGCGCCGGCGGCGCGCCGGTGCAATTGCCGGCGCTGGGCCCGGAGATGGTGGACGGCTGGCTGGACAAGCTGGACGGCGTGGTGCTGATCGGCGGCGGCGACATCGATCCGGCCCGCTTCGACCGCGACGGCCACCCGACCATTTACAACCTCAGCCCGGAGCGCGACGCCACCGAAATCGCGCTGGCGCGCGCGCTGCTGCAACGCAAGCTGCCAACGCTGGCGATCTGCCGCGGCCTGCAAATCCTCAACACCGTGCTGGGCGGCAGCCTGCACCTGCACCTGCCGGACGTGGTGGGCGAAGCCGTGCCCCATCGCGCGCCGCCGCGCGTGCCGACGCCGCACCCGGTGCGCGTCGCCGCCGATTCCTGCCTGGCGGGCCTGATCGGCACCGAAGTCCTCACCCAGTCCTGGCACCACCAGGCGATAGACCGCCCCGGCCACGGCGTGGTGCCGGTGGCCTGGGCGCCGGACGGCGTGATCGAGGCGATAGAAATCGCCGATTTTCCCCAGTTGATCGCGGTGCAATGGCACCCCGAGCTCTCCGCCGAGCGCGACAGCGGCCAGCAAAGGCTGTTCGACGCGCTGGTCACCATGAGCGGAACGCCGCCGCCCGGCTGAGCGCCGCCGCGCCTCGCTTCCGAAATAGACACGAAGCCCGGATCACCGGGCCAGGGCCCGGCCGGCCTCCGCCGCCGTTCGGGCGCCGGCGCGTACGCGCGCCTAGGCGGAAAACCACAGACATGCACAATGAGAGAGGAACATCATGGAACCAGTTCGGCATGAGTCCGCGCCCGTCGGCGAGGACGAGAAACTGTTGCACAGCATGGGTTACGCTCAGGAGTTGTCCCGACGCATGAGCGGCTTTTCCAACTTCGCCATCTCCTTTTCCATCATCTGCGTGCTGGCCGGCGGCATCACCGCCTTCCCGGCCGGACTCAGCGCCGGCGGCGGCGCGGCCATCGGCATAGGCTGGCCGCTGGGCGCGCTGTTCGCCGCCATCGTCGCCGCGGCCATGGCCCAGATCGCCTCCGCCTACCCCACCGCCGGCGGGCTTTACCACTGGGCGTCCATTCTGGGCGGCAAGGGCCTGGGCTGGACCACCGCCTGGATCAATCTGCTGGGACTGATCTTCGTCACCGCCGCGGTCAATTTCGGCGTTTACGATCCCTTCTTCAAAACCCTGGTCGCGCCGCTGCTGGGCCTGAATCCGGAACAGCTGGGCTGGGGCCATCAGACCTTGTTCCTCGCCGTGGTGGCGCTGAGCCAGGCCTGGCTCAACCACCTGGGCATCAAGCTCACCACCCGGCTGACCGATCTGTCCGGCTATCTGATCTTCGTCGTCACCCTGGCCTTGGTGGTGTCGCTGCTGATCTACGCGCCCGGGCCGCTGGATTTCTCCCGCTTGTGGACCTTCCACAATTACAGCGGCGCCGACGGCGGCGCCTGGCCGCGGATGGACAACACGGTGATGGTGTTCCTGGCCGGCCTGCTGCTCACCGTCTATACCCTGACCGGCTACGATGCCTCCGCCCACACCTCGGAGGAGACCCGCGAAGCGGCGCGCAATGTGCCCAAGGGCATCTTGCGCTCGGTGCTGTGGTCCGGCGTGTTCGGCTATCTGATGATCTGCGCCTTCGTGCTGGTGCTGCCGGACCTGGGCGCTGGAGTCAAGGCCGGCATGGGCTTTTTCGATCTGCTGCTGAGCGCGCTGCCGCCGGCCTTGAAGGCGGCGCTGGGCATAGGCATCTTTCTGGTCAACTATCTGTGCGGCCTGGCCTGCCTGACCTCCACCTCGCGCATGATGTACGCCTTCGCCCGCGACGGCGGCCTGCCGGCCTCGCGCTGGCTGCGCCAGGTGCATCCGCAACACCGCACTCCGGGCCCGGCGATCTGGGTCAGCGCCGCGCTCGCCATTGCCGCCACCTTGTACGGCGACGCCTTCCTGGTGCTGTCCACCGGCGCCGCGGTGTTCCTGTACATCTCCTACATCTTGCCGTCCGCCGCCGGCCTGTTCGCCGAGGGCCGCAGCTGGACCCACAAGGGGCCGTTCGATCTGGGCCGGGCGTCCAAACCCATCGCCGCGCTGGCCACGCTGGGCGGCGCGGTGCTGGTCTTCGTCGGCATCCAGCCGCCGAATGAGAAGGTCTTGTACCTGACCGTCGCGCTGCTGCTGGTGCTGGCCTTGTTCTGGTTCGCGCTGGGCGTGCGCAAGCAATTCAAGGGACCGCCCACCGGCCAGCGCATCCAGGGCCATCAAGCGCATATCCGCGAAATCGAAAGCGCGCTGGACGAGGCCGGCTGAACGCGCAGTCCAAAGGGAGACCGGCGCGGCCGGACAAAGCGCTTGTCTCCCGGCGGCAAATGCGGAATCATCCGGACACGAACCACCGCCAGAGAAGCCCATGCTCGTCACCCCGGAACAATTGCTCGCCTTCACCGCCGCCGCGATGCTGATCACGCTGTCGCCCGGCCCGGACAATCTGATGGTGCTGAGCCAGGGCATCGCCCGCGGCCGCCGCCAGGGCATGGCCTTCGGCCTGGGCTGCGCCTTGGGCTGCCTGAACCACACGGTGCTGGCCGCGCTCGGCGTCAGCGCGCTGATCGCCGCCTCCCCGCTGGCCTTCACGCTGCTGAAGTTCGCCGGCGGCGGCTATCTGATCTATCTGGGCTGGCAGGCGCTGCGCAGCCCCGGCGCCAGCTTCCAGGCCGGCGCCGCCGGGCGGGACGCCGCGCCGCTGGCCGCCACCTTCCGCAAAGGCCTGATCGCCAATGCGATCAACCCCAAGGTGGTGCTGTTCTTCCTCGCCTTCCTGCCGCAATTCGTCAACCCGGCCCAGGGTCCGGCCGGGCTGCAGATCGCCGCGCTCGGCCTGGTCTTCACGCTGCAAGGCGCGCTGATCTTCGGCTGCCTCGGCTATTTCTCCGGCACCATCGGCCAATGGCTGTCCAAGAGCCGCCGCGCCAGCCAGTGGCTGGACCGCATCGCCGGCAGCGTGTTCATCGCGCTGGGCTTGAAGCTGATACTGGACCGCGGTCACTAGCGGCGTCGCAGCTTTTCCGTAAGCAATAAAAAAACAGCCCGCGCCGGATAAACGGCGAAGGCTGTTTTTACATTCCAATCAAAGCGCCATGGCCGCCCTCAGTGCTTTTTCATTTGCGGGGACGCCGTTTAGGAAAGCAGAGATTTAACGGTGCTGCTGGTTTTATGCTCCACCAGCAAGGGCTCCATACTGTCTCTTTTAGTCACGTCCAGATCATGCTTGGAAATGATTTCCTTCAATTGGCAAGCCAATTCCGACATGCTGTACGAGCCCGCTTCAATATCGATCAGCAAACCGTCCACCCGGCTGCGGCTCATGCGGTTGCTTTTCCACTTACGCTCGAAGCCGCCCGCGGCGGCCAGGCTGGACAAGGCCGCGGCGATCGAGGTCAACACCGTGGAATAACCCTTCAGGTCATGCCCTTGCACCTGCAGCAAGCCGCCCACCACCACGCTGCAGAGAATCGATCCGAAAATGGCCGTATGATGGGCGAAGCTCCAAAGCCGCTGACCTTTGCTAAACCAGTTTCGCCATCTCATGGCTTCCTGCCTGAGCGCCTCTTTATCCATCATATTTCCTCCTCGCTGAGAAGTACGCATTTGCGGCCAGTCATGAAGTCAACATAGTCAATCCAACTGAAGTTGCAAATATTGACGCGTAAAAAGCCCATTAATTTGAAATGGCCCTGGCCGAATTCGACGCTTGAAGGAACAACGCTTAAAAACTGAAATTTCCCGGAAGACCCGGCGCGTCCCAGAAAAGCGGAAAGTGAAAATCCGGGACGCCCCGCTCAAAGGCGCATCGATAAATCTATCAATCTAGACCACGGTCTTGATTCCCGAAAGTCTGATTTCTCCCTTTCCGCGCGGCGACGCTTGCAAGGGAAATCTAGAATCTGTTTCAAGCGGAACCCTATGACAATCGTCGTCTTTCTCCGACGCCGCGCCCTGCTCCGGCCCCCGACGGCGCTTGAATTCGTACGAAAAGCGCCGCGGAACTAGCCTTGGCCGCGCATTGTCTATATAATCTGGATTCTTATCTGGGGGCGACCTGGTTTCGACGAGGGTTGCGAAGCAGATGAGGGCATACCGGGATTTCAGTCACCCCGTAAAACACTGAGTTTATTTAGTCGCAAACGACGAAACTTACGCTCTGGCAGCCTAAGGGCTAGCTAGACACTACAACGGTTCGCAGATGGGCCGGGGGCGTCAAAACCCTGTAGTGTCACTTTACATCTGCTAGTGCTATGTCGGGTTACTTGGCATAGTGCGAAACAATAGGTAACTCGCCAAAGTCCAGCCTGTCCGTCGGCGTGGCAGCGGTTAAATCCAAATGACACGACTAAGTATGTAGAACTCACTGTAGAGGACTTTCGGACGCGGGTTCGATTCCCGCCGCCTCCACCACCACACTGCTTCATGATCCGTCATGAAGACTCGGAAACCCCGATAGCTCAAAGCTTTCGGGGTTTTTTGTCGCCTCAGCCTCCGCAAGGCGGCCCCCGCCCCGCCGCCCATCTATAATCCAGTCATCCCCATCTCCGCAAAGCGACCATGCCTCGCCTGTTGCCCAATTTGCCGGACAGTTTCCGGCTACGGCTGACCGCGCTGTTCGGCGGGCTGTTTCTCGCCTCGGCGCTGCTGGCCGCGCTCTTCCTGGATCAAGTGCTGAGCAGCCGCATCGTGCAGAACCAGGGCGTGGCCATGCATGCGCTGGCCGACAACATCGCCAAGGCCATCTCCACCAATCTGCAGGAACGCCATCGCGAAGTCTTGCTGCTGGCGCAGACGCCCGCCTACGTCCGCGCGCCGCTGGACGGCGACGACCTGCGCCAAAGCCTGGAACGCACCAAGCGGGCCTACCGCTACTACGCCTGGATTGGCATCACCGACCCGGACGGCAACATCGTTTCCGCCACCAGCGGCATGCTGCAGGGCCAAAGCGCGGCCAAGCGCCCCTGGTTCATCCACGGCCGCCAGGCTCCCTTTGTCGGCGACGTACACCAGGCCGTGCTCTTGGCCAAGCTCATGCCCTCCGCCGCGAACCATGGAGAGCCGCTGCGCTTCGTCGACTTCGCCTCGCCGATTTACGACCCCGCCGGCAAATTGCGCGGGGTGCTGGCCACGCACGCGCTCTGGGCCTGGGTGGAGGAAACGATACGGGAACGCCTGCCCGCCAAGACGTCTCAGCAGGTCTTCATCATCGACAAGCGCGACAATACGCTGTCGCCCTTCGAGGCGATAGGCAAGGAGCGCCCGCCCACGCCCCTGCCTTCCGGCCGGGATTTTCAGCTCGGCGTCTGGCCCGACGGCAAGAATTACCTGTATAGCGAGGCCTGGGTGCGCGAGGCCGGGCTGGACTGGCGCGTGGTCGTCCGACAGCCGCAAGGGCAGGCCTTGGCGGCCTTGAACCAGTTGCGCGCCAGCCTGATCCTGCTGGGCCTGGTCGCCACCTTGCTGCTGATGGTCGCCGTTTATCGGCTGGCCGCCCTGTTCAGCACACCGCTGGAACAATTGGCCGGCATCGCCCGACGCATCGGCCAGGGAGACGAACACGCCGATTGGACGCTGCCCAGCGGCGCCCAGGAACTGCGCCAGCTATCGCAGGCGATGCGAAGCATGGCCACCGCCCTGCTGGCCCGCAAACAGGAGCTGACCGACATCAACGCCAAGCTGGAGCAGCTCGTGGAGGAGCGAACCGAGTCCCTGCGCGAGGTCAACCACGAGCTGGTGCGCACCGCCACGCGATTGGCGCAGCAGGCGCGCAGCGACGCGCTCACCGGACTGAACAACCGCATGGCCTGCAACGAGCAGCTCAGGGAAGAGCATCTGCGCTACGGGCGCAGCGGCGCGCCCTACTCGGTGTTGTTGCTGGACGTCGACCACTTCAAGCGCGTCAACGATCATTTTGGACACGACGCCGGCGACCGCGTGCTATGCCACATCGCCCGACTCCTGCAAGCCACCGCCCGCCTCACGGACTTCACCGCCCGCTACGGCGGTGAAGAGTTCCTGCTGCTGCTGCCCGACACCGACGACAAGGGCGCCGCGGTGCTGGCCGAAAAAATCCGCGCCGCCGTCGAACATTCGCCGGCGCCGGACGCCGGCAAGGTCACCCTCAGCATCGGCCTGGCCATGGCCCGGCCCGCCGACGCCCAGCCTGAAGCGGTGGTCAAGCGCGCCGACCAGGCCCTGTACCGCGCCAAGGCCAACGGCCGCAACCAGGTTGCGCTGGACACCACGGACGGATCGCATTAAAAGTGAGCCATCGGCCCGGCCGAATCATGACAAAGAGATTCCGCCCGGTACTGACCGCGCCCGCCACCCCCAACGCCAAGGATGTGAAGATGAAAGAGCAAATGCCGCCGCCCAAATATCAGATCAAACCTGAAACCTCAACCCCGCCCCTGCCGGCGGGCCTGTCCAAGGTGCTGGATATGCTCAGCGACGCGACGCGCGCCAAAGAGGCTGAGCCGGCGGCGGGCGCAAACGCGGAAGCCGGCACCGGCGAACCGCCCCCGGCGCGCTGAACGCCCGACGCGCATGAAAAATGCCGCCGGCGCAAAGCGCGGGCGGCATGCTTGAAGCGGGAAGACCGGTTTACATCGAGGCCAACACCTTGATGCCCAACAGATCCAGACCGGTTTTCAGCGTCTTGCCGGTCAAAGCGGCCAGCTGCAGACGGCTGGCGCGAACTTCGCCCTCGCTCTTGAGAATGGGGCAAGCCTCGTAGAAGCGCGAGAACAGCGTGGCGATGTTGTACAGATACTGGGACAGGTAGTGCGGATAGCAACCGTCCACCACCGCCTGCAAAGTGTCTTCGAACTGAGCCAGCGCGGCGGCCAGATGCTTCTCCGCCGGCTCTGTGATGACGATGGCGGCGTTGGCGTCGTAGCCGTCGGCCTTGCGGAACACGCTCTGCACGCGAGTGTAGGCGTATTGCAGATAGGGCGCAGTATTGCCCTCGAAGGCCAGCATGGTGTCCCAGTTGAAGATGTAGTCGCTCATGCGGTTCTTGGACAGATCGGCGTACTTGACCGCACCGATGCCCACGGCGGCGGCGATGTCGCGGCGCTCCGCTTCCGACAGATCCGGATTCTTCTCCGTCACCAGCGCGAAAGCGCGCTCTTCCGCTTCCTGCAACAGCTCGATCAGCTTGACGGTGCCGCCGGAACGGGTCTTGAACGGCTTGCCGTCGTCGCCCATCATCACGCCGAAGCCGACGTGCTCCAACTTCATGCTCTCCGGCGCGAAGCCGGCCTTGCGGCAGATGGAGAACATCTGGGCGAAATGCTGGCTCTGGCGCGCGTCCACCACGTAGATCACGCGGTCCAGGTTCAGGGTCTTATGGCGATAACGCACCGCGCCCAGATCGGTGGTGGTGTACAGATAGCCGCCGTCCTTTTTCTGGATGATCACGCCCATGGGCTTGTCTTCCTGGGTGCGGAACTCTTCCAGGAACACCACTTGGGCGCCGTCGTCCTCGCTCAGCAGGCTGGCCGCGCGCAATTCGTCGACGATGACCGGCAGGTCGTCGTTGTACGAGGACTCGCCGCGCACGTGCTCGCGCTTGAGGCCGACGTTGAGCTTCTGGTACACCGCCTCGCAATGCTTCAGCGACACGTCGACGAACTGCTCCCACAGCTTCAGCACGTCCTGGTCGCCGCCTTGCAGCTTGACCACGTAGTCGCGGGCGCGGTTGGCGAAGTCTTCGCTTTCGTCGAAACGCACTTTGGCGTTGCGGTAGAAGGTTTCCAGGTCGGACAGCTGCAATTCGGCGTCGCCGGCGTGGCTGGTTTCCACCAGGTAGGCGGTCAGCATGCCGAACTGGGTGCCCCAGTCGCCCACGTGGTTGGCGCGCACCACGTCGTGGCCGACAAACTCCATCACCCGGGCCAGCGCGTCGCCGATGATGCTGGAACGCAGATGGCCAACGTGCATTTCCTTGGCCAGGTTGGGCGAGGAGTACTCCACCATCACGCGCTGCGGCGCAACGCGGCTGATGCCAAGCTTGTCGTCTTTCAGGGCGGCTTCGCTTCGTCGGGCAAGATATTCAGGGGCTAGATGAATATTGATGAAACCCGGGCCGGCGATTTCCACCTTGTCGGCGATGCCGGCAAGATCCAGCGCGGCGACCACTTTCTGGGCCAGTTCGCGCGGGTTGGTTTTCAGCAGTTTGGCGGCGCTCATGACGCCGTTGGCCTGATAGTCGCCGAATTCCGGCTTGGACGCCGGCTGCACCACGGCGGGCGCGTCCGGCGCGCCGGCTGCCGCCAGAGCGGCCTGCACCCGTTGATTGATGAGTTGAAGAATAGTCATTAGAGCCCCAAGAATTGCCGCGAAAACGAAAATTAGTCTTCGCTTCTGAAAAAAACTACTTGTTGATTGTATTCCCGCTTGCCATCAGGGGCAATGCTTGCAACCAAGCCGCGTCGGTAAAATAAGCCTCAAGCGGCGGCGTTTGGGATTTCCTGCCAAGATAGGGCTTAAAACCAGCGGGTTTCGCCCATGGCCGGCAGTTGGAACCTCGATGCGGGGATATTCCATTGCGCTAGCGCGGCGGCGAGATCGTCCTGTGGTTGGTCCAGCGGCTCGTCGGTCAGAATGAAGCTGCCCCAATGCACCGCCCAGGCGGCTCGCGCGCCGGTATCCAGCAGAATGCGCACCGCCTCTTCCGGATTCACATGCTGAGGATGAAGAAACCAGCGCGGCTCGTAAGCGCCTATCGGCAGCAAGGCAAGGTCCACAGCGCCGATACGCTCGCCGATCAGCCGGAACAAGGACTCCTGATAACCGGTGTCGCCCGGATACCAGAACTGAAGCCCGTCGCCGCGCACGGCGAAGCCGCCCCACAGCGCGCGGTTTTCATCGCCCATCATCCAGCGCTTGCTCCAATGATGAGCCGGCGTCAGTTCCGCCTCCACGCCGCCCAGACGGCAACGCTGCCACCAGTCCAACTCCTGAATCCGCGACGCCGGCACGCCGGCGCGCCGCAGGGTCGCGCCCACGCCCAGCGGCGCGGCGAACTGCGGACAGCCGGCCGGCTGGCGCGCCAGACTGCGCACGGTGTTGAAATCGAGATGATCGTAATGGTTGTGGGTGATCAGCACCAGATCGATGGCCGGCAGCTCCCGCAAAGCCATCGGCGGCGGCGACTGCCGCGCCGGCCCCGCCCACTGAAACGGAGAAGCGCGTTGCGACCAGATCGGGTCGATCAGAATGTTCTTGCCGCACAGCTGGATGAAGCTGGTGGCGTGGGCGACCCAGGTCAGCGACGGCCGGTCCCGGTTGGCGTTCAGCGCGGCCAGCTCCGGCGCCTGGCGCGGGATACGCTCCAGCCTGTGCTTCACCGCCGGCATGCGGCTGCGCTGCCACTCCCAGCGCAACACGTCGGCCAGGCTTGGTTGCCGAAACGGAAACAGATTGCGGTAGCCGTCCGCCTGATGATGCGGCTGCCGCGGGTCCGGCCGGTAGACGGGCAGCGGCCAGCGGTCTTGCAGCCAGGACTTCAATCGCGACATGACGTCACCATACCGAAAGAATTCCGGCATTGTCGCCGATGAAAGAGGAAAACAAAAGACGGCCGGCGCCGCCGTCTCGCCGACGGCGCCGGCCCGCCTCCCCCGCGGTCAGCCTTGGGCGAAGGCCAGCTTCATTTCGCGCTCGCGCTTGCGTTCCGCCGCACGCATATAGAAGTTGGCGGCGATGACGCCGACGGAGACGAAGAGAATGAACAAGGTGGCCAGCGCGTTCATTTCCGGGTTCAAGCCCAACCTCACCCGCGAGAAGATCACCATGGGCAAGGTGGTGGAGCCGGGGCCGGACAGGAAGGCGGTCAGCACCAGATCGTCCAGCGACAGCGTGAACGACAGCAGCCAGCCGGAAATCAGCGCCTGGGAGATCAGCGGCAGTGTGATCACGAAGAACACCTTCAAAGGCCGCGCCCCCAAGTCCATCGCCGCCTCTTCCAGCGACAGATTGAGCTCTCTCACCCGCGACTGCACCACGATGGCGACATAGGACACGCACAACATCACATGACCGATCCAGATGGTGAACACCCCTCGGCCCTCCGGCCAGCCAAAAGCCTGCTCCATGGCGACGAAGAGCAGCAACAGCGAGATGCCCTGAATCACTTCCGGAATCACCAGCGGCGCGTTGACCATGCCGGCGAACAAGGGAAACATGCGGAAGCGGCCAAAACGCGCCAGCACGAAACCGGCCCAGGTGCCGATCACCACCGAGGCGGTGGCGGTCATCAGGGCGATCTTGACGCTGAGCCAGGCCGCGTTGATCAACTCCTCGTCCTCCAGCAGCGCGGCGTACCACTTGGTGGAGAACCCGGACCACACCGTCACCAGCTTGGATTCGTTGAAAGAGAACAGAATCAGCAGCGCGATGGGCAGATAGAGAAAGGCGTAGCCCAGGCCCAGCACCAGGAAGGACAGCGGCTTGTTCGGCTTGATCATTTCGCGGCCTCCATATTCTTGACCTGGTAGTGCTGGAACAGCGCCATCGGCACCAGCAACAGCAGCACCATCGCGCAAGTCACCGTCGCCGCCATCGGCCAGTCCATATTGTTGAAGAACTCGTCCCACATCACGCGGCCTATCATCAGCGTGTCGGAACCGCCCAGCAGCTCCGGAATCACGTACTCGCCCACCGCCGGAATGAACACCAGCAGGCTGCCGGCGATGATGCCGTTCTTGGACAGCGGCAAGGTCACCTGGACAAAGGCCTTCCACGGCTTGGCGCCCAGATCGTAGGCCGCCTCCAGCAAGCGCAGGTCCATTTTCACCAGATGGGCGTACAAGGGCATGATCATGAACGGCAGGTAGGAGAACACCATGCCGATATACACCGCCCAATTGGTGTGATACAGCCTCAGCGGCGTGTCGATCACGCCCAGCCACAACAGGAACTGATTAAGAAAGCCGTCGTTCTTCAAAATGCCGATCCAGGCGTAAACCCGGATCAGGTAAGAGGTCCAGAACGGCAGAATCACCAGCATCATCAGGGTGTCGCGCGCGCGGTCTGAGGCCCGGGCGATGTAATAAGCCATCGGATAGCCGATCAACAGACAGAGCAGCGTGGAGACGAAGGCCATCTTCACCGAACTGATGTAGGTGGCGAAGTACAAGTCGTCGCTCAACATGAACTTGTAGTGACTGATGTTCAGCGCGATGGAGAAGACGTCGTCTTCCAGCTTGGTGAGCGGGGTGTAGGGCGGGATGCCCAGTTGCTGCTGCGAGAAACTGATGCCCACCACCAGCAGGAAGGGCAGCAGGAAAAACACGAACAGGAAGATGAACGGGATGCCGATGACGGTGGTCCGTCCGCTGGGCAACCATTGTTTTAATTTTAAACTTTTCATGTCAGCACCACGTGGCCGGCGCGTTCCGGCTTGGCTTGCATTGCTTGTCTTGCCGGCGGCCCCTCCCGTCTGACGCGGGCGGTGGCTGGGCGGCTTCCTCTTGATCTCTCCTCGGAGTCCGGTCCGGCCCGCTGCTCGCTAGGCCGGAAAGCCGGCTCCAGGCCACCCACAGCCGACGGCTGGATGGCCCGGGACTATTCTCCACGCTGCGCCGGACGCGGCCGCCCGCGGGCCGCGCGACGCGGGCCCGGGGTGGCGGATCGGCATGGGTTCGTCAGGTCCGGTCTTGCGGTCAATGACCGGTCTTAAGCTGTGTCCACAGCCGGTTTTGCAGGCGCATGATGTCCGCCGGCAAGGGCTTGAGCAGGAACAGCGTCTTCACCACCGCCTCCGGCGGATACACCGCCGGATCGTTGGCGATTTCCGGCTTCACGAATTTGCGCGCGGCGGCGTTGGCGGTGGGATAGAACACTTCATTGGTGATCGCGGCGTTGACTTCCGGCGACTGGATGTAATTGATCCATTTGTGCGCCGCCTCCGGATGCGGCGCGTCCTTGGGCACCACCATCACGTCGAACCAGAGCGGCGCGCCGCTCTTGGGGATCACATAAGCCAGCTGGTAAGGCCGCTTGGCCTCGCGGGCGCGGTGCTTGGCGATGTTGATGTCGCCGGAGAAGCCCAGCGCCAGGCAGATGTCGCCGTTGGCCAGGTCGTTGATGTAGCCCGAGGAGTTGAACTGGGTGATGTAGGGCCGGATTTTCTTCAGCGCGGCGAAGGCGGCCTGGTAGTCGGCGGGGTTCTTGCTGTTCGGGTCCTTGCCCAGATGGTGCAAGGCGACGGCGAACACGTCGTTGGCCTGGTCCAGCACCGACACGCCGCAGCCTTTCAGCTTGGACACGTATTTGGGATCGAACAGGATGTCCCAGCTGTCCAGCGGCGTGTCCTTGCCCAGCGCCGCCTTGACCTTGTTCAGGTTATAGCCCAGGCCGTCGGTGCCGTAGGCCCAGGGCACGCCGTGGGCGTTGCCC
This sequence comes from Chromobacterium sp. S0633, assembly GCF_024158805.1. NCBI lineage: Bacteria > Pseudomonadati > Pseudomonadota > Betaproteobacteria > Neisseriales > Chromobacteriaceae > Chromobacterium > Chromobacterium sp. S0633. The sequence goes on along the minus strand of NZ_JAMZGH010000024.1, from coordinate 59,619 downwards.
GGGTCCGCGTCGACGATCTTGGCCATCAAGGCCTTGTCCAGATTGGCCAGATTGGGCAGCTTGGATTTGTCCAGCTTCTGATAGATGCCGGCCTCGATCTGCTTGGCCATGAAGTTGGACGTGGGCGCCACGACGTCGTAACCGGCGCGCCCTGTCAGCATCTTGGCCTGCAAGGTGTCGTCGCTGTCGTAAACGTCGTACTTGACCTTGATGCCGCTCTGTTTTTCAAACCCGGGGATGGTGGACTTGGCGATGTAGTCCGACCAGTTGTACACGTTCAGCGCCTTGTCTTCCGCCTGCGCGCCCATCGCGGGGAGCAGCAGCAGCGAACAACACAGATTGCGAACCAGCTTCTTCATGACAGGTTTCCTCAATGGAACGACCGCAGCCGGCGTAGGCGCGGCCTGACCGACGACAAGTTCAGCGCCGCCCTCCTCTCCCGTTGCCGGGCCATGACGCCGCTCCCTCTCCCTTGGCGGCGGAAGCCGCCCAAGGCCCAAGGCGATGCCTGCGCGCCGAAACGCCGTTGCCGGCGACTGCCGACGACACGCGCCGCATTGCCAACTTACACTGCATCGCGCGAGATTCCAGCTGTCCGTTCGCTACGATTTGTAAGAGCCGGCCCGCAAGCCGCCGCGCATCGGAATGAGGCGCGCGGCTCGCGAGCGCTCCCGAGATCGCGGACAACTTCCACGCGCCTGCTCCAAGCGACAAGGTGCCAAGGGTCATTATGGCCCGCGCGCCGTCGAAACGACGACGCGCGGACAAGGGAAACCTGTGCGGAAAACCGGCTGGCGCCGCCCCCAACAGGCTGCGGCCGGCCTCCATCGTCCCCTCTTCTTTCTCATCTCTCCGCGTCCAGTGTGTGTTTAATAAAATTCACACATCTATCTGTAACGCCATTACTTTTTAACCATGTTTTTAGAGCTGTGCAACTTTTATCGATGCTGCCGCGCAAAAAAATAAACACGATTACCACAGACTGTGCTCGTCACGTTAACTATGTTCAACATTCAACAGCCCGTTTCCCAAGCTGGCGGCCATGAAAAACGGGCGGCCGCAATGGCCGCCCGCTTAGGCGAAAATCCGCGTCGACGCGCTTCAGAACAGCCGCGCCAGCAAGGCCTTTTCCTTGCCATGCATGCCGGGGATCTTGACCTGCATGCCGTTGCCGGCCGCCACTTCCACCGGCTGGTCCTTGCGCGTCATCTGCGCCAGCTCGATGATCTGATTGCCGCTGGGGTGGATCACTTCGATGCGATCGCCCACCGCGAAGCGGTTCTTCACCTCGATCAGCGCCCAGCCGTCGGCGTCCACCGACAGCACGTCGCCGACGTACTGGCTCTGCTTGGCCTTGGAATGGCCGGTGAGGTAGTTCTGGTATTCCTGGGTCTGGTGACGCTCCAGGAAGCCCGGGGTGTAGCCGCGGTTGGCGAGGCCGTCCAGCTCGGCCAGCAGGCCGAGGTCGAACGGGCGGCCGGCCACGGCGTCGTCGATCGCCTTGCGGTAGACCTGGGCCGCGCGCGCCACGTAGTACAAGCTCTTGGTGCGGCCCTCGATCTTCAGCGAATCCACGCCGATTTTGGCCAGCTTCTCCACCTGCTCCACCGCGCGCAGGTCCTTGGAGTTCATGATGTAGGTGCCGTGCTCGTCTTCGATGATGGGCATCAGTTCGCCGGGACGGCTGCCTTCTTCGATCAGATAGGTCTTGTCCGCCAGCGGATGGCGCTCGGCGCCGCCGCAGGAGGCGAAACTCTGATTGGCCTCTTCCAGCGCCTTGTTGAAGTCGAACTGGATGGTCTGCACATCGCCGGCGTCGTCGCCCTGAGTGTCGTGCACCTTGTAATCCCAGCGGCAGGCGTTGGTACAGGTGCCCTGGTTCGGATCGCGGTGATTGAAGTAGCCGGACAGCAGGCAGCGGCCGGAGTAAGCGATGCACAGCGCGCCGTGCACGAAGACTTCCAGCTCGATGTCCGGGCATTGCTGGCGGATTTCGGCGATCTCGTCCAGGCTCAGTTCGCGCGACAGAATGATGCGCGACACGCCCAGCTTCTGCCAGAACTTGACGCCCATGTAATTGACGGTATTGGCCTGCACCGACAAATGGATGGGCACTTCCGGCCATTTTTCGCGCACCATCATGATCAGGCCGGGATCGGCCATGATCAGCGCGTCCGGCTTCATCGCGATCACCGGCTCCATATCGGCCATATAGGTCTTGATCTTGCTATTGTGCGGCAAGAGGTTGCTGGCGACGAAGAACAGTTTGCCGCGCGCGTGGGCTTCGTCTATGCCCTGCTTCAGCTCTTCCAGCTTGAAGTCGTTGTTGCGGGCGCGCAGGCTGTAGCGCGGCTGGCCGGCGTAGACGGCGTCGGCGCCGAAGTCGTAGGCGGCGCGCATCTTGTCCAGCGTGCCGGCCGGCAACAGAAGTTCTGGTGCTTTCATTGTTTATTCTGTGGGTTCGTTGAGCGGTGGGCTCAGTGCAGCAGACAGGACATCGGCAGCGGCTCGCGGTCCGGCTCGACAAAGCCTTTGCGCGCCGAATCGTCGTCCAGGCGCTCTGAAGAATAGTGTTGCAGAATCACGGCGCGGGGGTCGGCCAGCATGTCCGGGCAGTGGCTGGCGAACGCCTCCCAATCGTCCAGCAACTGCGGCTGGCTGGCCATCCGGCTGTACAGAATCACCAGGATGGCCATGGTCAGGGTGTGGTGGTACTTCATCGCCGCGCCGTTCACCATGGCGAAACGGGACAGCGCGCGCGCGCAGCGGGCGGCGGCTTCCGGCGCCGGGTATTGGCGGCGGTAGGCCCAGGCGGCGTACAGGTGCGCGCGGTGGTTGAAGTCGGATGCAGGCAGCGCGTTGGTTTCCAATTGGCGCAGGAATGCCTGATGGTCCATGACTCGGTTTCTCCGAAAATTCCAAAAAGCAAAGGCTCCACCCAATGTGGAGCCCTGACCCTTATCGATACGGGGGCGATTATGCGCGGCCTGCCGGTGGCAGTCAAGTCCGCGCGCCGTCCGCAAGCAACACTTTAAGCCGCTGTTTTAAAAATCCTTTTCCGGTTTAAGGTCTTTTCGCCAATGCCAACAAAGCGCTGAACTGGCAGATCAGGGCCAGCAGCATCGCCAGCGGACACAGAATGGCCAGCAAGGGGCCGGGGCCGCCGTCCAGGCCGCGCCACAGCGCCGAGCTGAGCGCAAAGGCCAAGGTGCTGAGCAGCAGCACCGTCATGGCGAAGCGCCGCTGCCTTTGCATCTTCTTAAACAAATTCAATAGCATGTTTCATCGTTCCAGGTGAGGCCGCCGGCATTCTAGCCGGCTGGAGCTGTGTCGTCTTCGCACAAGGCGCGCAGCGCTTCCAGCTCCTTGGCTGAAAACCCCGCCCGCTCGCGGGCGGCCAGATTATAGGCCCCGCGGTAAAGCTGGACATCGTGGCGCCGCAGCAGTTCCTGAAAACAGGCCTCCGGCTCCAGCCCCCGCTGCCGGCACAGCCGGCCGAACCAGGCGTTGCCGATGCGCACATGTCCCACTTCCTCGCGCAGGATGATGTCCAGCACCGCCACGCTCGCGTGATCGCCAATGCCGGCCAGCCGCCGCTGAATGCCCGGCGTCACGTCCAGGCCGCGCGCCTCCAGCACCCTGGGCACCAGGGCCATCCGCGCCAGCGGATCGTAATCGGTCTTGCAGCTCATCGCCCACAGGCCGTTGTGAGCGGGGAAATCGCCGTAGTCGTGGCCCAGCTCTCGCAGACGCCGCAGCAGGAGGGAGAAGTGGCGCGCTTCTTCCGCGGCGACTTGCAACCAGTCGCTGACGAAGGCGTCCGGCATCTCGCGGAAGCGCCAAGCGGCGTCCAACGCCAGGTTGACCGCGTTGAATTCGATATGGGCGATGGCGTGGAGCAGCGCGGCGTGCCCCTGCCGGGAGGACAGGCTGCGCTTGGGCACCTTGGACGGATGGACCAGTTCCGGCAGCGGCGGCCGTCCGGCCTCCGGCAAAGGATAGGCCGGCGGCGCGTCCGCGCGGCGCGGCAACGCGTCTAAACGCCAGCCGTGCAAGACCGCCGTCGCCAGCGTCATCTTGCGCTCGACGTCGCCGCACAGCAGCGCCGCTTCCAACTGCGGGTAAAGAGATGTCGACTCGCTCATGGCCGGGTATTTTAGCCGATCTCGCCTCGCCTCAGAACCTGTTCAAAGTCTAGCGGCCTGCGACAAAGCAAGCGGTTTTGCTCATACGGCGCATGGGCATTTCAATGCCCGGCTCCCCCGCCGCGTCGTCGGCGCGCTGCGGACTTTGAACCGTACCTCAGGCCGGATTGGTTTCATTCTGCCTGGCCAGCCAGGCCTCGAACTCGGCCAGCGCGGCGTCGAAAGCCGGCATCAAGGCCGCCACCTGCTCCATCGCCTGGGCCTTGCCGGCCTTTTCCACCGCTTCGGCCGCCTCGCCCAAGGCCTTGATGCCCACCATGCGGCTGGCGCCCTTGACCCGGTGGGCGGCGAAGCTGACGCGGTCGCTGGAGCCTTCCACGATGGCGCTGCGCAGTTCGGCCACGTCCTCGGCGTTGCCTTGCTGGAAGTCGCGCAGGATTTCCAACTCCACTTGCAGCTCGCCGTTGCTGTACACCTGCAGCACGGAGCGGTCCACCGGCCCGTCTTCCGGCCCGCCCTCAGGTTCGGCCGCGACGGGCGGCGCCGCCGTTTTTGCCCCGGCCTCCGCCGTCGTCCACTTTTGCAGCGCGGCGGACAGCTCCGCAATCGACAGCGGCTTGGTCAGAAAATCGTCCATGCCGGCTTCCCGGGTCTTGTCCAGCTCCTCCTTGGCGGCGTTGGCGGTGCAGGCGACGATGGGAATACGGCTTCCTTCCGCTTCCTCCTGTTCGCGCGCGCGCACCAGCCGCGCCAGCTGATAACCGTCTATGCCCGGCATATGGCAATCGGTCAGGATCATCGAGTAGCGGCCGGACTGCCATTTGGCGAAAGCCTGCTCGCCGTCCTCGGCCCATTCCGCCGCATAGCCCAGCTTTTCCAGCTGCTTGAGGGTGAGCTTGCGGTTGGTGGGATTGTCCTCGGCGAACAAGATGGGCAGCGCGCTCCGCTCCGGCGACGGCGCCGCGGTTTCGACCTCCTCTTCGCGCGGCGTCTCCGCCGGCACGTGGACCTGTGGCAGGCTGACCGGGGCCACCACTTGTTCCGACCACTCCGCCTCCAGCAGCAAACGCGCGCAACGGCCCTGGCCCAGCTCGCTCTCCAGTTCCACATGACCGCCCATCAAGCCGGCCAGCCGCCGGCAGATGGCCAGGCCCAGGCCGGTGCCGCCAAACCGCCGGGTGGTGTCGGAGTCCGCCTGGGTGAAGGGCTGGAACAGCCTGGACAAGCTGTCCTCGGACATGCCGATGCCGCTGTCCTCCACCTCGAAGCTGAGCGACTGGTAATTGGCCATGGTGCTGAGCACCTTGACGCGTATGGTCACGCCGCCCTGAGCGGTGAACTTGATCGCGTTGCTGATGAAGTTCTGCAAAATCTGCCGGACGCGCAAGGGGTCCAGCACCAGCGTCGGCGCCAGCTGCTCATCCACTTCCAACTGGAAATCCAACCCCTTTTTATAAGCGTTTTCCTGATACAGGCTGCGGATGCTCTCCAGAAACGGCCGCGTCGCCGTCGGCGCGGTGACGATCTCCAGCTTGTCGGCCTCGATCTTGGAGAAATCCAGGATGTCGTCGATCAGCCGCAGCAGCGTGTGCGCGGAATCGTGTATCGTCGCCACCGCGTCCCGCTGCTCGCCGTCCAGCCGGGTCATGTTCAACAGTTCCAACATGCCCAGCACCCCGTTCATCGGCGTGCGGATTTCGTGGCTCATGGTGGCGAGGAAGGCGCTCTTGGCGCGGTTGGCGGCATTGGCCTGGTCCCGCGCCATGCGCAGTTCGAATTCGGCCATCTTGCGTTCCGTGATGTCCAGGCAAGCCAGGATCATCACGCCCTCCACCGTTTCCGTCGCCACCATCTGGCCTTCGAACAGGACCCAGATCGGGAGGCCCGCGCCGGTCAGGCATTCCAGTTCGCAGTGGATGCGGGTGCCCTGACGCATTTGCTGCAAGTGCTCGGTCAACTCTATCCAGCCTTGATCCGACGCCATCAGCTCCATCAAATGCATGCCCACCAGGCCGTAATCGCCGACGTCGAAAATCATCTCCGCCGTCTGGTTGGAACGGGAAATCTGCAATTGCTCGTTCAGGCGCAGCAAACCCACCGGAGACGAGGCGAACACCGCCTCCTCTTCCTGCAACACGGTGCGCAACTGCGCCTCCGACACCTTGCGCCGCGCTTCCTCATCGTAAAAGCCCAGGATATTGGCGTAGGCGCCGATCAGCGGCTGCATGCCCACGCCCAGGCGGAACACGTCCGGCTGCTGCATGCACACCGCCGCGGCGACATCGCCGCCCAGCATCACCGGCAGGGAAATCCAGGTGGAGCGCTCGCTCAGCAGCTGGAACAATTGGCTGAGCGGAGCCGCCGCGTGGGTGACTTCCTGCAGCGACGGCAATTCCGGCGGCCAGCTGCCGGCCTGCAAACGCAGGGATTGCCCGCATTCGTCCAGCGGCGACCAGGCCACCAACAGGCATTCGCGGGCGCCGGTGTGGTGGCAGAACACGCGGTGCAGCTCCTCGAACACCTTGTCGCGCGGCTCCCGCGCCAGCAACATGCCCTCCACCACCGAAATCGCCGACAACAGTTCCACGCTGCGCTCCAGCGAGGTTTCGGCCTGCCGTCTTTGCTGCTCGTTGCGCACCGTCAGCATGCGCCAGCCGTGGTCTCGGCTATTGCTGAACTGGCTGAGCGAGATCGCCACGTAGAAGCGTTCGCCGTTGGCGGGCAAGCCTTCTCCGGCCAAGGCCACGGTTTCCTGGTCGTTCAAGGCCTGGGTCAGATGCGCGGCGCCGCCCGGCACCTCCAGCAAGCTATAGGCCGACATGCCGTGCAAGGCCGCTTGCGGATAGCCGAACATCTTGCCGGCCCCGGCGTTGGCGATTTCGATCCGACCGTTGCGATTGACGATCAACACCGCGTCGCCGGAGGCGTCCAGCATATGCTTCAGCGCGGACAGCGGCCGCAATACGCGGCGCACCATGTAGTACAGCAACACCAGCACCAGGCTCAGCGCCAGCACGCCGAACAAGCCGTCGCGCACCATGCGCAGCAGATAAGTGCGCCGGCTTTCGTCAATGCGCTCGGCCGTCATCCGCTCCACCATGCCGAAGGTGCGCCGCAGCTCCTCATCCAGTTCCAGCAAGTTAACGCGGAAATTCGTGACCTGACGGAAAGACTGAACGCCGTCTATCTGTTCGTATTGCAGTTTGACGACCAGTTGCAGCTTCAGCGTCAAGGTGGTCAGATTGGTGAACGCGGCTTTCAAGGCGTCGTCGTGCACGCCCAGGATCACAGGGCGCAGCTGCTCCACCATGACCATGGCGGAGCTGAGCCGGAAGGCTAGATCGTCCTCGATGTCGCGGTTCATCCGGTGCCCCAGCTGCTCGCGCATGATCAGCGCCACCGCGTTGCCGCGCAATTGCCCGCCCAGCTGCCACAGGCTCTGCTTGATCATCATCAGGCTGTTGAGCGTGGGATCGCCCTGACTGGCCAGCTGCGCCATGTCCGCGGCCAGGATGCCGCCGGCCTCGTTGCGCATCCGCGCGGTGGCCAGGTAGAGCAGATTGCTCAGCGATTCGTTCTGAAAATCCGGCTGGCTCAATATCTTTGTGGTTTCATCGCGCAGCACCTTGAAATCGTGGGCCAGATTACGCAGCCGCCCCTGGCTGGAGGCGTCCGCCCCGGTCATGACGGGAACCGACGCCAGCGCCACCACGAACTTGGCGTCGGTGTCGCGGGCAAGCTGCTTCAGTTCTTCCTGTTGTTGCGGCGTAGGCGGCGACTTTGCCGTCAGCAGCAGCCGCAGCTTGCTGCTCTCCAGGTTTTCCGCGCTGACCGCCTGATACAAGGCCGAGATGTCTCGATTGAGCTCGGCCACGTGCCGGGCCCTGCGATAGGAGTCCCAGGACTCGTCCAACAGACGCAAAATGGCCCCGGTCTGCAGCACGCCCAGCAATAAGACGATCAGGATCACCGCGCGGCGGATGGATTTGATGTGCTCCTGACGCGGCCTGGAAAACTTCATCGACGGCCGCTCAGAGCTCACGTGACGACTCGGCCTCCGTCTCGGAAACCTCCTCGACGAAGAGCCGCAAAACACCGTAGCGGTCGCTGAAATCGCGCAGCACCGTGATCTGGTTGGCGGAGATGGCCGCGCCGCGCGGCAGCAGCAAATGGCCGTGCTTGCTGTGCAGGTCCTGAGCCAGCACCGCGCCCGCCTTCACCGTGAGCAGGCTGACCGCCATGCCCGGCGGCGCTTCGGGCAGCGCCGGAGCGTCGAACAGCCGGCCGAAAACCTTGCGGTCGTATTCGGTGCCGGTGGACACGCCGTAGTAGCTGAACGGATCAATCTCCGGCCGCTTGCGCTGCATCGCCGCCACGATGGCCTTCTCCACATCGGCCGGCTTCGGCGGCTTGACCACGAAGCCGTCTGCGTGCAACTGGCTGGCCAGCACCACATTGCTGCGATCCGCATGGCCGGACAGGAACACAAAGGGCAGATTGGAAGGATTCATGGTATGGCCGCAGCGTAGTTCCTTGAGCAGATCCATGCCGTTCATCGGCGCCATCTGCACATCGCACAGCACCAGGTCCACCATGCGGATATCCAGCAAGCGCATCGACGCGGTGCCGTCCGCGGTCTGGAAGATGGCGTCCGAGCGCATGCCCATGGTCTGTAAAGCCTGACTGATCAAGGAGCGCACCAGAGTCTGGTCGTCCACGACCAATATCCGCATCCGCGAGAAGTCCACCGCCGCGATACTCATCCCGCGCCCCCTTCCGCCGCCGCGGTTTCCTGACTCCGCCGCAAATAGTCGCTCAATTCGTTTTCACGCACCGGCAAGGCCATATAAGCGCCTTGCACGCAGGGGCAGCCCATCTCCTGCGCCAGCGTCACATCCTCCTCCTCGTCCACCCCGCTGGCGGTGATGGCTCCCGGCGGCAAGCCGTAGATGCGCAAGAAACGCAGCGCCTGCGGGTCCGCGCCCAGCATGGCGCGTATCCATTGCAGGGATTCGATGGGGATGTTCACATGGTCGAACGGCAGCTTGAGCATATTGCTCTGGGTCAGCGAACCGCTGCCGAAATGATCGGCGATCAGCCGGAAGCCCAGATACTTGATCTTGGCGACGTTCTCGAAAGCCTGGGCCGGCGATTGCTGCCCCAGCCCCTCGGCCAGCTCGAAACCCAGCAAGCGCGGCGGCACGCCGCGCTGCTGCAACTGGGCATGGCAGTGGTCGAACAGGTTCTCGCTCTCCAGACAGGCTTTGTCTATGCGCACGTTGACGCCGCACTCCTCGCCCAGGCCTTGCTGGCGCAGGCTGGCCAACAGGCTGGCGATGCGGGCCACCAGCTCTTCCAGCACCAGGGCGGAAACCCCCTTGCGGCGCGCCAGCACATTGAAAAGACCGGCGCCCCACTCCACCCGCCCTTGCGGCCGAATCAGGGCCGTCACGTCGAAGCCGGCGAGCCGATGGCCGGGCAGGCCCAGGATGGGTTCGATCTCCAGCTTGAATTCCCCGGAGCAGACGTCGGCGAAAAAGCCCTCCACGTCCAGCTGCTGCACCTGGTAGGCGCGCTCCAGATCGTTGAACACGCTGTTGAGCGCGGTGAGAAAGGACTCCGCCGAGTACGGCTTGGACAGGAAGCGGGTGCTGCCTATGCCCAGGCTGCAAGCCATCTCGCTGATGGTGTTCAGGGTTTTGCCGTCATAGCCGGAAATGATCAGCAAGGCCGCCCGGTAGCCGAGCAAGGCCACGTGCTTGATGAAGTCGATGCCGTTCATGCCCGGCATGCCGATATCGGTGACGATCAGGTCGTAGTGGTTCTCCCCGATGCTGCGCAGCGCCTCGGCCGGGTCGCTGAACTCGTCGATGGCCACTTCGTAGCGACTAAAGAAACTGGCCTGACGGGAAATCAGTTTCCGCAGCACCAGCTGGTCTTCAAGAATCAGAAACCGCTTGGCGGGCAAGCTCATGGGATCTCCCCTTAGCATCGCGCGCGGGCGCCCTGCCGGCTGTCCGCAACCCAATTTAGATACGACATTCGAGTAATATTGATATAGGCCGATAAGCCCTCGGCCACAACCACGGCTTGCAATCTTCGCGCGCGGCGGCGTTCCGCTTGTGCAATTGCCGTCGTCGCCATGCATAATGAGAGCATTGTCACGCCAGGAGGCACGCCATGCGGTTCCAGTCCAGCCAGCTCGGCCAAGTCGATATCGACGAGAGCACCGTCATCACCTTCCCGCGCGGCATTCCCGCGCTGGAAAACTGCACCCGCTTCAAGCTGTTCCACAACGCCACCCAGGCCCAGCCGCAGGTGTTCTGGCTGCAATCGCTGGACGACGCCGGCGTCATCTTCAGCATCACCACTCCGGAAGCGCTGGACATCCGCTATGAGATAGAGCTGGACGACGCCGAAGTGGCCGAGCTGCAATTGCAGCGTCCGCAGGATGTGGCCATTCTGCTGATGCTGAGCAATCAGGCCGATGAACAGCACCCGGCGCTGTCCACGATGAAGGCGAACATCCGCAATCCTCTGGTGATCAATCTGCAAAGCCGCACCGGCCTGCAAAAAGTGGGGCTGCAGTGCGACATCCTGCTGCATAACCGCTGATGCCGGCCCCGGCCCGCTGCGCCTGGTGCGGCGACGATCCGCTCTACGTCGCCTATCACGACGAGGAATGGGGATGTCCCGAGCGCGACGACCGCAAGCTGTTCGAGATGCTGATTCTGGAAGGCGCGCAGGCCGGCCTGTCCTGGATCACCATCCTGCGCAAGCGCGACGGCTACCGCCGCGCTTTTCACGGCTTCGACCCGGTCAAGGTGGCGGCGATGGACGACGGCGACGTTGAGCGCCTGATGCAGGACGCCGGCATCGTGCGCAACCGGCTGAAGATCCGGAGCGCCATCCGCAACGCCAAGGTGTTTCTGCAGATGCAGCGGCAACACGGCAGTTTCGCCGACTGGCTGTGGGCGCATGTGGACGGCCGGCCGATACTGCGCCGCCGCGACGACGAGCGGGTGCCCGCCAGCACCGAGCTGTCCGACCGCATCAGCAAGGCGCTGAAAAAAGCCGGCATGAACTTCGTCGGCAGCACGGTGATTTACGCCTATCTGCAGGCCTGCGGCGTGGTCAACGACCACATGTCAGCCTGCTTCCGCCACCCCGATCGCGGCTGAGCGCGCCGCCCAAAGAAAAAGCCCGGATTCCCGGGCTTTTTTTACGAGCGGGCCTGCGTTCAGGCAAAGCTCAGATGGCCGTCCCGCGCTTCCACCAGGATGGTGGATTTCGGCGGGTATTCGCCGGCCAGGATGGCCTTGGCCAACGGGTTTTCCAGTTCGGACTGGATCGCCCGCTTCAAGGGCCGCGCGCCGTAGACCGGATCGAAGCCGGCTTCGGACAGCAAGGCCAGCGCCTCCTCGCTGATCTGCAAGTCCAGATCCAGCTTGGCCAGCCGGCGCTCCAGGCTCTTGAGCTGGATGCGGGCGATGGACTTGATGTGCTGCTCGCCCAGGCCGTGGAACACCACCACCTCGTCGATGCGGTTGATGAACTCCGGCCGGAACTGGGTTTTCACCTCCGCCATCACCGCCAGCTTGATCACCTGGTAATCGTCGCTGTCCATCGCCTGGATCTGCTGGCTGCCGATATTGGACGTCATCACCACCACGGTGTTCTTGAAATCCACGGTGCGGCCCTGACCGTCGGTCAGGCGGCCGTCGTCCAGCACTTGCAGCAGGATGTTGAACACGTCCGGATGCGCTTTCTCCACCTCGTCCAGCAAGATCACGCTATACGGCTTGCGGCGCACCTGCTCGGTCAGATAGCCGCCCTCCTCGTAACCGACATAGCCCGGCGGCGCGCCGATCAAGCGGGACACCGAATGCTTCTCCATATACTCGGACATGTCGATGCGGATCAGGTGGTCTTCGCTGTCGAACATAAAGCCGGCCAAGGTCTTGCACAGCTCGGTCTTGCCCACGCCGGTCGGCCCCAGGAACAGGAAGGAGCCGTAAGGCTTGTTGGGATCGGCCAGACCGGAACGGGAGCGACGGATGGCGTCGGCCACCGCGCTGACCGCCTCGTCCTGCCCCACCACGCGCTGATGCAGCACCTCCTCCATGCGCAACAGCTTGTCGCGCTCGCCTTCCAGCATTTTGGACACCGGAATGCCGGTGGCGCGGCTGACCACTTCCGCGATCTCCTCCGCCCCCACCTGGGTGCGCAGCAGGCGGTTGGGCCTGGCCTGCTCGCCGGCGCCGGCCGCCTCGGCGTCCTGCAGCCGCGCCTCCAGCTGCGGCAGCTTGCCGTACTGCAGTTCCGCCAGCTTCTGCCAATCGCCCTTGCGCTTCAGATCCTCCATCTCCACCTTGAGGCGCTCGATTTCCTCCTTGATGCTCTGCGAGCCCTGTTGCGCGGCTTTTTCCGCCTTCCAGATCTCGTCCAGGTCCGCATAGGCGCGCGACAGTTCCGCGATCTCGTCCTCGATCAGCTTCAGCCGCTTTTGCGAGGCCTCGTCGCTTTCCTTGTTCACCGCCTCGCGCTCGATCTTCAGCTGGATCAGCCGGCGGTCCAGCCTGTCCATCTCTTCCGGCTTGGAATCCAGCTCCATCTTGATGCGGCTGGCGGCCTCGTCGATCAAATCGATGGCCTTGTCCGGCAAGAAGCGGTCGGTGATGTAGCGCTGCGACAACTCGGCGGCGGCGACGATGGCCGGGTCGGTGATGTCCACGCCATGGTGGATTTCATACTTTTCCTGCAAGCCGCGCAGGATGGCGATGGTGTCCTCCACCGAGGGCTCGCCGACCAGCACTTTCTGGAAGCGGCGTTCCAGCGCCGCGTCCTTCTCGATGTAACGGCGGTATTCGTCCAGCGTGGTGGCGCCGATGCAATGCAGCTCCCCGCGCGCCAGCGCCGGCTTCAGCATATTGCCGGCGTCCATCGCGCCCTCCGCCTTGCCCGCGCCCACCAGGGTGTGGATCTCGTCGATGAAGATCAGGGTCTGGCCGTCGTCCTTGGCCAGATCGTTCAACACCGCTTTCAGCCGCTCTTCGAATTCGCCGCGAAACTTGGCGCCGGCGATCAGCGCCGCCAGATCCAACACCAGCAGGCGCTTGTTCTTCAGGCTTTCCGGCACTTCGCCGTTGACGATGCGCTGGGCCAGGCCCTCGACGATGGCGGTCTTGCCGACGCCGGGCTCGCCGATCAACACCGGGTTGTTCTTGGTGCGGCGCTGCAATACCTGGATGGCGCGGCGGATCTCGTCATCGCGGCCTATCACCGGGTCCAGTTTGCCCAGGCGCGCGCGCTCGGTCAGGTCCTGGGTGTACTTCTTCAAGGCTTCGCGCTGGCTCTCCGCGTCCTGGCTGGACACGCTTGCGCCGCCGCGCACCGCGTCGATCGCGGCCTGGATCGCCGCCGGCTGGCCTCCGTGCTCTTTCAGCAGCCGCGCGGCCTCGCCCTTGTCCTGGCTCAGCGCGGACAGGAACAGCTCGCTGGCGATGAATTCGTCGCCCAGCTTCATCGCCGCCTTGTCGCTCAGGTTCAGCAGATTGGCCAAATCCCGCGAGACGGTGATCTCGCCGCCATTGCCCTGCACCCGCGGCAGGCGCTGCAAAGCCTGGTTCAAGCCGGCTTTCAGGCCGGGCACGTTGACGCCGGCGCGCGCCAGCAGGCCGGCGATGCCGCCGTCGGCGTCGTCCAGCATGGCCAACAGCAGATGCTGCGGCTCGATGTAAGCATGGTCTTGAGACAGGGCCAGGCTCTGGGCATCCCCCAGCGCCTGCTGGAACTTGGTCGTCAGCTTGTCGAATCGCATGGAGTGGCTCCTTCGGAAGATTGATAAACACTATCTGGGCATGGCCAGTTGCTTTTCAAGCCTCGCAATCGTCGATCTTGAACCCGATTTTCCCTCAGACGCATTTTATTTATGGCTTTGGTAAAAAATTTAATCTATGCATTAAATCAAGAGCGGAACCGGACTGGCCCAACAAGAGCCGCCCACCCAAGTCCCGAGCCGCCTGACTTGCGTAATCGCTTCTCTTCCGTAAAGGGGTATCACCATGAAGCCACTCCTGACCGCCGGCCTGCTATTGACCGCCTGTTCCCTGGCCCACGCCGACAATGATCTTTCCTTGCTGGCCTACGGCGCGTCCATACACAGCCAATGCAGCGGCAAGCGTTGTGATTTCAACGGAGAAAACCCCGGCCTCGGGCTGGAATGGGCGCCGCTGGGCAACGACGCGGACGGCCGTTGGATCGGCCGCGTCGGCTCTTATCGCGACTCCTTCCGCGAAACGGCCTGGTTCGTCGCCGGCGGCTGGCGCAAGGAATGGCAACTGGGATCCAGCCCGCTCTACGCCGGCACCACCTTATTGGTCGGTTATCTGGACGGCTCCGGCGTCAAGCAGGTGGTCGCCTTCCCCATGCTCAGCATAGGCACTCGCAAACTGGCGCTGGAAGTGGGCTATGTGCCCAAGATGGACTACACCCCGCACAAGACGCGGGTTGCCGTCACCACCTTCAGCCTGCGCTGGACCTTTTAAGAACCTGTTCAAAGCCTGCCGTGCTTCGGCGATACGACGTTGAGAACACCTTCGAAATGCTCATAGACCCTATGTGCATTCCGCTTGCTCAGCCGTTTTCGCCTGGTATCGCCCTAGCTCGCAAGACTTTGAAATAGGCGCTAAGCCGCGCCGGCAAACTCAGCGCAGCGAACGCACCACCGAGCTGACCACGCCCCAGATCTCGACATCGGTCTCCGCCTGTAAATCGGCGTAGCCCGGCTGAGCGGCGCGCAAGCAGGCGCGATCAGGGCTCAGGTGCAGCCGGCGCACCAGGAATTCCTCGCCCGCCACCGCCACCACCACATCGTTGTGACGCGGCGGCAGCATGCGATCGACAATCAGCAAGTCGCCGTCGAAAATGCCGGCCCCGGCCATCGCGTCGCCGGCGACGCGCACGAAGAAACTGGTGTCCGGGTGCTGGATCAACAAATCGTTGAGGTTGAGCGAACGCTCGAGATAGTCGTCGGCCGGCGACGGGAAACCCGCCGCCACGCTGCCGTCGAACCAAGGAATCTGGGCGTCGTCGGCGCTGGCGCGCCGCGCGCCGCTCACCCGGCCGGGCGCCAGCCGCGCCAGCTCCGTCAAGGGCCGGTCGCGGGCGGCCAGCCGCAGGCGCTCCGGACGCGCGTCTTTCACGTCGCGCCGCTCAGCGGACGATGACGCGGGCCTCGCCCGCGGCCAGGCGGCCGATCTTGGCCGCATAGCCGAAACCGGCGCGCTGGAAACGCGCCAACACCTCGTCGGCCTGCTCCGGCGCCACCGCCGCCAGCAAACCGCCGCTGGTCTGCGGGTCGGCCAAGAGCCGCAGCTGCCACTCCGGCAGCCCCGCGCCAAAATCGACGTGCTCGCCGAAACTGGCCAGATTGCGCTCGATCGCGCCCGGACCGCAGCCTTGCTCCGCGAAAGCGCGCGCCTCCTCGATCACCGGCACCGCGGCCATATCGATGTGCGCCGCCAGCTTGGCGCCCTTGCACACCTCCAGCGCATGGCCCAACAGGCCGAAACCGGTGACGTCGGTCAGCGCGTGCACGCCGTCCATGGCCGCCAGTTCCGCTCCGACGGTATTCAATTTGGTGGTGGAAGCGATCAAGGCCTGATAGCCCTTATCGTCCAGCTCCCCTTTCTTCATCGCCTGCGCCAGCACGCCCACGCCCAGGCCCTTGCCCAGGATCAGCACATCGCCGTCGCGCGCCTCGCTATTGCGCTTGAGCTGGTCCGGATGCACCACGCCCAAGGCCACCAGACCGTAGATCGGCTCGGGGGAATCGATGGAATGGCCGCCGGCGAGCGGGATGCCCGCGGCGTGGCATACCGACTCTCCGCCGGCAAGAATGTCGCGGATGGTTTCCACCGGCAACACCTTCACCGGCATGCCGACAATGGCCAAGGCCATGATGGGCGTCGCGCCCATCGCGTAAATGTCGGACAGCGCGTTGGTGGCGGCGATGCGGCCAAAGTCACGGGCGTCGTCGACGATGGGCATGAAAAAATCAGTGGTCGCCACAATGGCTTGCGAGGCGTTCAACTGATACACCGCGGCGTCGTCGCTGGTTTCCGCCCCCACCAATAGATTGGGGAAAACCATTTTTTCCTTGGCCGTCGACAAAATGGACTCCAGCACCGCCGGGGCAATTTTGCAGCCGCAGCCGCCGCCGTGAGACAATTGCGTCAATTTGATTTCAGCCATTTGCGGACTCCGCCATATTTATGCTTTTCAAGGTCGCGAACGTATCACAGCTTGGGCAGTTTGACGAGATCATCGACGTCCGATCTCCGGCGGAATTTGCCGAAGATCATATCCCCGGCGCCATTAACTGCCCGGTTCTGGACAACGACGAGCGGATTCGCGTCGGCACGCTGTATAAACAGGTTTCCCCATTCGAAGCGCGCAAGGTCGGCGCCGCGCTGGCGGCCAAGAATATCGCCCGCCATATCGAAGAGCGCTTCGCCGATCGCCCCAAATCCTGGCGCCCGCTGATCTGCTGCTGGCGCGGCGGCCAGCGTTCCGGCTCCATGGCCCTGATCTTCGCCCAGATAGGCTGGCCCGCGCATCAGCTGGAGGGCGGCTACAAAGCCTATCGCCGCCAGGCGCTGCAATGGCTGGAGGAACTGCCCGGCCAGCTCAAGCTGCGCGTGATCTGCGGCCCCACCGGCTCCGGCAAAAGCCGCTTGCTGCAGGCGCTGGCGCGCGCCGGCCACCAGGTGCTGGATCTGGAGCAGCTGGCCAATCACCGCGGCTCGGTGCTGGGCCGTCTGCCGGACTTGCCCCAGCCGCCGCAAAAATGGTTCGACACCTTGCTGCTGCAACAGATCCGCAGCCTGGATCCCGGCCGCCCCGTCTTCATCGAATCGGAAAGCAAGAAGGTCGGCTTCGTCACCCTGCCCGACGCGCTGTACCGCCAGATGCACCAAGGCGACTGCCTGCTGATCGACGTGCCTTTGGCGGAGCGCGTGCGCTTTTTGCTGGAGGATTACGACTTCTACCTGCGAGACCCCGAAACCTTGATCCGCCAACTGGGCTTCTTGAAAGGGCTGCACTCGGGCGAACAGCTGGACGCCTGGAACCAGTTGATCCGGGCCGGGCGCTTCGACGCTCTGGTGGCGGAGCTGCTGGCCAAGCACTACGACCCGCTCTACTACCGCTCGCTGGGCAAGCATTACCCGCAGCTGGCCAAGACCGCGCCTTTGCGGCTGGACAGCCTGGCTCCGGAGCAACTGGACCTGGCCGCGGCGCGGATAGTCTGAACAGGGGCCGCGGCGCCGCTCATCAGCGGCGCAAAACTGCGGTATCATCAGAACATCCTAATTCACCCGCGGCGCCGCGCCGCGCCCCGACCCCGCGCGCATGACCCCACACGCTCAACTTGACTGGCACGACGGTCAACCGGTTTCCCTCGCCTTCGGCGACGTCTACTTCTCCCGCGCTTCCGGCCTGGACGAGACCCGCCATGTCTTCCTGCGGCACAACCGTTTGGCCGAGCGCTTCGCCGAACTGCCCGCCGGCGGCCACTTCGCCATTGCCGAAACCGGCTTCGGCACCGGCCTGAACTTTCTATGCGCGTGGGAATGCTTTTTGCAATACGCGCCGGCCGATACGCGCCTGCACTTCATCAGCGCGGAGAAGTTTCCGCTGACCCCGCGCGATCTGGCCCGGGCGCTGGCGCTCTGGCCCCAGCTCGCCGGCCTGGCGCAGCAGCTGCTGGCCCAATACCAGTCCCTGCCTCCGGGCTGGCACCGCCTGCTGCTCAGCCAGGGGCGCGTCACGCTGACCTTGCTGATCGGCGATGTCCTGGAAGTGCTGCCGGAGGTGGACGCTCGCGTGGACGCCTGGTTCCTCGACGGCTTCGCCCCGTCCAAGAACCCGGACATGTGGCAAGCGGAGCTGTTCCAGACCATGGCGCGGCTCTCCGCGCCCGGCGCCACCTTCGCCACCTTCACCAGCGCCGGTTTCGTGCGTCGCGGCTTGAGCGAGGCCGGCTTCGCCGTCAGCAAGACCGCCGGCTTCGGCCATAAGCGGGAAATGAGCCACGGCCATCTGCAAACCCTGCCCGACGGCGAATGGTCGCCTCCGTGGTTCGCCCGCCCGGCGCGGCGCCACGGGGAACGCAGCGCCATCGTCATCGGCGGCGGCATCGCCGGCGCCGCCAGCGCCTACAGCCTGGCCTGCCGCGGCTGGCAGGTCACCGTGGTGGAACGCCTGCCCGAACTCGCGCGCGGCGCCTCCGGCAACCCGCAAGGCGTGCTGTACACCAAGCTGTCCCCGCACTTCACCCCGCTGACCCGCCTGATCCTGTCCGGCTACGGCTATAGCCTGCGCACGCTGAAAACCCAGCTGCCGGAGGACGACGCGCACTGGCGCGGCTGCGGCGTCTTGCAACTGGCCTACGACGCGGCCGAGGCGGAACGCCAGCAAGGGCTGGCCGCGGCCGGCTTCGGCGAAGACTTCCTGCGCCCGGTCGACGCGCGGGAAGCCAGCGAGCTGGCCGGCGTCGAGCTGCAGCACGGCGGCCTGTTCTTTCCGCAGGGCGGCTGGGTCAATCCGCCCGCCCTGGTGCGCAAGCTGGTGGAGCATCCCAATATCCAGGTCCGCACCAGCCGCACCATCGTAGAGCTGGACTACAACCCGCTGGACAAGAGCTGGGTCGCCATCGGCGATGAAGGCTCGGTGGCCATCGGTTCCGTGGTCATTCTGGCCGGCGCGGCGGAAACCGGCGCCTTCGACGCCACCCAGCATCTGCCCTTGAAAAAGATTCGCGGCCAGGTCACCGTGACGCGCGCCACCGAACACAGCGAGGCGCTGCGCACCGTGCTGTGCGGCGAAGGCTATATTTCCCCGGCCCGTTTCGGCGAACACTGCCTGGGCGCCACCTTCAAGTTCAACACCGAAGATCTCGGCGTCAACCTGTTCGAGCATCAGGAAAACCTGCAGATGCTGGCGGGACTCGCGCCCAGCCTGTACCAAGCCCTGGGCGGCGAAAGCCTGCTGGACAAAGCCCTGGCCGGACGCGCCGCGCTGCGTTGCACCAGCCCGGACTATCTGCCCATCGTCGGACCGGTCGCCCACGCGCAAGGCCTGATCGACGCCTATCTGCCGCTGAGCAAGGACGCTTCCTTGAAGCTGACCGCCGCCGCGCCCTGGATAGACGGCCTCTACGTCAACACCGCTCATGGTTCGCGCGGCATGATCACCGCGCCGCTGTCGGGCGAAATACTCGCCGCCCTGCTGGAGGACGAACCGGCCCCCGTGGCCCGCAGCCTGATGCAGGCCACCCACCCCAGCCGTTTCCTGATGCGCGATCTGACGCGCAACAAAGTGCCGCGGCAAAGCTGACCCGGCGGCAGCCGGGCGCGAAAAAGCCCCCGCCGCGCCAAGGCGACGGGGGCCGGGAAAACCTGGTCGTCTCAGGCGGCGGACTTGGCCGCCGTCTCCACCGCCGCGCGAATGTCCTCCGGGATGGCGACCGACTTGCCCGCCTGATAATCCACCCACACCAGCGTCACCTCGCCGCTGGCGTACACCACGCCGGGATCGTCGCGCCGATAAAAATGATGGCGCAGCTTCAAGCTGCTGCGTCCCAGTTTTTCCAGTTCGATGCTAATGTCGAGCGTGGCCGGATAGGTGATCTCCTTGCGGAACACGCAGGCGGTGCCCGCCAGCACCGGACCGCAGCCTGAGGGGTCGATGCCGTGCCCCAGGCTTTCCAGCCAATCCAGGCGGATCTGCTCCAGATAACGGAAATAGTACGTATTGTTCAGATGCCCGACGGCGTCCATATCGCCCCAACGCATCACGATGCTGCGGGTATCGATAACCGGGTAATGCTTGTCCACGCTGTTCCCCTTAAAAGACGAGCCGGCGCGGCGTCCATAGGCGCGCCGTTCACGGCCGGCGCGCCATGATTGTTTGCACTGCGTCATGATAGCGGCCAATCCCGTCCGGGTCACATAGCGTCACATAAAACACAACAAATCCAAATATCCGGCCTCGAAACAAATCGGCATACTGGTTTCCGTCAGCAGCCAGGGCTCGCAAGAGTCCTGATCTGGCATGATCAGCGCGCGGGTTCTGTTGGAAATTACCTACCCCTTCTGGCCGGCGCGTTGGTCTCCTGAGCGAAGGTGCAAATTGGGGCCCCATCTGGGGCTCTTTTTTTATGCTTCGCGCCCCCTCAGCCAGACCTGCGCGCCAATTCATTGCGCAAATGTTAAGCCCGCCCCGATTTCATCACAGCCCGTCACACAAGCCCCCAATAATCACTCTATTTGGCCCGTGCCGGCAGGCGCATACTGCCTCCATCGAATCGGCTCTCCCCCGAGGGCGGTTCGATACGATCGAAGCGCTGCCGGCTGTGGATACACGCCCACCGGCAACCGCGACGATCACCTGAGCGAAGGTGCAATTCAGAGCCCCCTGATCGGGGCTCTTTTTTTATGCTCCGTTCCCGGCGGCGCGGGCCAAGCCGGCATGCTTTCGTGTTATGCTCAGAGGGCTGGGCAAAAAAAGAGGCCGCACGGAGGCGGCCCAAACGGGGATCTCAATTCACCAAGTGTCCAAGCCCAAGCTTGGCGCACCAGAACGAAGTACAGACGGACGACGTCTACGTACACATGAACATCAAGACTCGGCAAGCGGCGTACAAGCATGAGCAGCCAACCGGGTTTTCATGCAAGCCCTGAAGCTGCATGGCTCGTATACTAGCGATTAAGCGACCGGGCAAATATAAGATTATTCTTAAAATTTTCGCGCTTTATTCCAATGCCCCTCGATAAGACTCGCCGCCTTTCTTGACAAGCGCGGCGAACGCTTTTTAAATCGCACATTTCCCGCCCTTGGGCGCATCCCTCATCTACCATCACAGGAAATCTCCATGACCATTCGAGTCAACGGCATCGAAATCACCGAAGACACGGTGCAAGCGGAACAAGCCCACTACGCTGACGCGCCGAACCCGCGCGACGCCGCCGTTCAGGAGTTGGTCCTGCGCGAACTGCTGTTGCAGAAAGCCAAGTCCCTCGGCATCGACACCGCCGACCAAGGCGCCGCCATCGGCGCCTTGCTGGAACAGGAACTGCACGTTGACGCCGTGGACGAGGCCGCATGCCTGGCCTTCTACAATCAATACCCCGAGCGCTTCAGCAGCGGCGAGTCCGCCGTGGCCAGCCACATTCTGTTCCCGCTGGGCGAAGGCCTGGCCGGCAGCCTGGCCAAAGCCAAGGCGGAAGGCGTGCTGGAAGAAATCAAGGCCAATCCGGCCCGCTTCGCCGACCTGGCCCGCGAACACTCCACCTGCCCGTCCGGCCAGCAAGGCGGCAGCCTGGGCCAGTTCGGCCGCGGCCAGATGGTGCCGGAATTCGAACAAGCGGTATTCAACACCGCCGCCGGCCAGCTCGCTCCGGACCTGGTGCAGACCCAGTTCGGCTACCACATCATCCAGGTTCAAGAGCGCCACGAGGGCGGCAAGGTGAGCTTTGAGGAAATCAAGGACCGCCTGCAGCAATACCTGAACGACATGGCCGGCAACAAGGCGATGCAGGCCTATCTGGGCCAGCTGGTCGCCGCCGCTCAGATCGAAGGCTATGCGATGCCGGCGCTGTAAGCCACGGCGCGAACCCGTACAAAACCGAGGCGCAATCGCGCCCCGGTTTTTTTACGTCCATCAGTTGCGGCCGCGCAGCGAGGCCCCCACCGACCGCGAGAACGGGAAGCCGTCCTTGCGGTCCCAGTTGATCGACCAGCTCATGACGCCGCGAAACGACGGGTAGGCCTGACTCGGCTTGACGCTGCCGCAATTTTTCAAGGCCATCAGGCAATCCAGCGACTTGATCACGGTATCCGCGCTGACAAAGCCGGAATTGGCGGAACTGCGGCCGGAAGGCACGCCGAAAGCCACCTGATCCGGCCGCAAACCCTTGAAGCTGCCCGAAGCGCCGTAAGCCAGCGGGAAGCCCTCGATCAACATCTTGCTGCCGCCCACCAACATGTCCACGCTGCCCTCAGCCAATGCGGCGTTGGAATAAGGCGTGTTCAGCCCGCCGTTGTTGTAATACTGGACATGGATCACGCTCAAATCGTCGCGCAACGCGTCGATGATGGGCAGATAAGCGCCCCAGATGCTGCCGTAGGCGACATAGCCGCCCTGGACATAGGGGTGCTCCGGCGCCATGGACAGGTAGAAACCCGCCCCCACCTTGGCCTTCAACTGCTTCACCGCGCCAATCAGATTACCGATGATGGGCGCGCCTTGCGACACCCCGCTTTCCAGATCCAGATCGATGCCGTCGAAGCCGAATTTGACGATGATGGCGTAGAGGCTATTGACGAAATTCTGGGCTTGCGCCGGGGTGTTCAGCGTGACCGAGCCATTCTGCCCGCCCAGCGACAACACCACCTTCTTGCCCTTGGCCTGCTTGGCGCGAACATCCTGGATGAACTGAGCTTCGGAACCTGCCTTGGGATCCAGCGCAAAGCTGAGCTTGCCGTTGCCCGCGTCGTCGGCGAAGGCCACCGCGATCACGTCCCAATCGTCGCTGACCTGGCTCAGCGGATAAGCGTCGCCGCTGGGGTTGGCGAAATTGTGCCAGTAGCCCACCAAAGCATGTTTGGCGAACGGCGCGGACGGCCCAGGAGCGGGAGACGGCGTCGGCTCCGGCGTTGGCTCCGGCGCCCCCGCGCAACTACCTCCCGCCAGCCACAGGGTCGGCGACGCCGGAGGATTCCAGTTGGCGCCGACATGGGCGGTATGCGCCACCCGCGCGGTGTAGTTGGCCGCGGCGTACGCGACCGTGTCGCCGGCCCGATAGCTGGCGCCCTCCTGCCATGCAGGGCAGATCGCCCACGCCTGCCCCGCCGCCAGCGCGCACGCGGACGCCCGCATCACGGTTATCCAGTTCAACGACATGCGTCTTCCTCCTTGGATTGCAGCGTCCGCGTCGGCGCGCGCAGGAGACGGGAGCCAAACGGGACGTCAGCCCAGATCTTGCTGGTATTTAATTGGTATTACATTAAACCGTTCATGTCAAAGGCATTTTTTGATAAACCTCTCCGACAGGTCAATTTTCTACAATACGCCCCGCCCTCGCCCGGCTACTTTGTCCGCATCGCCCACCCTCCAGGACACATCATGAATCAGACTCTCGCCATGGCCGGCTTCGCGCTGGCCGCCTCCATCACGCCCGGCCCGGTCAATATCGTCGCGCTCAGTTGCGGCGCTCAGCATGGCGCGCGCGCCGGCATGCGCCATGTCGGCGGCGCCACCGTCGGTTTCACCCTGCTTCTGCTGCTGACCGGCCTGGGCCTGGAACAGACCCTGGGACAATGGCCGGCACTGACGCAGGCGCTGCAATGGGCCGGCGTGGCGTTCTTGCTCTATATGGCGTATCAATTGGCTCGCAGCGACGGCGCGCTGGACTGGGACAAAAGCGGCGTCCAACCCGGCTGGTGGCGGGGCGCGGCGATTCAATGGCTGAACCCCAAGGCCTGGGTCGCGGCGCTGGCGGGCTGCGCCGCGTTCACCTCGGGCCAAGACGCAATGGCCTTATGGCGCTTCGCCGCGCTTTACTTTCTGATTTGCTACGCCTCGGTAGCCTGCTGGGTTCTGGCCGGCGCCTGGCTCGGACAGAAACTGGCCTCGGCTGGGCGGCTGCGCCGCTTCAACCAAGCGATGGCGGTCTTGCTGGGACTAAGCGCGCTGGGCTTGTTGACCTGAGCCCCCGCGGTACTGTCCCGGCGTGGCGGCCACGTACTGCTTGAAGATTTTATGCAGATGAGCTTGATCGGAGAAGCCGACGGCCTGCGCCACCTCCGCCAAGGGCAGGCCGCCGCGCATCAGCCGCCGCGCCAGTTGCACCCGCTGATTCAGCAGAAAGCCATGAGGCGTGACGCCGTAACGCCGCTTGAACGCGCGGATCAGATAGGAGGCCGACAAGTCCGCCGCCGCGCAGATCTCCTCCAAGCGCAAGGCTTGATCGCAATGCGCGGCGATATATTCCGCCGCGCGCGCCAAACGCTGATTCGATTCCGCCGCCGGCTCGACGGCCAAGCCCAATACCCGGTGCGCGCCGTCGAAGAAGGCGGTGGCCGCCGCGTCTTTCTCCAAGAGCTCCCGCCCCTCCGCGCACAGCACATCGAACAAGGCGTTGAAGCCGGAGAACAGCCGCGGGTCCCGGCTCGCCGCCTCGCCAAAGGGACGAAAGCCGCCGGCCTGGCCCTGACCCAGCCTTTGCTGCAATCCGCCCAGCCAGCCCACATCCACATACAGCATGCGATAGGACCAGGCCTGCCCCGCCACCGGATTGCAGGCATGGATGTCGCCCGGATTCATCAACACCAAGGCGCCCCGCTCGCTGCGGCGCACCTTGCCGTTGAAGTAGTCGCAGGCACCGGCGGTGATGACGCCCAGGGAAAACGTCTCATGCGCGTGCCTGGCGTAACAGACGCGGCGTCCGTCCGCCACTGAGCGCGCCTCGAACTGCGGCAAGGCCGCGTCGCGCCAGAAGCGATGATCGACTCTTGGCCGCGCGGGCGCGGCGGATTGCGTCGGCATGGGCTACTCTCCCTTCATCCGGTAAAACAGCATGCCCAGCCATTCCCTCAACGCGGCGTGGCACTCCTGCATCGCTCGGCCGCTAGGCAGATACCAGGCGACGCCGCCGCCGTCGTAGCGGATAAAGGCAGTTGGCGCGGCGGTGACTTCCAAACCCTGACGCTGGAAAAACGGCAAGGCTCGACGCAAATGCCAGCCCTGGCTGACCAGCGCAATCCGCTTGATTCCGGCCGCACGCAGCAATTCGGCGGAGTAGCGGGCGTTTTCCAGCGTGGTGTTGGAACGCGTCTCCACCCAACGGGGGACGATGCCGTATTCCTCGCGCAGGACCCGCGCCATCACCGCGCCTTCGGCTTCCCCGCCCATCGGCGCGCCGCCGGTCAGCAGTATCGGCTTGCCGCTTTGATGCGCCAGCCGCGCGGCGTAACGCAGCCGCGCCAGCGAGTCCGCGCCCGGTTCCATGCCGCCGTATTCCGGCGCGGGCTTCTTGCCGCCGGACAAGACCACGATGGCCTCCGCCCGGCTCAACGGCTCCGCGCCTATCACCGGATAGCGTTCCAGGCCCCGGTTCAGCCACATCGCCATCATCGGCGTGCTCAAGGCGTACAGGCCCGCCATGCCCAAAGCCAGCAGGCCGGCGCCCAGGCGCCGCCAGCGGCGGCGCAGCCCCAGTCCCAGCAAGATCAGCAACAACATGTTCAGCGGCGGCAGCAAGAAGGCGCCCAACACCAAATGGACCAGCGCCTGCGTGGAAATCGTGGAGATCATGGGGATGACGATGCGTGGATTGAGCGCCAGTTAAGCACGCGTCGCGCGGCAAATCAATGCCGCGGGAACCAAATGGCCGCGTAGGCGCGGCGGTAGCCGTTGGCCGGATCGTAGCCGATGCTCAGATAACTGTCGCGTATCGTCTGTTTGACCAAGAGATGCGGCTGGGTGACGTACAGGCTGGGCGGCTGGCGGGCAAAGGCGCGGTTCAGCTCATCGGCCATCTGCCAGCCATGCAAGTGCAAAGGCTCGGCGATGGTCGCCTCCTGCATCAGGCCCGCCCGAATCCGCCTCATCGCGCTCAGCGAGCCGTCACCCAGCGAAATATTGACGACGGAGGCGTTCAGCTTGCCCAGCGGATAACCGATGGAGTCGTAATACAGATCGTTGATACCTATGCTGTGGGTCCAGGCCTTGCCGTGGCGCCGATACAGTTCCGCCACCCGCGCCGGCAACAGCTGCTGGACCTGAGCCAGCGAGATGTCTTCCACCGCCAGCACCTTGCAGCGCCGGCACGTCTGCAGCTGCCGCACCGCCTGCCGGGTTTTGGCGGTGGCGATGGCGAAACGGCTGTCGGTGAACAGTACCACGCCGACCGGGCCGCGGCTGCTGGCCGCGATGTAGTCGGCGGCGGCTTGCGCCGCGGCCAAGGGGCTGGTGGAGATATTCGTGAACAGCAGTCCGGGCACCGGGCCGGGCTTGTCTCCGGCATGCCAGCCGAGCACGGGCACGCCCAGCGCGTGCAGGCCTTGAATCTGCGGCTGGAATTCCTGGGCGTCGAAACCGCCCAAAGCCACGGCGGCCGGCCGCTCCCGCTGCGCGCGCTCCAGAAACTGGAGCAAGGAATTCCGCTGCCCCTGCCCATCCAGCAGCGTCACGCGCCAGCCCAGCAAACGCCCCGCCTCGGCCAGGCCCCGGTAAACCCCGACCACGCCGCCGTTGCGCAAGTCCGACGCCAAAAACCAGACGCTGCGGCCAGGCTGCGCCGCGGGCCCGCTGACGGGGCCGTCCCACTCGGTCCACTCTCGCGCCGGATTATCCCGGGCTGGCGGCGCGCCGACGCCCTTGGCCGCCGGATCGGCGGCGACCGGCTCCACGCTCAGCAGACACAGAAGCAGTATGAGAAGGCGCAACATGGACCCACTATAGACCACGGCCGGGTCAAAGCGGCGCGCCGTCTCCCGCCAGCAACTGGCCGGCCACTTCCGCCGCCACCGCAAACAGCAGCGGCGACAGACGCTGCGCCTGCAAACCCGTTGCGCCGTGCCGGCTGATCGCCAAGCCGCTCCACGGCATGCGCTCGCCGATCAAGCAAGCGGCGAGCCTGCCGCCGCCTCGCTCCGCCGCGGCCTCAATCTCCGGCAGGCGCCGACGCAGAGCCCGGCACACCTCGGCCTCGGCCACAAAGGCCAGCGCCACCCCGGCCGCCACGCGGCGGATGCGCAGGCAGAATGCGCCGATTCCCGGCGCCGTCAGCCACAGCAGCAGGTCCAGTTCGTCCCGTTCCGGCTCGGACTCGCGCTCCAGCGCGTCCTCTACGCTCAAGGTCAGCGCCGGACCGCCCCACAGCCAAAACGGCAGAGTCAGCGGCAAGGGCGGCTCGCCGGCGGCCTGCCTGAGGCCGGCCAGAGCCAGCTCCGGCAACTGCTGCAACAAGGCGCCCGGCAGATGGCTGCCGCCCGCCTGCTGGAACTGGGTCGCGGCCTGGGTCAAGCGCCCCAGCAAAGCCTGCCGCCAGGACTGCGCCAATTCGGCGGCGGCCGGCTGAGGTCTCGCCAACTTCGGCATCGCGGCCTGCTCCAGCTGCCAGGCCCGCGCCGGCGCTTCGCCGCCGCTGTCGCCATCCGGCTTTTCCATCAACAGCGACAGTTCCAGCCGCGGCTGCGTGGCCAGCACCAGTACTTTCAACACCGCTCCCGGCGTCAGCTCCGCCAGGCCTTGCGGCCATGTCGGCAGGGCCAGCTGGACGCCGTCGCCGCTCAACAGCGGACGGCCGTCCGCGGTGCGGCTCAGCACCGCTTCCCACTGCCGGCCCGGCGTCAGTTCCGCGCCCGGCTGCGCGCCGTTCGAGATCGGCGCGCTCGGCGTAACCGGGGTCGCCGCCGTGATCGCTCTGATTGAAATCGCCTTGCCCCTTCACAAAAGTCCGCTCGCATGACGCAAAAAAGCCAGCCGCGTACGCAGCTGGCTCCAGATTCGCGCCGGATCGACGCTGAATCGCGATTACTGCAGCAGGGACATCGCCAGGCTGCTCATGCTGCCGCTTTGCTTCAGCATGGAAGTGCCGGCTTGCATCAGCATTTGCTTGGAAGTCATGCTGGCGCTTTCGTTGGCGTAGTCGGTGTCCATGATGCGGCCTTTGGCGGCCAGGGTGTTGTTGTTCACGTTGGCCAGGTTGTTGTTCACGTGGTCCAGACGGTTGGCGTTGGCGCCCAGGGAGGAGCGAACCGAACCTACCGAATCCAGAGCGGCCTGGATGGTGTTGATGGTGTCGGTTTTGCCGATTTCGTCGCCCTTGGCGGCTTTGTCCAGCGCGGCTTGGCCGTCTTGCTGAGCCTTCAGCGCGGTTTCGTAAGCGGTTTTCTTGGTGCCATCGGTCGGAGCGGCGTCGTAAGCGGCTTTGGCGGCGTCGGTCGCGGTCACCAGAGCCGGCATCGCATCGGTAGCGGTCTTGACGGCGGTGGCGTAGTCAGTGCTGGCGGTGTCATCTTTGAAGAAGGTCTTGGAAACGCTGCCCAGCGCATTGTTCAGCGCGGTCATGCCATCCTTCATGTTCACCGTCATGGATTCGTCGGCCGACGCGCCGATCTGGAACTTCATCTCATCGGTCAGCTTGCCGCCTTGCAGCAGTTTCTCGCCGCCGAAGGAGGTGTTCTTCATGATGTTGGTCAGTTCCTTGCCCAGTTCGGCGAATTCGGACTGCATCGCGCTCTTGTCGGCTTTGGTGGAGGTGGCGTTGGCGCCTTCGGTGGACAGGTCCTTCATGCGCTGCAGGATGTTGGACACTTCGTTCAGCGCGCCTTCGGCGGTTTGCAGCATGGAGATGCCGTTCTGCGCGTTTTTCATCGCCACTTGCATGCCGCGGCTTTGCGCGTCCAGACGGGTAGCGATCTGCAGGCCGGCGGCGTCGTCCATTGCGGAGTTGATGCGGAAGCCGGTGCCCAGACGGGTCATCGAGGTGGACAGCGCGGTTTGGGTGCCGGTCAGGTTGGACTTGGTGTTCAGTGCGGCGATATTGGTGTGCAGGCTCAGCATAGCTTTTGCTCCAGAAGTCAGGTTGGTTGGTCCGGCATTGCTGCCGTCACCATCACAAGGCGGCCGTCTACTGACAAACTTAAGCCCGCCCAAAACGTGAAAAATCACATCGCCGTCTTGCCTCGCCTCCTCGCCCCTGAGCATGCCGCGCCCTCAAGCCAGTAGCCGCCGGCCTCGCAACTTGCTATCGTCGGTCCGTTCGCCGTTTCAAAGCGCCGCAGGAGCCCGCATGGCACTATCCTTTTCCGAACTGATCGGCCAGTACTGGTCCACCCCCAAGTGGGAAGTCAATCTGCTGATCACGCTGAACCTATTGGGCGGCCTGTTGCTGGGTTGTCTGGTGGGTTACGAGCGCTGGTTCAACGGCCGCGCCGCCGGCATGCGCACCTACGGCCTGGTGTCCATGGCCTCCGCCGCGGCCATCAGCATCGTCGGTTACTCCGGCTACTGGTACGGCGGCCTCTATCCCGACATGACCCACGGCGACATGACCCGTGTGGCCCAGGGCGTGCTGACCGGCGTCGGCTTCCTCGGCGCCGGCATGATCATGAAGGAAGGGCTGAGCATCAGCGGCCTGACCTCGGCCGCCTCGATCTGGATGTCCTCGGTGATCGGCATCCTCGTCGGCGTAGGCTTCTACGCCGCGGCCATCGCCATCACCTTGCTGTGCGTGCTGTGCATGCTCTCCATCAATCAGATGGAGAACCGCTTGCCGCGCCGCTTCAGCCTGTTCATCGTCATCCGCTTCAAGCCGGAATACCAATGGACGGTGCAGACGCTCAGCGCCGGCCTGCTCCGCTTCGGCGTGCGCCTACACGAGGACAGCATCGCGCTGAACGCCGGCCCGGACGCCACTGAGTGGAGCTTTCTGGTCTCCGCGCAAAACCGGCGCGACCTGATCAATGTCGTGGATCTGTCGCGCGAAATCATGCAGATCGACCATATCGAAACCCTCAGCATCCAGCCCGCGCGCAATTAAGGCCTATCGCCCGGCCGGCCCGCCGGCTAGGTGTTTCCACGCCATCAAGTTTCCCTCCGGATTGACGATATCAGTTCACCTACACTTCCTGTTCCGGAGTCTGCAATGCGAGTCGCGTCCATGGCGCTGTCGATGAGCAGCCAATACAGTTTCAGCCAAAGCCTCAGCGTTCAACAACAAAGCCGCACCTGGGCGCAACTGCCCCCGTCCTCCCCTCCGGCCAAACCTTCCTCCGACGTCAGCCTAAGCTCCGACGGCGTCAACGCCAGCGCCAAGGACAAGGCCTTCGCCGATGGCATGACGCCGATGCTGGGGCTGATCAAGGACATTCTGGAAAAGGTGCTGGGCGTCAAGTTCAAGGTTGTTGACGGCACTTTGCAAAGAGACGACGGCCAAGGCGAGCCATCCGCCGACTCGCGCCCCGCGCGATCCGGCCAGTCCTCTGCCCCGCAGTCGCAGCAAGCGCTCGCCGGCGGCGAGTTCAAACAGACCGTCGACTACCAGGAAAGCGAAAGCCTGGCGTTTTCGGCCAAGGGCTCGATCAAGACACAGGACGGACGCGAGTTCAATTTCGCGCTGGACGTGCAAATGAGCCGCAGCTTCGAATACCACAGCAGCAGCACGATACAGTTTGGCAACGGCAAGGCCACCGACCCGCTGATGCTCAGCCTGGGCAACGACGCCGGCAGCTTCAGCGGCGCCAGCGTCAGCTTCGATCTGCAGAGCAAGGGCCAGCAAAGCCAGCTGCCCTTCATCAACAACGGCGGCTGGCTGGCCCTGGACCGCAACGGCGACGGCAAGATCAACGACGGCAAGGAATTGTTCGGCACCCAATCGGGCAACGGCTTCGCCGATCTGGCCAAGCTGGACGGCAACGGCGACGGCGTGCTGGACGACGGCGACGCCGCGTTCGCGCAATTGAAGCTCTGGTCCGGCCGCGACGGCGACAAAGACCAGTTGATGGGCTTGAAGGAATTGGGCATCGGCGCCATCCTGCTGCCCAGCGTGGACAGCCCGTTCAGCATCAAGAACGCCGACAACCAGTCCCAGGCCGATATTCGTCGCTCCGGCGTCTACCTGACCGAAGACGGCCGCGCCGGCCGCATCAGCCAGGTGGACGTCTACGGCTGAACCCGGCCCGCGCCAACGACAAAGGCCGCTTACGCGGCCTTTGTCTTGTCCGGCGCACGCCGGATTAGGAGATATAGTTGAACAGCGAAAGCTGAGTCACCTTGTTATAGGTCAGCTGGCTGTACTTCAACGAGGTCTGCGCCAAGGTGAAGTCCGATATCGCCTGCGGCATGTCCAGATCCTGCAAATCGCCGATGCTGCTGGCGTATTGCAGTTTCAGGCTGCCCCCGACATTCTGCATATTGTCGTTCTGCTGGCCGCGCGCGCCGATGGACGCCAAAGACAGCGACATCTGCTGCTGAGCCGCATCGATGGCGTTGATCGCGCTGTTCAGCTGGGTGCCGAAGTTGGCGGGCTTGGGATTCTGGCCCAGCAGAGTGTTCAACTGGATCAGACCGTCGAAGGCCGCGGTGGCGCTGCCGCCGGGCGTGCCGAACACCGTGCTGCCAGGGTCGGAAATCGTCATCTGCTGCGAAGCGCTGATCTGCACGCTGCGCTGGCCGGTATCGCCCAGATACGAAGCCGGCGGCACCGCCGACAAGCTGACCGCGAAGGGCAGCGTATCGGTCTTGTTGCCGCTGAACAGGTAATTGCCGCGGCCGTCGGTGGAGTTGGCGTAAGTCGTCAACTCGGTGATGCCTTCCTGCAGCTGCTTCTGGATCGCCTGCAGCTCGGTTGGGCTCAACGCGCCGCTGCCGGCGGAAATCGCCAGGCTCTTCATGCTGGCCATCAGGTCCGACGAACTCTTGATCGCGGTTTCCGACAGCGACAGCCAGGAACTGACCGCCTGGGTGTTGTTGATGTACTGGCTGTTCTGTCCCTGCGACTGGCTGATCAGCAGAATGCGCGCCGCGGCCACCGGATCGTCGGCCGGCGTCACCACCCTTTGCTGATTGTCGATCTGCATGGTGAGCTTGTAGATGTTGGCCTGCAGGCTCTGCATATTGTTCAGGCCTGACTGATAAATATTGTTGGAGCTGATACGCATCGGTCTCTCCTTAGCCCATCAGGTTCAGAATGCTGGAGAAGGTGGTTTGCGCCACCTGTATCACCTTGCTGCACGCCTGATAGGACTGTTGGTACTTGATCAGGTTGGCCGCCTCCTGATCCAGGCTCACCCCGGTGACATTGGACAGGCTTTCCGTGGTCTGCTTCAAAGTAGTCTGCATGGCCGCGGACTGCAATTGCGCGGTGTTGGTCTGGTTGCCCACCGAGGCCACCAACGTCGAATAATACGAACCGTAGGACTGATTGCCCATCAGCTTGAGGTTCTGCTGCGCCAGCAGCTCGCGCAAATTGGTGTTGTCGCCCGGCGGCGGCTTGGTCCCTGCCGGCGCCGGCCCCACGGTAAAGGTCTGGCCGTTGATCGGCGCGCCGGACAGCTGAAAGCTGACACCCACGTCCACCGGCGGCACCGCCGTGGTCTGCAGTTTGAAACTATTGCTGGCGCCGCCGCCCACCGGCACCACATTGTAAGGTCCGCCGCCGTTGGGGCCGGCGATGGTGGCCGTCATCGTCGCCGGGCTGCCCGCGGCGGTGATGGTCATCCCGGTCATGCCGATGGACGGATGCGTGCCGGTGCCGGGAAAGACCGGCGGCACGCTGTTGATGCTGCCCGCGTAACCGCCCGGCAAGGTGGCCCACACGCCGCTCATGGTGACGCCGTTGCCGCCGGCGCCGCCGGTGGACACCATATTGGACGCGGTGGCCAGTTTATTGGGATCGCCCATCAGCACTTGCAGATTGCTGGCCGCATTCTGCGGATTGGCGGCGTAGCTGCTCAGATCGTTGAAGATGGGCAGGCCGGCGGCGCCGGTATTGTCCACGCCCAGCTGGTTCTGATAATTGATCGAAGCGGAAAAGTTGATCGCCATCGTGCCCAGCTGTTGCCGGGCCTGCAACAAAGGGCCGTCGCGGAAGTTCAGCAAACCGCCCAGTTGGCCGCCGGACATCAGATTGTTCGGAATCGCCGTCACCGTGCCGTTGGGATTGTTGAACACCAATTGCAAGGTGGTGGGATCGCTGGGCAGCGGCTGGGTGGCCAGGGTATTGGTCTGACCGCCGGTCACCAGGGTCTGGCCGTTGCCAACGTATACCGAGTAAGTACCGTCCGCCTGCGGCACGGCCTTGGCGCTGACCAGCTTGTTCAATTCCAGCATGGCCTGATCGCGCTGGTCCATCAGCGTGTTGGGCTGCGCGCTCAGCTGATTGCCACCGGTCAAGGCGGCGATTTCGGTGTTGAGGCTGGCGATCTGCGAGGCCAGCGAGTTGATGCTGTCCACCGTGCTCTTGATCTGGCCGTTGGCGCCGGACTGCAGTTGCTGCAGTTGACCGTCGACGGTAGCGAACTTGGTGCTCAGCGCCTGGGCCATATTGAGCACGGTCTGCCGGCTGGGAATGGCGTCCGGCTGCTGCGACAGCGTCTGCATCGCGCCGAAGAAATCCTGCAAGGCGGGCAGAATGGACACGTCGGTCGACGCCATCAGATTGTTGATCTGATTCAGCTGCTTGACCTGGGTGCTGTAATAGCTGCTGTTGGTCTGCGCGGTCTGCACCTGGCCGGACAGGAATTTGTCATAGGTGCGCAGCACATTGGTGACGTCCACGCCCTGCCCCAGGAAGCCGAAGCCCTGATATTGCGGCGTGCGGCCGGCCTGGGTGATGTATTGAACGTTGTACCCCGGCGTGGAGACATTGGCGATGTTGTTGCCGGTTACCGACAAAGCCGTTTGAGCCGCATTCAGTCCGCTCACGCCGATCGAGAAAATATTGGAGCTCATGATTTACCTCTCTTTGCCTTATCGGCCCGGCGCGCCAAAACTTGACCCTGAAGTGCAAGCTCGGCCGCCGCTGCCTTGTCCTTAACTGCGCGTGGTTTGCTGCGCCAAAGTCGCCGCCACGTCCACCAGCTTGCGCGCGTAGCGCGGATCGGTGGCGTAGCCGCCGGATTGCAGCGCATGCGCGAAGCCGTACATATTCTGCCCCTGGTTCAGCGCGCTCTTGTAGCGCGGCGAATCCTTCAACAAACGGGCGTAGTCGCTGAAGGCCTCGGAATAAGAACCGTAGGCGCGGAATTTCTCCACCCGCTTCTGCGCGACGCCGCCCTCGTATTCGGTGGTCATCACGCTGACCGTGCGTCCCTGCCAATCGCCGCTGGCCTTGATGCCGAACAGATTATGGCTGTTGCTGCCGTCCGGATGGCGGATCGCCCGCTTGCCCCAGCCGCTTTCCAGCGCCGCGTGCGCGACCACGGCTTCCGGCGCCACGCCCAGCTGGGCCGCGGCCGTGCGGGCATGCGGCAGCATTTCGGCGGCGAAGTCGCGGCTGCCGCCCTTGCCGGCCGCCTCGACCTTGGTCTGAGCCGCCGGAGCCGTCAAGCTCAACACCGCGCCGGCGGTCTGCTGCGCTTCCTGGTAGGCCTGCAGGGCCTTGGCGCCGCCGGCCGGACGCGCGGCCAATTGCGGGCCGGGAGCGGCGTAAATCGTGCGCGCGCTCTTGTCGTCCGGATCGAAGTTCGACTGCTTGGCGATCTGGCGATACAACATATCGCCCAGCCCCAGGCCGCCGTTGGAGCTCAAAGCCTGAGTCAGTTGCTGATCGTACAGGCCTTGGTAGGTGCTCAAATCGTTGGATTCGCCTTCCGGGTCGAACTTGGTCTCGCGCATGCTCTTGAGCAAGGTGCTCATCAACAAGGCCTCGAACTGCGACGCAGCCTGTCTCGCCGCGCCCTTGGGGTCCTTGATCGCCTGCGCCCGCAGCTCGTTCAGCTGGTTCGGATCCACGGCCAGCTGCCGGTTTAGCAAATCGTTGGCGCTCACGGCGCCGGCATTGATGGACTGAATCGTCATTTCTCGCTCCTGGAATCCAGCTAATAGCAAGATTCGGGCCAGGAATAAAAAGACGGCCGCGCGGCCGTCTTTGTTGTTCGCCGTCCTGGCGGCGCTCAGATAATCTGCAGATCCGCTTTCAACGCGCCGGCGGATTTCATCGCCTGCAAGATGGAAATCAGATCCTGAGCGTTGGCGCCCAACGCGTTCAACGCCGCCACCACCCGCGACAGATTGGCGCCGTTGGGCAGGCTGATCAGCTTGCTGCCCGGGGTGTTGATGCTGATGTCGGCCTGGTTGGTCACCGTGGTCTTGCCGCCGGACAGCGGGTTGGGCTGGCTCACTTGCGGCGTGTTGCTGACGGTCACCGTCAAGTTGCCGTGCGACACCGCGCACGGCGCCAGGGTCACCGCCTGATTCATCACGATGGAGCCGGTGCGGGCGTTGATGATGACGGTGGGGGAAACATCTGCCGGGTCGACGGCAATATTTTCCATCTTGGACAGAAACTGCACGCGCTGGTCCGGATCGAAGGGCGCGCGCACTTCGATCAGCCTGCCGTCCACCGCGCGCGCGGTGCCCTGGCCGAACGATTTGTTGATCGCCTGCACCACGCGGTTGGCGGTGGTGAAATCGGACTCGCGCAGTTCCAGATTGACGAATTCGCCGGACCCCAGCGCGGTGGGCACTTCGCGCTCCACCGTGGCGCCGGCCGGAATGCGGCCCACGCTGAGCTGATTGATCTGGGCGGAGCTGCCGCCCGCCGAGGCGCCGGCGCCGCCGACGA
Source organism: Chromobacterium sp. S0633 (assembly GCF_024158805.1). Lineage (NCBI taxonomy): Bacteria > Pseudomonadati > Pseudomonadota > Betaproteobacteria > Neisseriales > Chromobacteriaceae > Chromobacterium > Chromobacterium sp. S0633. The sequence continues at coordinate 24,116 of NZ_JAMZGH010000024.1, read as the reverse complement.
CCACATTGCCCTGCGCCATCGCGTAAATCTGCCCGTCCGCGCCTTTCAGCGGAGACAGCAGCAAGGTGCCGCCGCGCAGGCTTTTGGCGTCGCCGATAGACGAGGCCGTCACGTCTATCGCCTGCCCCTGCCGCGCGAACGGCGGCAAGGTCGCGGTCAGCGTGACCGCGGCGATGTTCTTGGGATCGAGCTTGGTGCCCGGAGGCACTTGCACGCCCAGCTGATTCAGCATATTGGACATCGCCTGGCCGGTGAAGGGCGAGGAGGTAACCTTGTCGCCGCTGCCGTCCAGGCCCACCACCAGGCCGTAGCCTATCAACTGGTTGGGACGTACCCCGCCGACATTGGTCAGATCCTTCAAACGCTGCGCCGCCATGGCCGGAAACACGGCCAGCGCCAGCAGCATCGCTAACATCAATCGCTTCATTTTCGCCCGCTTTCAGCCCATCGCGCCCGCCAGATGGCCGCGCCCGGGCCGGTAATCCGTTAAATCGGCAATATACTCATGAAAAACTTGGCCAGCCAACCCGGCTCATTGTACAGCCGGTGCGTCCCCTTGGTCTGCTGCTCGATGCGGGCGTCCGCCACCTTGAGCGAAGACACGCTGCGGTCCGCGCCGATATCGCGCGGATTGATCACGCCGGACAGGCGGATCGATTCGGTGTCGCTGTTCACCCTCACGACTTTCTCGCCGCTGACCGACAGATTGCCGTTGGGCAACACCTCCAGCACCGTGACGGTGATGGAGCTGACGAAGGAGGTGGCCACCTTGTTGTCGCCCTTGCCGGTATTGTTGGCCGAACCCGAGCCGCCGAAATTGGCGCCGGCCAAACCGCCGGCGGCGCCGCTGGGCAGGAAGGGAATCTTGATGCCGGCGTTGATGCTGCTGTTCAGGCCCGAGGTGCGGGTATTGGTGGTCTGCTCGGAAGCCGAGGTCGACGAGTTTTCCTGGATGTTCACGGTCAGGGTGTCGCCGACATAAGCGGGCATCCGGTCCTGAAACAGCGGCCGGTAGCTGGCCGCCTGGAAAATCGAGCCGTTGCTGGGCATGCTGACCGGCTGCGGTTGCGGACGCGCGCTGGTCGGCTGCTGCACCAGCGGCGGCTCCTGGGTCACGCAAGCGCTCAATAGTGCGGCCAACATCGCCGCCATCGCCATCGCCTTCATCAAACACCTCGTCAATTCAAATCCGGATCGGCCGCCTCAGCCGGCGGCCCGTTCTTGCTTACAGCTGGCTCAGTTTCTGCAGCATCTGGTCCGCGGTGGTGATCGCGCGCGAGTTCATCTCGAAAGCGCGCTGCGCGGTGATCATATTGACCAGTTCCTCGGTGACGTTGACGTTGGACGCTTCCACGAAGCCGGAACGCACCGCGCCGCGGGTATCGGTCTGCGGATCGCCGTCCTGCGGATCTCCGGAGGACGCGGATTGCAGATACAGGTTGTTGCCCACGCTCTCCAGACCCTGCGGGTTGATGAAGGTGGTCAGCTGTATGGTGCCCGCGGTTTGCGCCGCCGGATTATTGGGCAAGAAGTACTGCACCACGCCGGCGGAGGACACCGTGATCTGGTTGGCGGTGCCGGGAATATTGATATTGGGGTTCAGCGGATAACCGTCCGGATTCACCACGTCGCCGTTGGAGTTGCGCTTGAACTCGCCGTTGCGGGTATAGGAGGTGGTCCCGTCCGGCAATTGAATGCGGAAGAAGCCCTCGCCGGAGATCGCCATGTCCAGCGGCTGCCCGGTCTGGGTCGTATTGCCCTGGGAGTGGATGCGGGCGGTGGCCACCGCCGCCGAGCCGGTGCCCACCTGCAAGCCGGTGGGCGTGGTGTTGCCGTTGGCCAGCTGCGCGCCGGGCTGGCGCAGGGTCTGGTAATACAAGTCCTCGAAAATGCCCCGGCTGCGCTTGAAGCCGACGGTATTGACGTTGGCCAGGTTGTTGGACACCACGTCCAGTTGGAACTGGCTGGAATCCATGCCGGTCTTGGCGATATACAGTGCGCGCATCATGGCTTGTTTACCTCGTCTCCAGAGCCGCGTTCCCTTACAGGGCCGCCGCGGCTCGCAATCTCATATTATGGTTTAACCGTTGGTGGACAACAGTTGAGCCGCCTGCTGATCGCCTTGTTGCGCGGTTTGCATCAGGCGGACGTTGAGGTCGTACTGGCGGGCGTGGGAAATCATCTGCACCAGGCTTTCCACCGAGTTGACATTGCTGGCCTCCAACATTTCCGGCACCAGCTTGACGTTGGCGTCGGCGGCCGCGTTGCCGCCGCCGTTAATGCGGAACAGGCCGTCCTCGCCCTTGTACACTTCTTTGGGGCCCGGGTTGACCATCTTGATCTGCCCGACCAGTTGCGGCGTGCGCACCGCGCCGGACAGCGGAATCGCCACCACGGAGCCGTCCTGACCCAATTGCACGCGGGAGCCGGTCGGCACCACGATGGGACCGCCGTCGCCCATGATGGGCAGGCCGGAGCGGGTGCGCATCATGCCGGTGGCGTCCAGCACATAGCCGCCGTCGCGGGTATAGGCCTCGGCGCCGTCCGGCGCCTGCACCGCGAAGAAACCCTTGGAGCCGATGGCGAAGTCGCTGACGTTGCCGGTGTGCATCAAGCTGCCCTGGCTCAGATCGTGGCCCACGGTGTTGTCCACCACATAGGTCCGCGTCGGCGCGCCCTCGCCCACCACCGGCAAGGCGCGGAAGGCCACCACGTCGGCCTTGAAGCCGTTGGTGTGCACATTGGCCAGATTGTTGGCGGTGGTGGCCTGCTGCCACATCACGTGCTTGGCGCCGTTCATCGCCAGGTAAAGCATTCTATCCATCGCGCGCGCTCAGCTCATCAGATGTTCAGCAAGGTCTGCACCAGGGTGTCCTGGGTCTTGATGGTCTGCGCATTGGCCTGGTAATAGCGCTGCGCGGTGATCATATTGACCAGTTCCGCGGTCAGGTCGACGTTGGAATCCTCCACCGCGCCGGCCTGGATGGTGCCGGTATTGCCGGTGCCGGGCGCATTGTAGGAGGCGATGCCGGAATCGTAGGTCTGCGCCCACAGATTGTTGCCCTTGGACTGCAAGCCTTGCGGGTTGATGAAGTTGGCCAAGGCGACCTGGCCTATGGTCTTGGTCTGGCCGTTGGTGAACGTCGCCTGGATGATGCCGGAGGACGAAATATTGATGCCCTTCAGATTGCCGGGCGCGGAGCCGTCTATGGTCGGCGGCGTGGTCACGCCGAAGTTCTGCCCCACCTGGGTGGAGCCGGTGAAGCTGAAGGCCACGGTCTGCGGCACCGCCGAACCGTTGAGCGGGCTGGGGGTGAAGTTGATGTTGAACGGTCCGGGCGTGGTCAACACGCCGGAGGTGTTGAAGGTCAACGAAAAATTATTGCTGTTGGGCGGCGTGTTATTGGCCGGGTTGCCGTCCACATAGGCGGTTGCGGTCCAGGTCCGGCCGGCGGCGGTGGGCGCGCCAGCGACATAGTACATGGTCACCTGGTGCGGGTTGCCCAGCGAGTCGTAAACCGTATTGGTGTTGGACCAGTTGTAGGAGGCCGAATTGGTCGGATCCAGCGGCGCAACGGTCGGCACCGTGCTGCGAGAATCCAGATTGATGCCGAGAGTGGCCTTGGTGGTGGCCTGCGGCGACACCAGGTTGGAGTTCAGCTGTATTTTGCTGACCGGTCCCTGGGTGATGTTGCCTGCCGCGTCCGCCTGCCAGCCCTGCAGGAAATTGCCGTTGTTGACCACGTAACCCTGATTGTTGATCTGGAACTGGCCGTTGCGGGTGTAGGACAAGGTGCCGTCCGGCTGGGCCACGGTGAAGAAGCCGCCGTTGTTGATCGCCAGGTCCAGGCTGCGGCCCGTGGTGGTCACGTTGCCGTTGCTCATGTTCTGCGTCACCGCGGCCACCTTGACGCCGATGCCCGGCGTGGTGGTGGCGATGCCGTACAAGGTGTTGCCGTACATGTCGGCGAACTCGGTGCGCGAACTCTTGAAACCCACGGTGTTGGCGTTGGCCACGTTGTTGCCGATGGTGTCCAGCTGGGTGGAGGCGGCGTTCAAGCCGCTCAAACCTTGTTGAAAGCCCATGATGTCAGTCCTTGAAGTCGAATGAGGTCAGTGGAATCAGGCGGTCATCTGCGCCACATCGCCCAATTGGGCGCGGCTGCCGTCCGGCAGCACCAGTTCGGGAACGCCTTTATCCCACGCCACCGCGGTCACCGTTTGCGTGTTGTAGGCCACGGCCGTGGTACTGCCGTTGGCGCTGGCCTGGGTCACGTCGGCGCTGAAGCTGTACTTGCCGGCCGGAACCACTTCGCCCTTGTCGTTCTTGCCGTCCCAGCTGAAGGTATTGACGCCGGCCACCGGCTTGTCGATAGTCATGGTGCGAACCACATTGCCGTTGGCGTCCTTGACGTTGACTTTCACCGTTTGCGCCGGCCCGTTCAGCAAGACGCCGGCCGGGGTGGTGCCGCCATCCGGCGGCTTGGGCAGGCTGCTGCCGGCCACCAACACTTTTTTGCCTATCATGCTGGACGCCATCAGCGACTGGGAGGCCGCCTGCGCGCCGATCAAGGCCTGCATGGACTGGTTCAGCTGCTGAATGCCGCCCACCTGGCTGATCTGCGCCATCTGGGCCGTCATCTGGCTGTTGTCCATCGGATTCATCGGGTCCTGGGAACGCATCTGGGCCACGAACAGTTTCAGAAAGGTGTTCTGAATGTCGCTGGCGCTGGAGCCCACCACGCCGGAATTGCTCTTGCTGCCGTTGACGCTGCTGTTCGGATTGGTCTGAGTCTGACTGTTCAACACGTCATAAGGATTTGCGCTAGCCATCGCCTAACTCCTCACTGGCCAAGCTGCAGCACTTTTTGCTGCAGCGTCTTGGCGGTATTCATGATTTCGACATTGTTCTGATAGGCGCGGGAGGCGGCGATCATGTCGGCCATCTCCTCCACCGGATTCACATTCGGCATCGTCACATAGCCGCGCTGATCGGCCAGCGGATTGCCCGGATCGTACTTGAGCCGCGGCGGGGTCTGGTCTTCGACCACCGCGGTCACGCGCACGCCGGCCACCTGCGGCTGCGCCGCCGTCACCGGAATCGCGGTGAACACCGCGTGACGCCCTTTGTAGGGCTCGCCGGTGGAGCTGGTCGAGCTTTCCGCGTTGGCGATATTGCTGGCCACCAGGCTGAGGCGCATCGATTGCGCCGACATCGCCGAACCGGAAATGGAAAACACATTGGACAAAGACATCAGCTATTGCCTCCCTGGCCCTGGATCGCCGAACTCAGGCCGCTGATCCGCTTGTTCAGAAAAGTCAGCGTCGACTGGAAGCGGACCGCGTTGTCGGCGAAAGCCGCCCGCTCCACATCCATGTCCACGGTGTTGCCGTCCACGCTGGGCTGCACCGCCGCGCGGTATTGCAGCGCGGCGCCGTTGCCCGCGCCGCCGGCCCCGGCAAGGTGGCGGGCATCGGTCAGATTCATCGCCAAGCGACCCTGCGCATCGGTCTGCGCCTGCAAGGCCTTGCCGAAGTCGAAATCCACCGCTTTGTAGTTGGGGGTTTCGTCGTTGGCGATATTGCTGGCCAGCACCTCGGTGCGATAGGCCCGCAAATTCAGCGCTCGCTGCTGAAAGTCGAAATGTTTGGCGATTTTGTCTAGCATGTCAGCCTCCTTGAGGCGACCTTAAAGCAGGAAGCGTGCCAAGCCATGCAGACACGCCAGCGCATTGATTTTTCTAGGCAATCCGTCAAACCCTCGGCCGCAACGGCCCAAATGGCAACAATGAGCGGCAAGATTTGCCGCCTCCGGCCCAAGCGACAGATTTTGCTTGCCGCACCGCGCAATTCGTGCCAAACCAACATAAGAACCATTGAAGACGCGTCCGGAATCGCCGACACTCAGACATTGGCCGGCGCTGGCGGGCGGCTTTGAGAAAATAGAGAAGACAGGCGGGGGAAGAGGCATGCTGGAAGTACAACATTTAATCATCTCGCTGGCGGAACCGTCGCATGTGCAAGCGCAGATCATCAGCAAGGCGCTGGGCGAGATGGGCATCTCCAAAGTGGAGATCCATCCCAACGGCGAAGCGCTGCTCAACCGCGCGCGCGAGTCGCGCCCCGACTTGGTGATCAGCGCCTACTATCTGCCCGACATGACCGGCCAGCAGTTGCTGCAGCAGATGCGCGAAAGCGCCGATCTCAGCGGCATGCCCTTCATTCTGGTCTCAAGCGAAACCAATCCGGAACGGCTGGAGCCCATCCGCCAGGCCGGCAGCCTGGGCATTCTGCCCAAGCCCTTCACCAGCGGCCAACTGGACGAGGTGCTGGCCAACGCGCTGGACTTCATCAATACCGAGAGCCTGGCCATGGAGGTGGACACGGATCTGGCCAACGTCCAGGTGTTGATCGTCGACGACAGCCAGACCTCGCGCCGCCATGTGCGCGCCGTGCTGGAGCGCCTGGGCTTCGAACACTTCACCGAAGCCGCCAGCGGCGCCGACGCGCTGCCCTTGCTGGAAAACGAAAGCTTCCAGCTGATCATCGTCGACTACCACATGCCCGGCATGGACGGCTGCGAACTGGCGCGCCACATCCGTCAGAACAGCGCTCAGGGGCGAACGCCCATCCTGATGATCACCAGCGAGACCGACCACGACCGGCTGGCCGAGGTGGAGGCGGCCGGCGTCTCGGCCTGCTGCGACAAGCCCTTCTCCACCAACAAGCTCAGAGACACCATACGCGAACTGCTGCAGGAATACTGAGAGCCGGCTCCAAGCCGCCGCTCTTATTTCGGCGCCACCCACACCAGGCGCGAATTCGCCTTGGCTTCGCCAAACGCCTGCCGCCGCCAGTAACCCTGGGTCGCGTAAGCCTGCGCGGCGTCCAGCTCGGGAATACGGCAGAAACTCACCTCGCTGAAACCCGCTTTCAGCAATTGGCTGCGGCCGCGCTGCCGGGTCTTGACGCAAGCCGGCGCGCCGGCCTGCTCCACCCATGGCTGCGGCGCGCCCGGCTGCCAGGCCTGCTCCCGTTCCAGTTTGGGCTGGGTCATCATCGCCAGGCCGTTGAGCACCGCGGCCAACAAGGCCTGCCAACGCTCGGCCACCGCCGCGATCTGCGGCGCCAGTTCGCCCGGGTAGCTGACCAACAAGGCCTCCACCCCGTCGGACTCGTGCAGCCATTGCGCGGCGTCGCGAGAAAAGCCCTCGCCCACCAGCGTCAGCAGCAAGGCCCTGCGCTCCGCTTGATGCGAGACGAAAGCCCCGCCGCCGCCCGGCACATGTAAAAAGAAGGCGTCGGCCGGCAAGCTCAGCGTATCCGGCAATTGCGAGGGCAGCCGGGTGTGGGCCAAGGCTTGCACCAAGCCGTCGTCCAGATGGGAAATCACGCGGCCATGGCGGGCGAAGCAGCCCCAGGACTCCGCCAAAGCCAGTTCGGCGACAATGGTCTGCTGCCCCACTTCGAACACCTGGGCGGCGCGCTCCAGTTCGCGCTTGATCACTTCCTTCATGTCCTTGCGCGCCGCGGACGGCTGCAAAGCCTGAACATACAGCTGGCTGACGCGCTTGGCCCAAGGACGGGAGGCCGCATAACGCTGCACGGCATACATCATTCCCTACCCCTTTCCTGAAACAAAAAAGGGCGCATTGTAACAAAGCGCCCCCGTCGCCCCAAGCCGCGATCCGGTTTCAGCCGCCGCCCTCCCTTTTGCCGGAGGGGCGGGTACGGCTTTCGGCGATGCCGGAATACAGCCACTGCCGGAAATGATTCAAGGTCATCGGCTTGCCGAAGTAAAAGCCCTGCAAATACTCGAAGCCCTTCACATTCAAATAGCTTTGCTGCCCCTGGGTCTCCACCCCTTTCACGATCACCTGCACCCCCATCTCATTGGAGGACAAGAGCAGGCCGTCCAGAATATTGCCCTTCAGGCTATCCTGCCCCAAGGCGGACACATAGCCTTTTTCAACCTTTAGATAATCAAAGCCCCAGCGGCTCAAATATGTCTTGTCGGCGTAGCCGGCGCCAAAGTCGTCCAGCGCCAGCCTCACCCCCATCTGCCGCAAACCGTTGATCACCTTCTGCGCGCCGGACGCCTCTTGCAGCGGCGCCCGCTCCGACACCTCCAGCACCAGTTGCGCCTGCTTCTCGCGCAATAGATTGACCAGCGGCCGGCAATCCTCCAGCAATTCGGGCAAGGCCAGATGCTCGGTGGAAATATTGAGCCCCACCATAAAACCGGGCGGCAGCACGATCTGCTTCAACTCCTCGGCCACCCGCCGCAACATGTAGCGCGTCAGCGACACGATCAAGCCGGCCTCGATCGCCGTCTGGATGAATAGCTCGGAGCGCACATTGCCCTGCACCGGGTGCCGCCAGCGCGCCAGCACTTCCACGCCGACGCATTCGCCGCTGGCCGCGGTGACGATGGGCTGGTAATGAGCGAAGAACTCTTTTTGCCGAATGCCCTCGGAGATCTCCCACCCCGTCGCCTTGCGCCCGCCCGAACCGCGGCGCGCGCCCCAGGCGATGCCGCAGCCCAGCGCCGCGGCCAGCAACAAGGCCAGCCACTGGGTTTTCAGCACCAGCAAGGGCGCCGCCCCCCATTGCGGCGCCGCCAACACGCCGATGCGCGCCGGCGCGGACGGCACCCAGGCCACCTCGCCGCCCGCGTCCGGGCCCTGCTCTCTGACCTCGCCGTTGGCGGCCAAGGCCCGCCCTCCGGCCAGCAGGCTCACTTTCACGCCTTCGCGCTCGGCCAGGGCCAATTGCGCGACCAGCGGGCCGGCGTCCAGCTCCAGCACTCCGGCCGTATGCGCCAGCCGCAAACCAGGCAACAACTGTCCGCTGCCGGCCGGCAACAGGCTCGCCCCGCCTTCCACGCCGCCCGCCTCCGCAACCGCGCCGCGCCGCGATGCGCATAGCAGGCCTCCGGCGCCGCGCGCCTGGGCGAAGCGCACCAGCGAAGTGCGCTGGACCAATTCCGCCAAGGCCTGGGTCTGGGCGCGGCAATCCGGCTCCGGCGGCGGCAGCGTGTCCAATCGCGTCAAGGCGGCGAACGCCGGCGACAATTGCCAAGTGAGCTGGCCGGCGACCAGTTCGGCCTTTTCCCCGGCCAGCGACTGCAAGCGCCACGCCGTCAGCGCCAGCGCCAGGCCCAGAGTCAAGGCCAGGGCCAAGGCGACGCAAACGGCATAGGCCGCGCCAGGGGAGCAGGACATCAACCAGGAGTGAGCCCGGTCCGTGCTTGCGAATCTGTTTTTTCCACTCATTGCCAGCCCTCAACGAAGGTTTCACGCGTGGCCCGTCATCGTTGAAGTGTAGTTAGAAGCCAGCAAATCTCCATAAGCGGACGTCGCTTGGCCCAAGCCTGGCTGTCGGTCGTCATTGCGGATTCCGACAGTTTTTTTGCAAAATCGCCGCGGCAAGCGGCAAACAATCAAATACTTAGCCGGCATGTTTTGAAAAAACAGTTGTAAACCCGCCTGATTTACCGTATAGTCCGGCCTCTTGTGTTTCCACCGGGCATTCCAAACCACGCCTCAGCCCGAGTGAGATTGCTTCATCGTCCCTGACCATTTCCAGGCTTCGTCCACGCTTATAATGTCGCATCAGACTGGACCGCTGTTCGCCGCTTGTCAGGTTAGTGCCGATGATTTACGGCTTAAAGGCGCCGTATAACCGACCGCCACCAACCTGGCTACAAGTGACGCCGGCAGTTTCCGGCTTGAAAGGACATCATGCATTTTTCCGACCTGGGCATTGCCCCGACCATCCTGCGCGCGCTGGAAGCCGCTGGTTACTCTTCCCCTACCGAAGTACAGGCTCAAGCCGTGCCCGCAGCCATCGCCGGCCGCGACCTGCTGGTTTCCGCCCAAACCGGTAGCGGCAAGACCGCAGCCTTCCTGCTGCCGGCGCTGACCAAGCTGTCCGAGCGCTCCACCGGCAAAGGCCAGGGCCCGCGCGTACTGGTGCTGTGCCCGACCCGCGAACTGGCCCAGCAAGTGGAAAAGAACGCGCTGGAATACGGCAAGGACCTGCGCTGGATGAAAACCGTCTGTCTGGTGGGCGGCTCCTCCTTCGGCTATCAGACCCGCGCGCTGTCGCGTCCGGTTGACCTGATCGTGGCCACTCCCGGCCGTCTGATGGACCACATGCGCTCCGGCCGCATCGACTTCTCCCGCCTGGAAATGCTGGTGCTGGACGAAGCCGACCGCATGCTGGACATGGGCTTCATCGAAGACATCGAGACCATCGTCAAAGCCACTCCGGAAACCCGCCAGACCGTGCTGTTCTCCGCCACGCTGGACGGCACCGTGGGCCGCATGGCCGAGAAGATGACCCGCGATCCGCAACGCATCGAGATCGCCCGCACCGAGACCTCGGGCGGCACCATCGAAGAGCACCTGCTGTACGCGGACGACCTGAACCACAAACACCGTCTGCTGGATCACATCCTGAAAGAGTCCGGCTTCGACCAGTGCGTGATTTTCTCCGCCACCAAAGCCTACTCCGAAGAACTGGCCGACAAGCTGTCCGACCAGGGCTATTCCGCCGCCTGCCTGCACGGCGACATGCCGCAAAGCTGGCGTAACCGTACGCTGAACGATCTGCGTCGCGGCCGCATCAAGATCCTGGTGGCCACTGACGTGGCGGCACGCGGCATCGACGTGCCCACCATCACCCACGTGGTGAACTTCGACCTGCCGAAACAGGCTGAAGACTACGTGCACCGCATCGGCCGCACCGGCCGCGCCGGTCGCGACGGCACCGCCATCACCCTGGCGGAGTCCAAGGAATTCCACAAAGTGCGCCGCATCGAGCAGTATCTGAAGCGTCAGATCACCGAAGGCGTGATCGAAGGCATGGAACCCACCCGTCGCCCGCCGAAAGGCCCGCGTCGCAACACCAGCGGCAAAGGCGGCTACGGTGATCGCCGTCCGGGCAGCGGCGGCGGTCGCGGCGGCTACGGCAATCGTCGCGAAGGCGGCTACCAAGGCCAACGCCGCGAAGGCGGCTATCAGGGCAATCGCGGTCCGCGCAGCACCCAGCAGCAGTAAATCTCAGACGCCCCCGGCAGCGGGGGCCGCTGAAACAGAACGCCATCGGCTTGCCGATGGCGTTTCGCATTTCAAGCGCCGTCCGCCCTTCCACGCAAAGCCAGGGCCAGAAACAGCCAGGCGCCGTGCGGCAGCCATTGCTCGGTCCAGCGCCAGGACTGGCTGATATCGGTCTGTTCCGGGCTCAGGAAGGCGATGCCCTCGTCCGCGCCCGGCGCGGCGGTGATCCCATTGCACACCCCGCCGCAAGCGTTGTAATAGCCCGGCTCATAGCGCGGATTATTACGACCCCAGCCCTGCAGCATGCAAACGTCGAAGGGATTGCGCCCCAGAATCCAGTCCAGCGCGCCCTGCGCGTACTTCAGCATCGCCGCGCGAGCGTCCCCCTCCTCCCTCTCCGCCAAGGCGCAGCTCGCGGCGGCCAGCGACGCCAGCCGCGCGTTTTCTCCCTGCCACCAATAAGCGCTTTCATTGGTTTGCGGCATGAAAAAGCGCGCCGCGCCCTCCTCGCCGTCGCGGGCCACCCATTGCCGCGGATAGGCGAAAGGATTGCCCGCCGCCGCCGTCAGCGCCATTTCGGCCTCCAGCCCCCGCCGGACCGCCTGCCGCGCGGCGCTCGCCAACGGCGAAGCCGGCAACACCGCGGCGAAGCGCAACAAGGCAAGATAGGGCAAGCCGGCGTCGGCGCCGTGGAAAAAACTGCGCCGGCGCTCCGCGTCCATCCAGAAGCGGCCCGCCTCGTCCTGCCGCGCCAACATCCGCCGCGCGCGGCGGTCGGCGGCGTCGGCGAACACCGGCTCGCCGCTGGCCGCGTACAGCTCGCAAGCGGCCAGCAGGGCGCAATAGTCGTCGATGAGGTTTTCGCTGCCGTCGTCCAGATAGCGCGCATTGTATTGCTGCAGATGGGCGAAGCCGCGCCGCGCCGCGGCCAGATAATCGCCTCGGCCGAACTCGCCGTCGCGCGGCAACTCCGCCGCGCGCGCCAGCGCGGCGATCGCCAGGCCGCCGCCCTGGCGGAAGCCGGCTTGAAAACGCCCCGACTTGAGCCCACGCTGAGTGGAATAGGCGCACAGTTCGCGCTGTTCCGGCGCCTTGCTCCAGCCGTCGAACACCGTCATATAGAAAAACCCCGACGAATGCTGCATCCGCAACAGAAAGTCCGCGCCGTGCAGCGCCTCGTCCACCATGCGCTCGTCGAACCAGCGCGGCTGCGGCGGCAGCGCCTCGCGGCCGGCCATCAGCGCCCAAGCCAGCAAGGGCGTCTGCTGCGGATTCATGAAGTTGGCGTAAGACAGGTGCGACAGGTATTTGGAACAGTCGCCGGAGGCGTCGAACCAGCCGCCGCGCACGTCCCGCCTCGCTTCGCCGCCCCACTCCGGCGCCGCGCGATCCGCCTGGTCGTAAAGGCCGCTGCAACGCTGCGACTTGAAATAATGCAATAGGTCGGACAACATCTGCCCGCCCAAGCAGCCCGGCCCCACCTCGAACTCATGGCTGATCACCGGCGGCGCGCTGTCCCGCAGCCACAGCCGATAACGGCCCGGCCGCGTCCAGCCGCTGAAATCCGCCTGCCAGTAATGCCACTCCGGCCATCCCTCCGCCATGCCCTGCGGCTGCAAAGGGATTTCGGTCGCGGCGCGCCCCTCGGCATCCAGCAAGACCAGCGCCGTCGGCGCGGCCTGGGCCGGCGCCTGCAACAAGGCCAGCTTGGACGCTTGCGGTTCGAAACCGATGTGGTTCAGCAGAATCTTCATGGCGCGATCCCCGTTCAATTAAATAAAGCGTTTTGCTTTAATGATGGGCAATATTTACGCGCCGCGATGGCCAGGTCAAGCCAATGACATAAAAAGATCTCGCCGTGACGCCGGCGCGCTGGATCGCCAACCGCTTCTCAAGCTTTGAGCAAGACCTCGTACTGCGGATTGAACTCGTCGAAGATCGGCAGGGCCGCCGCGCCCAGCGCCACCGTGTCGCGGCCGGCTCCGCCCAGCAGCACCCGCGGGCCGCAGCTTTGCCGGATAGACACCGGCAGCGGATGCAGCCGCTGCTCCAGCTGCTCCAGCAAGGCCGGCGGCAGAAAACCGCCGATCACCACCGCCTCGATGTCCAGCAGGCTTTCCAGGATATTGATCGCCTGGCGCAGCGGCGGCGCGGCGGTGGCCAGCCAGCGCTCGATGCCGTAGCAGATCTCCGGCGTCGGCCGCTGCAGGCTGCGGGCCGCCAGCTCCGCGTCGTCGGCCAGGCCCAGCGTTTCGTATAGCGCGCGCAGCGACACATAGCGCTCCAGGCAGCCATGGTTGCCGCAATCGCAGGGCCGTCCGTCCGGCATCACGATCATGTGACCGATCTCGCCGGCGTTGTGGCGAACGCCCGCGTACAAGCGCCCGTCCAGGAACAAGCCCGCCCCCAGCCCGGCGCCGATGAACAGATAAACGAAGTTGCGCAGCGCGGCGGCGCGGCCGTACAGCCGCTCGCCGATGGCGGCCGCGGTGGCGTCTTTTTCCAGCAGGACAGGCAGATCCAGCCTGCGCTCCAGCTGCGCCGCCGCGTCCACCTCCTCCCAGCCCGGCAAGGTGGTGGGGCCGACCGAACTCATGCCCTCGACGCCGAAAGGGCCCGGCATCACCAGACCCAGGCCCAGCACCCGCCCCCAGTCTATGCCCGACTCGGCGCGCAGCCGGCCCACCACCTCTTCGATCAAGGGCAGGGCCAGTTGCGGATCCGGCCGCCTCACCGGCGCCTCCACTCGCGCGCGGCATTGACCGGCCAAGTCCACCGCCACCGCGATCAGCGACTGGGTGTCCAGCTGAATGCCCAGCGAGTAGGCCCCGTCCGGGTTGATGCTCAAGGGTATCGCCGGCTGGCCGCGCGCGCCCTCCCGCATCGGCTCTCCGGCCAACAGCATGCCGCCGTCCAGCAATTCCGCCGCGATATTGGACACCGTCTGCGGCGTCAAAGCGGTCAGGCGGGCGATTTCGGCGCGGGTCAGCTGCCCGTTCAGGCGTATGGTCTCGATCACCGCGCGACGGTTGTGCGCGCGGGCGTGCTCCAGATTGGTCCCCGCCACCGTGCGCGGGTCCTGGCCTGCAGGAATGGATTTCATGCCGGCAGTATGGCGAGCCGGCCCCGGGCGGACAAGCGCGTCCGCCGGCCTTGTTGCGGCGGCGGCGACAGCCAGGCGCCCCAGTCGCCGCAATTAAATAAATCAACTTGACGAAATGCCATCGTAATGATTGAATTTTCAAAAATTCTAATGGCATCGGACGCCGGCCATGCAAACCCATGATGTTGCGGGGATTTGCGCCGGATGCCCGCGTTTGACCAAGGACAGCACCGTGACTGAAGCTTTTGAATACCGCCTGGGCGTTGACGGCGGCGGCAGCGGCACCCGCGTCTGCCTGAGCGACGCCGCCGGCCGCCTGCTCGCCCGCGCCGAAGGCGGCCCCTCCGCGCTGTCGCGCGGCGTGCCGCAAGCCTGGGACGCCGTGAACGAAGTCGTCGCCCACGCCTTCGCCCAAGCCGGCCTGCCGCCGACGCCGCCGGCGCGATGCGCGATCGGCCTGGGCCTGTCCGGCGTGCACAACGCCGATTGGGCGGCCGCCTTCCGCGCCGCCGATCCCGGCTACGCCCGTCTGCGCCTGGCCACCGACGGCTACACCACCTTGCTGGGCGCCCACGGCGGCCGGCCCGGCGTGATCGTGGCGCTGGGCACCGGCAGCATAGGCGAAGCGCTGTATCCGGACGGCAGTCATCGCGAGGCGGGCGGCTGGGGTTATCCCAGCGGCGACGAAGCCAGCGGCGCCTGGCTGGGCCAACGCGCCGCGCAATACGCGCAGATGGCGCTGGACGGCCGCCTGGCCGCCACGCCGCTGACCCGGGCGGTGCTGAAACATGTCGGCGGCGACTGGCAGGCGATGATGGCCTGGAACGGCCGCGCCACGCCCACGCTGTTCGCGCAGCTGGCGCCGCTGGTGGTGGCCAATGGCCGCCGCGACTCTCTGGCCGCCGAATTGCTGCGCCAGGCCGGCCGCGACGCCTGGTCCATCGCCAAGGCGCTGGATCCTGACGAGAGTTTGCCGACGGCCTTGTGCGGCGGCCTGGGCCAGGCGCTGCGCGATTGGCTGCCACCGGAATTCGCCGGCCGCCTCAGTTCGCCGCAAGGCGACGCCTGCGCCGGCGCGCTGCTCCTGCTGGCCGACTGACCCCCTCCTCACTCCATAAGGACATCCCATGCGCCTCTCCCCGCTGCTGCTCGCCGGCCTGCTGGCCCTGGCCGGCCCGGCCCGCGCCGACAAGATCGTGGTCGAGTACTGGACCGACTCGCTCAAGCCTCAGTTCGACGCCTACTTCGCCGCAGCGAAGAAGCAGTACGAGGCGCAGCATCCCAATGTCGAATTGCGCTGGGTGGACGTGTTCAACGAGGGCTTCGAAACCAAGCTCAACGCCGCCATCGCCGCCGGCAAGCCGCCGGCGTTGATCAACCACGACGTGCCGCGGCTGTACAAATACGCGCAGAAAGGCGCGCTCTTGCCGCTGGACGGCGCGCTGGCCGCGGACAAGGCCGGCTATCTGCCTAATGCGCTGGCCGACCTCAGCGTGGCCGGCAAGCTCTACGCCTATCCCTGGTACAACAACGTCAACGTGCTGGTGCTCAACGGTGAATTGTTCCGCAAAGCCGGCCTGGACCCGGCGCGCCAGCTGCTCAGCCTGGAACAGCAGCTGGCCGCGGCCAAGGCCATCCGCGCCAAGACCGGCGTGCCCGGCCTGCTGCCGCAACTGGGCCAGATCGACGGCATCATGCTGGGCCGCGGCCTGCCCTTGCTGCAAAACGGCAAGGCGGTCTTCAACAGCCCGGCGCACGCGGCCTTGCTGCGCCAGTACGCCGACGCCTACAAAGCCGGCGCGCTGGCCAAGGAGAACCTGTTCGCCGACGACAACTACCAGGCCAGCGTCAAGCTCTACAACAGCGGCCGGCTGGCGATGATGGAGACCGCGCCCACCGCGGTGCGGCGCACTCAGACCGACGCCCGCGCCATTTTCGCGGTCAGCCGGGTGCAGCCGGCGCCGCTGGGACCCACCGGCGTGGTCCAGGGCGGCTATCAGTTCGGCTGGGCGGTGTCCAAGGGCTTGCCGGCGCCCACCCAGGCCGAAGCGATCAAGTTCGCCCGCTTCCTGACCAGCGACGCGCAGCAACTGGCGTTTTCCAAAGTCACCGGCGCCACCTTCCCCTCCACCCGCGCCGCGCTGCGCGATCCTTACTTCACCCAGGCCGGCGGCAGCCTGGTCGACGTCGCCCGCGCCCAGGGCGCCAAGGCCGCGCCGGACATCCGCACTTTCAGCCTGAGCGGCGTGCCGCGGCTGGCGGACCTGAAGAAAAAACTGGTGGACAGCGTGGAAGCGGCGGTCACCGGCCGCAAGGACGCCCAGCTGGCGCTGGACGAGGCGGCCGCCTTCTGGAACCGGCAGCTGAAGTAAGCGCGCCGCGATGAAATCCAGCGCCCGCAACGCCTGGCTGTTCCTGGCCCCGGCCCTGCTGCTGATGGCGGCGTTCACCTTTTGGCCGCTGCTGTTCGGCAGCTATCTGGCCTTCACTCGCTACGATCTGCTGTCGCCACCGCAGTGGGCGGGGTTGGAGAACTTCGACTATTTGCTGCAGGACGAGGTGTTCTGGCGCGCGCTGCGCAATTCCCTGCTCTATCTGCTGGTGGTGCCGGTCATCCAATTGGCCGCCATCGCGCTGGCGCTGCTGGCCAACCGGCCGCTGCGCGGCGTCAAGCTGTTTCGCGCCGCCGTCTATCTGCCGGTGATCACCACCGTCGCCGTGGTCGGCATCATGTGGAACTGGATGTACGCCGATTACGGCGTGCTCAACAGCGCGCTGCGCTGGCTGCGCCTGCTGGCGGCGCCGCAGGAAATCGGCTTTCTCAGCGACGAGGACATCGCGCTGTTTTCCGTGATGTTCGTCACCTTCTGGCGCGGCGTCGGCTATTACATGGTGCTCTACCTCGCCGGCCTGCAGGCGATCCCGGCGGAAATGCAGGAAGCGGCCTTGCTGGACGGCGCCAACGCCTGGCAGCGTTTCTGGCGCATCACCCTGCCCATGCTGAAGCCCACCATTCTGTTTTGCAGCCTGATTTCCACGCTGGACGCGCTAAAGGCCTTTGAGGAGGTGTTGGTGATGACCCGCGGCGGCCCGCTGAATTCCACCTATACCGTGCTGTATTACATGTTCCACCAAGGCTTCGATCAGCTGGACTTCGGCCGCGGCGCCGCCGCCGGCCTGCTCTTGACCGTGATCTGCCTATTGCTGGCCGGCCTCAACTTCCGCCTGCTGCGCCCGGCCCACCGCTAGTTTCAGGACGCCCGCCATGACCGCCGTTTCAAGCCCGCTTGCCCGCCCCGCCCGGCAAACCCGTTCGCGCGCGCTGCGGCGCCTGCCGGACTATCTGCTGTTGCTGGCGCTGGCCTGCGCCGCCTGCTATCCGTTTTGGTGGACCTTGATGATCGCGCTGGGCGACGGCGAGCAGGTGTTCGACTTCCCGCCGCGCTTGCCCGAGCCCTTGTCGCTGGCTCACTTTCGCGAAGTCTGGACCCAGATTCCGATGGGGCGGTTTTTATGGAACTCGGCGCTGATTTCCGCCTTGACCACCGCCGGCACCCTGCTGGTTTCCAGCTGCGCCGGCTTCGCGCTGGCGCAGCTGCGCTTCCGCGGCCGGCAGTGGGTGTTTTACGCCATCATCGCCACCCTGCTGCTGCCCAGCGAAACCAATGTGCTCAGCAATTACGTGACGCTGTCCTGGCTGGGCCTGGACGACAGCCGCGTCGGCGTGGCGCTGCCGGCCTTGGCCGGGGCCTTCGGCATTTTTCTGATGAAGCACGCCTTCGAGGAGATTCCCGAAGAAATCGTCGCCGCCGCGCGCATGGACGGCGCCGACGACTGGCAGCTGTTCTGGCGCGTCTGCTTGCCGCTGAGCCGGCCTTATCTGGCCACCCTGGCCATCTTCACCCTGGTCTGGTCGTGGAACAGCTATGTCTGGCCCAGCGTGGTGCTGAAGAACCCGGACCTCTACCCGCTGTCCGTCGGGGTGCAATATCTGAAGGGCGCTTTCGCCACCTCCACGCGCATGGTGGCCGCCGGCGCGGTGCTGACCATCGCGCCGGTGCTGCTGGTCTTCCTGTTTTGCCAGCGCTATTTCATGCGCGGCATGGACGGCGCGGTCAAATAAGGCCGCCCGGCCGCCGCGCTCAAGCGCCGCACAGCTCGGCCAGCCGCTGCGGCTCCGCCACCAGGAAATTGCCCTCGCCCTGCAGTTGAACAATGCGCGCGTCGCGGCGGCGCTCCCAGGCGTTAACCGGATACTGGCGCGCCCAGGCGCACATCAGTTGCTGATCCTGACGGCTCATGCGCAGCTGGTAGCGCGCGTGCATGTACAAGGTGATGCGCGCCGCCGCGCCGCGTACTTCCTCGCGCGGCTGGAAACGCTTGTTGCCGAAATCCGTCACCGATTGGCATTGGCCGTACATGGTCGCCGGCTTGCGGCTCCACGCGCCGTAGGCGAAGTTGGCGCGGTCGCCGTTGACCTCGCCCACCGCCGGCACCAGATTGTTCAGATCGCCTTCCGCCATGCGGAACACCGGATCGCTGGACGCGCAGTTCTTGCGGCCGCCCTGCTGCCAGCATTGGCGCTGATGGCCCAGATTCCAGGCCGGCACCACGTGTTCCCACTCGATGCGGCTGGCGCGGGTTTCGGACTTGCGCGGCACATAGCCGCAGGACGCCCAATCCACCGCCTTGCCGCGGTAATCGCAGCCGCAATAGAAGTCCTGCTCCATGCCGGAGAACACCCGCGGCAGCACTTTCTTGGCGTTGGAAAAATCGCGGTGCCCCACTTGCTTGACGCCGCTGACCAGCTGCGCCGCCTGGACCCGGCCCGGCGCGCCGGCCTCGGCCGCGGGCCGCGTCGCCTGCTCCAGTTGGCGCACCACGGCCGCTCCGGCCTTGGCCAGGGTTTTGACTTCCGCGGATTGGCTGATTTTTGAAAATTCGGCCGCGTCGCAGCCGGCCAACAATAAAACGACGGGGAGAAGGATGGGATAACGCATGGCGGGCAGTGTAAGTACCCGCCGCGTTCACGACAATAAGATACAAAAAATATTACAAATGATAATCCATGTGAATCTCAACAAAATACGCCAACATCATTTTGAGATGGGCAAGGGCTGCCGATGCAGCCGGACGATGGCCTCGCCGGTGGGCGCGGCCATCATATCGCGCAAGGTGTATTGGTCCAGCGTACGGAAAAACGCCGCCAGCGCCTCGTCCAGCGCGCCCTTGAGCCTACAGCCCGGCCGCAGCGCGCACGGCGGGTCCGCGCAATCTATCAACTGCGACAGTCCTTCCAGCGTGCGCACCACCTCGCCGACGCGGTAGCGCTCCGGCGCCCGCGCCAGCGCCAAGCCGCCGCCCTTGCCGCGGCTGGTCTGCAGCCAGCCCTGCTGCGCCATGAAGTGGACGACCTTGACCAGATGGTTGCGCGACACTTCGAAACGGGCGGCGATTTCGGGAATGGTGGCCAACTGCCCCTCTTCCTGCCAGGTCAGATACATCAGCACGCGCAGGCCGAGATCGGTAAAACGGGTCAATTGCATGATCTTAAAAACCTGTTCAAAGCCTCGCGAGCCAGCGCGAGACAAGGCAAAAATGGCTGAAGAAGCGAAGTGTACACATGGTACACCAGCATTCTAAAACTGTTTTCAAGGCCCTTTCCGGCCCTATCGCGGACGCGCGGCGGACATTGAACAGGTTCTAAAGCCCGCCGCTCAATAGAGCGCGGGCCTTGCCGCGGCTTAGCCGCCGACGGCGTTGGAGCCGAACACCTCGAAATGCACTCGTTCCGCCGCCACGCCCAAGTCCAGCAGGCTGGCGCGCTGCGCCAGCATGAAGCCCACCGGGCCGCACAGATAATAGTCGGCGTCCGGCAGCAGCGTCATCTCGCGCAGCTGGCTCAGTTGCAGGCGTCCCTGCTGCTGATAGTCCCGGTCCAACACGTCCTCCGCGCGCGGCGCCTCGTAGCAGACATGGGCGCGCAGCTGCGCGTGGCGTTCCTGCATCTGGCGCAAACCGTCGCGCATCGCGTGCGCGCCGCCGTGGCGAGCCGCGTGCAGGTAGCGGATTTCGCGGCGGCTGCCGGTTCTCAGCAAATGCCGCAGCATGGACAGCATCGGCGTCTGACCGACGCCGGCGCTGATCAGCACCACCGGGCCGTCTCGCTCTTCATGCAGGAAGAAATCGCCCTGCGGCGCGCTCAGCTCCAGAATGTCGCCCTCCCGTTTTTCCGCGTGCAGCAGATTGGATACTCGCCCCGCCGGCTTGCCCTCGCCGCCGTCCTCGCGCTTGACCGAAATGCGCAGATATTCGTCGTTGGGCGCGTCGGACAGGCTGTACTGACGCGGCTGGGCCAGCCCCCATTCCTCGACGAAGCATTTGACCGACACATACTGGCCGGGCCGGAAGCCAGGCACCGCGCCGCCGTCGGCCGGCGCCAGATAGAAGGAAGTGATTTCCTCGCTCTCCGCCACCTTGCGCGCGATGCGAAACGGCCGCCAGCCGGCCCAACCGCCTTCGGCGTTGGCGCTGGCGCGGTACAGTTCTCGTTCCTCCGCGATCAAGATGTCCGCCAATTGGCCGTAGGCGGCGGCCCAGGCCGCTATCAGCGCCGGCGTCGCCGCCTCGCCCAGCACTTCCTGGATGGACGCCAGCAAATGCTTGCCGACGATGGGGTAATGCTCGGCGCGGATGCCCAGGCTGACATGCTTGTGCGCCACCCGGGTCAGCACCGGCGCCAACGGCGACGGGTCGTCTATGTGCT
Source organism: Chromobacterium sp. S0633 (assembly GCF_024158805.1). Classification (NCBI taxonomy): domain Bacteria; kingdom Pseudomonadati; phylum Pseudomonadota; class Betaproteobacteria; order Neisseriales; family Chromobacteriaceae; genus Chromobacterium; species Chromobacterium sp. S0633. Next base: position 3,184 of record NZ_JAMZGH010000024.1, on the reverse strand, counting down.
GGGCGTAGGCCAGCACCGCCATGGCCAGCGCCTGTTGCTGCTGGCCGGAGTGCTGATGTCCCTGGTTGAAGATGTTTTTCAGCTCCGGGTTATGGCTGAACATGCGGCGATAAAAATGACTGGTCAGGCTCAGGCCGTGTTGCTGCAACACAGGAACGGTGGCTTTGACCAGGGCGCGGGTTTCGGGACTCAACATGGCGGGCTCCTAAAGATGTGTGCTTAATACATTTTATTGTGGATAAAAAACGCCGACTCGGCGCCGGTCGGCTTAAAGATGTAAAAATAATACATCTTTATGGCGATGCTGTCACCGCCGCGTAAAAATATTCCTTCCGGGTGAGCTTGACCCAGGTCAAGACCCAAACCATACCGCTTGCATAATATCTGCGCATTCTTACGGCATAACACGTCCATTCGCGGGCGGGCCAAGCAAACGGGGCGGTTCATGGCATTGGTGCTTTACGACGACGGCAATCACAAATGCGTCGCCTTCACCGAACTGGTGCAGGGCGAAGGCATACAATCCAATCAGTTCGCCATCATCGACCAAGGCGAGGGCATTCTGCTGGACCCCGGCGGCAACCTCACTTACAAGCATCTGATCGCGGAACTGGCCGATTACTTCCTGCCCTCCCACACCCGCTACATCTTCGCCTCGCATCAGGACCCGGACATCATCGCCTCGGTGGGCGGCTGGCTGCTGATCACCGACGCCCAGGTGATCATCGCCGAAGAATGGACCCGCTTCCTGCCCCACTTCTGCATGCGCGGCGCCACCGCCGGGCGGCTGGTGGCGATTCCGCCGCGCGGCATGTGGATGCGGCTGGGCGGCGCGGACCTGCAAATCGTGCCGGCCCATTACTTGCACACGGTCGGCTTTTTTCAGATCTACGACCCGATCAGCAAGATCCTGTTCTCCGGCGACATCGGCGCCTCCTTGATGGACGGCCACGCGGCCGGCCTGCCGGTCAGCGACTTCGACGCCCACCTGCACGACAGCCACATGCTCGCCTTCCATCGCCGCTATATGTCCAACAACAAAGCCTGCCGGCTGTGGGTGGACATGGTCCGCCGGCTGGACATCGAATGGATCGTGCCGCAACACGGCGGCTCCTTCCAGGGCAAGCCCATGGTGAAGCGTTTTCTGGATTGGTTCGAAACCCTGGAATGCGGCACCGATCTGATCGGCCCCGCCGATTTCACGCCGCCGCCGCGCGAGGCGCCGCGCCATGACTGACTGGCTGCCGCAGAACCCCGTCGATCTGGTCGTCGGCCTGGCGCTGGCCATGGGCCTGCTCGCCTTGCTGGCCGCGCTGCGCTGGCAGGCTCGCCGCGACCGCGCCGCCCAAGCGCGGGACGAGGACATCTCCTTGGCCGAGCCGGACCCAACGGACGCCGGCGACGCCGAGCAGCCCTATCAGGTGGACGAGCTGGATTCGCTCGCCGAAGTCGACATCTTCATCGAGTTCGGCTATCTGGAACAGGCGGCGCAGGCCCTGCGCCACTATGTGGACAGGCAGGCGCCGCACTCCTCCAAGCAGTTGCTGCGGCTGGCCGGCCTCTACCTCAAGACCGGCGCGCTGGACGACTACGCCGCGATGCTGGAACGACAGCACGATCTGGCGCTGATCGGGCGGGAAGCGCTGGAACAAGCGGTGGAAGCCGGTCTGCGCGTCGAGCGCAATCAGCTGGCCCTGCGCGTGCTGGCGGAACAAAGGCTGGGCTGGGGACCTGAGGCCATCGGCCTGCGCCTGGGCGATGACGCGCCGGAACTGGCGGCGGAAGACGCCGAGGAAACCACGGCAGCCGTCCTCCCCGCCCATCCGTCTCAACCCTCGCCTCCCGAAGCCGGACGGCCGCAAGTCTTGCTGCACGGCTGCGCCCCGTTGTTTCCGCTGAATGAGCGGGAGAAGGACGCCATCGCCGCGCTGCTGCCGGCCGAGCGTCAGGCCAAAGTCTGGCTGCGCTGGCAGGAATACGCGGCGGCGACGGCGGCGCTGGAACAGACGCTGACCTTGCGCCCCCACTCGCTGACGCATTTGCTGGACCTGCTGCACGCGCATTACCGGCAACGCCAGCTGCCGCGCTATGCGCGGACGCTATGGCGCTTCCATCTGGCGCTGGGCGAACACGGCGCCGGCCTCAAGGAACAATTGATCCACGCCGGCTGGCTGCTGGGCGCCCATCCGGTGCTGGACCTGCTGGCGCGACGCCCGGACAGGCCGGAACTGGAACGCATCGGCCGCAGCTTCGGCTTCAGCGGCGCGCCTCCGGCCGTCGCGCCTCAGCGCCGGCCGCTGGTGACGCGGCGGACCGAGACGGAGGCGGCCGAGAATCTGGACGCGCGCGGCGAAGCCGACGCCTACCTCAACGAAGGCCAGGTCGACATGGCGATCCAGACCTTGGAGCACGCGGTTCTGAGCCGGCCGGAGGACGCCGCCAACTATCCTCCCCTGTTGCAGCTATACCGCCGCCAGGACGACCGGGCGCGCTTCCAGTGGCTATTGCGGCAACTGCGCGGCCATGTGGCCCAACTGCCGCTGGAAGTCAGCGCGCAGCTGGCCGGTTTCGACGCCGACGCCGGCCCCGCCCGCCGGCGCATGCTGGCCGCCTGAGCACGCCCATGCCGCGCGCCGCCCCTCCCGCCCCCGATATCGCCGTGCTCGCCGTCGGCATGGACGATCGCAAGCTGGCCCTGCTGCGCATGGCCTTCCGCCTGCACCACAGCTTGCGCTACCGCTTGCTCGAGTCCCCGTCCGACGAACGCGCGCCGGACCTGGCCATCGTCGATGTCGACAGCCCCGTCGGCTGGCAGGCCTGGGAAACATTCCGCCAGCGTCATCCGGCGCTGCCGGCCCTGATCGTCGCCGCGACGCCGCCGGAGCGCGCGCCCGTCCCGACGCTGGCCAAGCCGCTGCGGGTGGAGACCCTGTTTCCTCAACTGCAAGCGGCGCTGCGGCGCGCGCCCGACGCGGCAAGGGCAGCGGAAGCGCTCCCGGCGCCCGCGCCCCGGCCCGAACCGGTCGCCGCTCCGGCTCCGCCGCCGTCCATGCCGTCGATCTCCATCGCCCGCTTCGACCCCCGACGCGGCCTGCTCGGCGCGACGACGCGGCTGGCGCGGCGCTGCCGGCCCTGATCGTCGCCGCGACGCCGCCGGAGCGCGCGCCCGTCCCGACGCTGGCGG